>JAIROT010000205.1 GCA_031257385.1 Treponema sp.
TTCTTCCTCCGTCAACGTGACGTTGTATTTCTTGGTCATAGTTTCCCCTCCGTGTTGGTGACTATAACCAAGATTTTATCATATTATTCACATATATGATACTGACTGGGTACTAGAAGCCGCTGGATCATCTCGTTGGAAAGTTCCCGCCCGGACGCCTGTTCAAGCCCTTGCAAAATGACGATCCTCTGGAGCGGTAAAAAAATATTGGTCATCATTTACCCCCTGACGGCGTGTTGTTGATAAACCAGTTTTGAATAGCCTGTAATATCGGTTTAATACTTTTTAGCTCGCCTTCAATAACACTCAGGCGGCTCTCAAGGGCGTGTAAAACGCTCCGCTCAAGGTATTCAATGCGCTTGTCAAGACGGGATATATCGCCGGTACGCGACTGGCCCTCGGCGCGTACCGATTCCGATACTGTTTTTTTTAACTCCTCGAATTTCTCATCCTGTTTCTTTTTCCAGTATTGGAAAACCGCGAATGAAAAACCAAGAACCGAAAGAAACGTACCGGTTGCCGTCAGCACGAACTTTGCTATTTCCACACATACCTCCACTTATGCCATGATAAAAAAAGCCGTTGCCGGATTTATGATAACGGCGATTATTCTGATGAGCTAAATGATCCTGAAAAACCGGCCTACCCTGAAAGCGGTATATCTCGCTATGGCAACCAGCAATGCAATAATGATCACCAGCCGCAAGACGGCTTTGCCCTTATAACTCTCCGCTTCCAGAGTCCTGTCCGCCAGCGCCTGTTTCAGATCGGCGATTTCGCCATTCGTCAACGAGGTCAGGGTCAACCAGGCGGCCTCGGATTCGTTGTAGGATTGTTCCAATTTCCGGTTCATTTCCCTGGCTTGCGCTAATTGCGTGTTCAACCGCTCCGATTCCAGCGCTAATCTGTTCGCCCTGGTTTCGGAGTTCCCGGCTTGCTTCTGCAATTGCCGCGCCTGCGTCTGCCAGCTCTCCCGCTCGGTCTGCTCCCGCGCCAATCGCTGATTCAAGCTCACCGAGTCCGCTTCCAATTTCACCGATCTCACGGTTGAGTTCGCGGCTGTCGTTTGTAACTCCCTCACCTGTGACAGCCAGTTCTGCTTCTCCCGCTCGCTGTTCGCTTTGTATTGCTCGATACTCCGCAGCTCCGGTTCCGATATCAGATACCACTGCCCCGGTTCCTCCGCCTGTAGCACACCCACCGCCGCAGAAAATAACAAGGCAAGCAGCAAGCATACAAAAAATCTTTTGTTCGCTCCGCACATCGCTCCTCCTATCCGATCTTTATGTCTTTGATCTTGTCCAGAATTATGGAAAGATAAACCGGGGAAAATACCGTCGCCATGATAATACCGGACAAAACAATTTCGTCCATCGTAAGGCCGAATGCCTTTTCCGTTACCAGGCCCCAGAACGCTTTCGCCAATGACATCCCCCCTATCCAGACCGCCGAAATGATCATTGATTTGAGGGACACGTCCTTGGCGGCGGGGCCGTTTTTTCCCGCCGTGGTTTCAGGTGTTTCCATCGCTTACCTCCGCAGCCGGTTTACCGCTCCGGCCACGCTTTGTTTGAATTCATCAAACGCTTCGGGATGTTCAACGAACCACCGGGGGCAGACTTTCGCGGTAACATCGAAATGACGCCAGATGTCCTTTGCGGGATCGAGATCGAATTGAATACAGAGCAGGGCGCAGAGTTCCCCCGCTGCCCGGAGTGTTTCCGTGCTGAATTGGCCGTCATCGCGGGGATGGCAAAGCTCAATCCCGATAGTACAGTTGTTGGGAATATACCCAAACGCCGTTACCGCTTCCGGCGTGTACTTTTTCGCACCCACATGGTAGGCCACTTCCTCGCCGGGAATACACTGGACTACCTCGCCGGAAATACCCACAATAAAATGGGCGGAAGCGTAACGTGCCGAGGCATCGTTCAGAGACTGGTCTTTGAGGGACTCGAAATAGTTCCGGTTTTGTTTCGCCGTGGTTCCGGCATTGGCGACCCAATGAACGGCCAGCGCCTTCACCTTGTCCAGTTTCTTGCCGGGCCGGGAAAAGGGATTGACCGTCAAAAGATCTCTTTGTATGTTCATGCCTTGAGCATAACGGCCATTCGGGATGCGGATATAATAATCACGGTTATTGTATTTTCTGTTGGAACATCATGTATGCTATTACCGTAATATGAAAGGGAGTTTTCGGATGTCCAGGCGGCCGGACTGGCGGCCGTCACTTTTATTTTTCGGGGGAATGGTATGTACAGCAATGAAATAAACGCGCTTGCGAACGCGATAGAGACGCTGGCCAGGGCATTGCGGGGAGAGTCTTTTGACGCCGCCGTCGCGGTTGAGGGAGGAAAGGCGTATGACGGCATACGCGAAGTATGCGCGAAGATCGTTGACGCCGCCGAGGCAATCGCGGGGCGGACGGCGGCGGATCTGGCTTACGATAACGGCGCGTCCGGTTTAACGGCCGTCACCGTTCAGGCCGCTATTGATGAACTCGCCGCGCAATAACAGCGGTTAGTGAAGAGGAGTATATATTAGGAGGCGTTTATGCGGCCCCCCGGCCCGAGCGGGTAGCTAAGGGAAAAGGGCCTGCGTTATATTAATGAGACAATAGGAGGCTCGCTATGAAAAAACAGGAAACTGTGGATTTTAGAAAAATGGACTGGTCGAAAGTCGACAGGGAAAAAGCGGAGTTTTTTTATAACGAGGCCGCCGAATACAATGACCGGCTTATTGAGTCTGTCAACAACCTGAACGGTAAGGCATTTTCTCTTTTGGCCATCGCACTGCCCATCCTCTCGGCGGCAACGGGTTTTCTGATCGGTATATGGGAGGAGGCTGACAAAAGACCGGAGACCGCGATGTTACTCTTTGCTTCTTTCGGCCTGGCCGTGACCGTCATCCTTCTGCTGCTTGCGGTCTTTCCAAGAAGCATGTATTTGAGCAAAGGAATGCCGGGTTCATATTTTACCGGTGATTTTTACAAAGCTGATATGTATCATCTTTTCGGCTTCGGCATTGCGTCGCTTGATAAATACATACGCCATAATAAGAAAATTGAAGCTTACCGAAGCCGCTTCCTTCTTGCCGGTATGATGTTTTTTATTGCTACCCCGATAATTATTGTCGCGGTTTTTTTGTACCGTCATCTGAATTGGTAACCTGGAAAGAATCCGGCCTTTCTGTACCAAATTCTATCTGCTGCTCTTTCCCCTGCTCCGGTTCTGTCACGGGCTGTTCCTTCTCATCGTCCGGCATAATTTTCCTCCTGCTGTTCGTCGCTCATGGCCTCTACTCCCCTTTTGATATCGCTATAATCATGTTTCCCTGGACTTCTTGGGCAGAGTAGGTATTACCACTTTTCGATTTTAATGAGGTATTCGGCTCGGCGTTAAAAAGGGTTTGGTAAAAATTAATAATACCTTCCGGGGTTTCCTCCGGCTCAAAAGATAAGGCCAATGCATAAGCTCTAAACAATGCCTGAAGAGTCTTTAACTGATCTCCCTGCGACTGAAAAACGAACATGCTTCCCGTTACATAATAAGGCTCTGTATTTTCAAACATGATGATTATGCTATTGTTCTCGAAATTGCAACTAGCGGTATTTGCTTTTTCTCCGACACTGACGCTCCAGTCGTTTACCGGTTCTGCGGAAAATTTTTCCGCATTCGTATTATATACCGCCTTAAATTCATCAAAGGTTAGCCCCTGCGTATTGGCAGACAGCTCAATATCAAATTGCTGTTCTAGTCCAACGGAATCAAACTCGTTAAACAAAAATGCGCTTTCTATGTTTTCTCCGTTTTCACCAAGAATTTTTTTTACCTTTTCATTTTGGACAAGCATTACAGGCATTGTTACTGAAAGAATATATTTTCCAGATAATTTCCCCTGCTGATTTCTGAAAGGGCCAAATATGGACACACCGTCATTAACTACTTTCTTGTCCTGCGCTAAAATTTCTTCACCTGTTTCATCATAAAGCGAAGCAAGCAACTCTGTGCTTTCTGGCAAGTTTGTCTGAACGGTAAATAGATGTCCTGTATTGTTTTCACTAACAGTCATTGTAAAGATAGGGGTAAACTTTTCTAGTTTATCCGCTTCTTTCTCATTACAAGAGACAATAGAAATCAATAATAATCCAACTACAATCCCCGCCTTTTTCATTCTCTTTCCTCCTTTACTCCACCTTCGTTATCGCGCAGTGTACCCGCCCGATGATTGCGAAATCCTCGCTCCCCTCCGGTTCTTCCCACAGAGGGTACTTGGGATTATCCGATATAATCACCACCTTTCCCGGTGCCTTGGTGATACGCTTTACAAACCCGGAACCGCCCATCCTGACCGCGTATATCCCCTCCCCGGACCAGCCCAGGGAATCGCAGACCACCATGTCCCCCCGGTGGAGGGTCGGCTCCATGCTGTCCCCGTCTACTTCCAGGGCGGCGATATTCTCCCCATACCGGGCAAGATACCCAGGAACCCGGATAAGGGCCTTGGCCTCGTCCGCCTCCGGCAGGGCGGCCCCCGGCCCGGCGGAAAGCCGCTGATCCAGCAGGGGAACCAC
>JAIROT010000301.1 GCA_031257385.1 Treponema sp.
ATGCTTTGCCAGATGCAGGCAGTAGACCCCGAGGTCCAAAAGGGCGCCGCCCCCCATCAGGGGATCAAAAAGCCGCCTGTATTGCTCCGGGTTCCGGCGGGAACAGAGGCTTGCTTTAATGCCCCTGGGATTGCCGATACGTCCCTGTTTAACCCATTCTTCCGCTGTCAATACGGCCGGAAGGAGACGTGTCCACATCGCCTCCATAAGGAAAACCCCCGCTTCCTCCGCCATGGCCGCCAAAACGCGGGCATCGGACGCGTTCATAACCAGGGGTTTTTCACAGAGAACATGCTTTCCCGCTGCTATGGCTTTTTCGCAGCAGCGGAAATGCTCGGTGTTTACCGTTGCGATATATACGGCGTCTATGCCGGGATCGCCGAAAAGTTCCCCGTAGGCGCCGTAGCACCTCCCGATGTTATGCACAAGGGCGAATTGCCTTGCCCGGTTCATGTCGCGGGAAGCCACTCCCAGAACACGGCCCCCCGGCACAAGACCGTGCTCAAAGGTTAAAGAAAATTTTTCTGCAATACGGCCCGCGCCGATGATCCCGAAATTCAAAAACAGCTCCTCCTCCGGCTTTTTCAAGGCGCAGCCTCAGAGACAATATGAAGCGTCCCGATTAAAAATCGCAGGCTTACTACCTGTGGCTAAAATTACCATATTTAACACAGGGGACACGTATATAAAGAATACTACATTGGATTGGATGTCCACAAGGACCCGGTTCCCTCAGATGTACCGCACGCCATGTCTGTATACGCCGCATCCTCTATCACCTGCGGCGATATTCGCCTGTTCGCATAACAGTACGGCAACAGAATAATCCCGGAACTTGAAAGTAATGCGCCCGCCCCGGGGCGGCCGGCCTCTCACTCAATCAGCATGGCGTCGCCGTAGCTGAAAAAACGGTAGTTTTCGCGGACCGCCTCGGCATAGCTTTCCAGGATCAGTTCCCTGCCGGCAAAAGCGGCGGCGAGCATCAGCAGGGTGGATTCGGGGGTGTGGAAGTTGGTGAACAGGGCCTCCACAGCCTTAAAGTGGTAGCCGGGACGGATAAAAATTGAGGTAGCGCCCTGTCCCCGCCTCAGGACGCCTGAGTCCCAGGCGCTTTCCAGCGCGCGGACACTGGTAGTGCCCACGGCAACCAGACGGCGGCCGGCAGCTTTTGTCCCTTCAATTTTGGCGGCATTTTCTTCGTCAATGCTGAACTGTTCCTCGTGCATTACGTGGTCTTCAACATATTCGCCGCGCACCGGCAGAAAGGTTCCAAGCCCCACATGGAGGGTGATAAAGGCGCTTTCGATGCCGGCCTCTGCGAGGCGGCCCAGGAGTTCTCCGGTGAAGTGCAGTCCCGCGGTGGGCGCTGCGGCGGAGCCGTGGGCCGCGGCGTACACGGTCTGGTAGCGTTCCGCGTCCGCCGGGGTGTCTTCGCGCCTGATATAGGGGGGAAGGGGAATGTGCCCGTAACGGTCAAGCCACTCGTCGTCTACGCGCCGGTCAAACTCAAGGACGCGGTACTCCCCTTCGCCGCCGGTGATTTCGGCGCGGGCGATTTCCCGCCCCTCTTCGCCATAAAACATGTAGCGGCTGCCGCTCCTTCGCCGCCTGGAGCGCCGGACAAGGGTTTTCCACGCGCTGCCCCCGGCGCGGGCGGAGGGACACGGGCTTAAAAGCAGAAATTCCACTTTGGCGCCGCTTGTTTCCGATACGCCTGCAATCCTCGCTTTGCGGACTCTGGAGTCGTTAAACACCAGCAGGTCCCCCGGTACAAGGAGCCGGGGAAGGTCCGCGACCGCGCAATGTCTCCGCTTCCCCGTTTTCCGGTCCAGGGTCATAAGGCGGCTGTGCCCCCGTTGTTCAGGAGGGTACTGGGCGATTAGGTGAGAGGGAAGCCCGAAGAAAAAGTCACTGGTTTTCATGCTGCCTCTGGTAGAAATGGCCGTAAATATCCATAAGAGCCGTAATCCCTTCATCAATATTTTTAAGGCAGGTTTCCGTCGCTTCTCCTTCAAACATACGCCGGGTATAAAGGTAAACAATGTCTTCAATTTTGTTCCAGGGAATAACAATGGCGTTTTTTGTGTGCGGGTTGCGCTTCCGGGCAAGTTTAAGGTTTTCTCCGGTGATCTGCATCCAGGGATAAAATTTGAGCAGTTCGTTATTCTGATAGGGAAATACCGAAGTTGACTGGCCGTCCAGAATGGTAAAATAGTAATTTACATCCTGCCGGTAGAGCCACTTAAAAAATTTGCACGCGATTTCTGTTTTATTTGAAAAGGCGTTGATCCCCAAATTCCAGCCTGTTGAAATAGGGGAACGGCCCGGTATAAACGTAAAGCCCAGTTTGCCGAATATGTTACGGTTAATGGCGTCCATTATTTTTGAGGCGTATAATGTGTAGCTTATAAGCATGGCGGTTTTCCCGCTGTAAAAGTCCCGCACCGTGTCGATGATGCTGGTGGAAAAAATCGGGCCGGGGGTATAGTTTTGCAGTTCCTTGAGGTTTTCAAAAGCTTCGGCGTTGTTTCCCGAAGAAAACTGCGGCAGGTTGTTTCTGCCGAAGAAGCGTCCTCCGAAACCCCAGATGCGCGAATAAATTTCCGGGCATAATTCTTCCGCAATTATTCCCGGACAGCTCGTGCCAAATTCCACCGGCGAGGCGGGATTGTGTCTCCGGGTAAAAAAGCGGGCAACGGCGTTAAATTCCTGCCATGTCCGGGGGGGCCGCAGTTTGGTTTTATGAATATTAAAATAATCCTTTGAGATGATGGGATCCTCAAAAAGATCAATACGGTAAAACATCAATTGCGCGCCGCCTACAAAAGGAATACTGTAGTAGCGGTTCTGATACAGGGAATTGTCGAGCATTTTCTTTGTGATGGAGTTGAAATAGTCTTTATCGGAACTAATAAAATCGCTGATATCTTCCAGACATTCATTCTGCGCAAGATAATTGAGATGGGGAATATCAAACATGTAGATATCGTAGCGCGGCTTACCCGCGAAAGAATCGTTCATTATTCTGTCAAGCAGGCGGTTCTGGGTATCCGTCTCAATGACAAGTGCGGCGCCGCAGTCGTTGCGGAATTTCCCGGCAAGTATTTCCATGGCCCCGGCCGCAAAGAAGGTGTTCAGCATGAGGATACGGAGTTCGGGGATTTTCCCGGGATTTTTCTCTTTTTTCTGTGGAACATACCGGGGTATGGCAATGCCGGTATTAAGAATATTGTCGTCTAACAGCAGGGTTTCCGGCTTTTCCGTTTCACCCCTGATGTTCCGCAGCAGAAGCGATGCCGCGCCGGATCCCAGTTTGAAGGCGGGCCGGGATGTGTGAAGCGCTCCGGGAAGGTATCGGGTATCCATCCAGGTCTCCTCCGAAAAGGCAATGATGACGCTCTTTTCGAGAGAAACTCCCAGTACCCTCGCGCCTTCCAGAATCCCGTGGGCTATATTTCCCGAAGTCGCGATGATTGCTTCGGGACCGGGATTGGCCGAAAATTCCGCAAGGGCCACCCGGAAGGCGTCTTCCCGCGTCATATTGGTATAGTTGATCCGGTCCCGTGTTCCGCGCCGTTTTTTAAGGTACCGTTCCTTAAACGCGGTAACACAATCGCTTTCGCTTGAGATTACGGGATTCCCACAGAAAAGGCAGATATTCTTATACCCTGCCGCCCTGAGTCTGTCCACCAGGAATCCTATAGTTTTTTTGTTTGTAATGCCCGCAAAGTTGATGTTTTTTTTCCGGGGCCGCCGTTCCACAAAGACCACCGGTATTTTGGAAGAAAGCAGGCTCCGAATATAGACCGGATCGTTTGCCAGGCAGCTTATCAGGATGATCCCGGCAAAATTCCGGGAAATAAAATTTGCGATAATTTCTTTCTCTACCCGCGGCTGGTTATTGGAAAAACCGATATTAACGGAAAAACCGTTTTCCTGAATTACCGTTGTGATCCCTTTGAATATTTCGCTGTGGTAAAGATCGTCTATGCTGGTAAGCAGAACCCCTATGTCCCGGCTGGTGCGGAGCTTGAGCTTGCGGGCGCTCTCGTTGGGAACATAGTTGAGTTTTTCAATGGCCACGAATACCTTTATCCGGGAATTATGGGAAACATTTTTTTTGCCGCTCAGGGCGCAGGATACGGTGGCGATACTCAGCCCCGCTTCCCGAGCCACGTCTTTGATAGTCGCCATGATCCCTTCAATCTAAACGTTTAGAAAAATCTCTCCCTTAAGTATCGCTTTTTTCTGGACAATATGCAACAGGCGGCTATACAATTGACTTGTCCGGGGATCTGTTTAACAGCCTAAACAAGTCATGCAAAATGTTCCGCATTTTGCGGTTCTATGGAGGAATCATGTCGCCGCGGGATTATGTATTGCAGAGCGTGGAACACAGGCAGCCGGAAAAGCTGCCGCTGGACCTGGGCGGTACGCCGAGTTCCGGCATTTCAGCAATGGGCTATAACAAGCTCAAAAACGCCCTGGGCATCAATGATCGCTGCAACAAGGTCTACGACGTGGTACAGCAGGTGGCCCAGCCGGAACTCAATGTACTTGACGCCCTGGAGGTGGATGTACTCTGCATCGGGCGTACTTTTAACGACAGGCCGGAAGACTGGTACGATATCACCCTGGCGGACGGGACACTTGCCCAGTACCCGGCGTGGTTCCGGCCCGTGCCCGCGGAAAACGGCGCCATGGCGGCCTGCGACGAAGACGGCATTATCGCCAAAATGCCGCAGGGGACCACTGGTTTTGACCAGATGGTCTTTCCGTACCTGGACGGCTACCCTGACGATTACCGTAATCTGCCCGCCGCGATGAACAAGGTCCACTGGCAGAAGCTGGCCCACAGCCCCTGGGATAACGCCGCCATGCCGGATTTCTGGGGGGAACTGCGGCGCCGCGCGCTCAAACTCCGCGAACAGAGCGGCCGCGCCCTGGTTATCACCTGCGGCTGCAACCTCTTTGAATGGGGCACCTTCCTGCGGCGCATGGACAACTTCCTCATGGATATTTACACCGAGCCGGAGGAGGTCGAGCGGCTGCTGGACGCGCTGATGGAGATTCACCTCTCCTCGCTTGAAAAAGTGTGCGCCGCGGTGGGCGATGTGGTTGACATACTGCGTTTCGGCGACGATCTGGGGATGGGCACGGGGATGTTCATGTCCCGCGAAAAATATCAGACCCTTTTCAAACCCCGCCATACAAAACTCTGCGAATATGTCCACAGGCACAGCAGGATGAAAACCTTTCTCCACACCTGCGGCTCAATCTTTCCCATTATAGGCGACCTTGCCGAGGCGGGCTACGACATCATCAACCCGGTGCAGATCTCGGCCAAGGACATGGACCCGGCGGCCCTCAAGCGGGAATACGGCAAAGACGTGTGTTTCTGGGGCGGCGGCTGTAATACCCAGCAGGTACTCAACCGGGCAAAGCCGGACGAGGTCTACGGCCACACCCGCCGGATGGTCGACATTTTTTTCAGGGACGGCGGTTTTGTTTTTAACACGGTTCACAATATCCTCCATGACGTTCCCCCGGAGAATATGATGGCAATGTACAGGGCGGTAAAGGCGTACAAGTAATTATGTTTTTCGCAAAAGTCACAATCGGCAGCCGCGTCATTTATGATGCCCTGGTAATGCACGCGAAGCGTGCGGATGAAAAATACGGCCGCAGACCCATAGCAATATTTCGGAATTTATGAGCAAAAAAAGGAATTGTCCGGGCGGGGAGAGCGACTTATACTATTTTGATGTATAAAAGGAGAGCGGTAACAAGGTGAGCCAACTTTCAGAATTTGCCCTTGAGATGAAAAATGTTTCAAAATCGTTCCCCGGTACCCTGGCGGTGAGCGATGTGAGTTTCAGCGTGAAGCCGGGCGAGGTTCACGCGCTGGTCGGCGAGAACGGGGCGGGCAAATCAACCTTGATGAAGATCATGGCGGGTTCCTTTACCGATTATACCGGCGAGGTGCTGATCGGGGGAAAGCCGGTTACGCTGCACAGTCCGGCGGCGGCCAAAGCCAACGGTATCGGGATGATCTACCAGGAATTGAGCCTTGCCCGTCCTATCTCCATAGAAGAAAATCTGCTTGCGGGCCGGCTCCCCCGAATAAAGGGAACGCCTCTTATCGATTGGAAGGCTGTGGCGGGGGAATCAAAGGCGCTTTTGGAGCGGGTGGGCCTCGATCTTGATCCGGGCATGGCCATTTCCGAAATCAGCCAGTGCGAGGCCCAGCTTGTCGAGATTGCCAAGGTGCTGGGCGGAAATCCCGCGGTGCTGGTGATGGACGAGCCGACTTCGGCCCTTTCGAGCGCGGAAGTGGCGCGCCTGTTCGACATTATCAGGCAGCTTAAATCGCAGGGAATCGCCATTGCGTACATCAGCCATCACCTGCAGGAAATTTTTGAAATTGCCGATACGATTACCGTCATGCGGGACGGCAAACACGTCAAAACCTGTGCGGTAAAAGACGTTAGCACCGAAAATGTCGTGGAACTGATGGTCGGCCGTTCCCTGGGGGAATTTTACTCAAAAAAAGAAGTGGAGATCGGGGAGGAGCTGTTCAGGGTGGAAAACCTGAGCCGCTACGGGTTCTTCCATAATATCAATTTTACCGTGCGTTCAGGGGAGATACTCGGCGTATGCGGCCTTGCCGGTGCGGGCCGGACGGAACTCGCCCGCTCGGTTATCGGTATTGATCCGCTGGACTCGGGGGATGTGTATATCAACCGCGGGAAAGTAAAGATACGGAACATGGGCGACGCGATAGACAAGGGCGTCGTGTACCTGACCGAAAGCCGCAAAATTGACGGGCTTGCCCTGCCGCTGACCATCGCCGAGAACAGCCTTGCCGGTATTATCCCCCGGCTGTCGCGCGGGCCGCTTTATGTCAGCCGCAAGAACCGGGGGAAGGTTTTTGAACTGATAGACGCGCTTTCGATTTATCCGCGCGATACGGAGCGTCCGGTACATAACCTCTCCGGCGGCAACCAGCAGAAGGTGTTGATGGCAAAGTGGATGGCCGCCGAGCCAAAGGTGATGATCCTTGACGAACCTACCCGCGGCGTTGACATAGGCGCGAAAGAGATAATTCACCGGGCCATTGCCGCCCTTGCGGCGCGGGGAAACGCGGTGATTCTCTTTACTTCGGATCTGCCGGAAATGGTCGGGCTGTGCGACCGCGCGGTGATCATGAGGCAGGGACACGTCATCGGCGGTATCGAAAGGAAAAACATGAGCGAGCGGTCCTTACTGCTTGCGGCTAACGGCGAGGGGGAATTTGTCGCATGACAAACTCAGGCTTGCGGAATGAACAAACAGACTCCCGGCTGATAAAGCACAATACCTTTATTGTACTGGTAAACCGGGTCGGTATTTACGTGGTAATTGCGCTACTGTTGGTAGCGGGCGCAATCGTTGCCCCGGGCAAGTATTTTACGTCCGCGAACATCAGGGCAACCATACAGGCGATATCGCTTCTGGGCATGGTTACGGTGGGCATGGCCTTTGTTACCTATTCGGCCAATTACGCGGATATGTCCGCGCCCATGATCATCGCGTTTTCCGGCATGATATCCGTCGCTACGATATGGCTTGGCTTCTGGCCTTCGGTTATCTGCGGTATTGCCGCGGGTTCTGTCCTTGGCCTGACAAGCGGAATCATGGTGGGAAAATTCCGCGCCCATCCGATTATCTGGACCATGGCGTTTAACTTTGTGATGAGCGGCATTGTGCGCTGGATCTGGAGCGGCACGCAGATATATCCCGACATTATCGCCAAAAACAACCTTCGGGCGGTGGAGATGTTCTACGCAATTTCCCGTACCTCTCTTTTGGGCATACCCATTTCCGTAATTGTAATGTTTTTACTGTTTATAATAGGACACCTGCTCTTAACCTATACGCGTTTCGGAAACCAACTGAAAGTGACGGGTTCCAATTACGCGGTGGCAAAACTCTCCGGGATCAATGTGGTGCGCTGCATTGTGCTGGTATATGTGTTTAACGCGGTATGCGCTTCCATAGCGGGTATTTTCCTCGCCTCCCTGTCGAAGACCGGGGCCTACTACACCGGCGACGGCTATGATTTCCGCGCGGTAACGAGCGTGCTTTTGGGCGGCATGACCCTGGCCGGGGGAACCGGGAGCATGACGGGGGTGTTCGGAGGCGTCATCACTATCGGTATGTTGAGTAATATTATGAATCTGCTGGGCGTGCCGACCTTTAACCAGTGGCTGGTGCAGGGAATAGTATTTCTGTTCATCGTCTGGCTCAATACCAATTCCGCCCGGAAGCTGGGCAGGGGGTAATTGTGGAAGGCAAAAAAACGCGGGGTATAGGCAGGACGATTAACGAATACCGTTTTTACATTCTTATTGTGTTGATGATGATCCTGGGCCTCTTTGCGCGGAATTTTTTCTCGGCCTTTAACATGAAGGGCATTTTCGACAGTACCGTCCTTTACGCCATGCTGGGCCTGGGTTTTACCGCCTGCATGGTGGCGGGCCACATGGACCTTTCCGTAGGCATGATGGCGAACATGGGTGCGGTGCTGGTTATGGGCATGCATACCTTATCCGGCCACGGCTGGCTTTTCTCCATCTGCGTCGCGGCGGCGGCGGGCATTGCCGTGGGCTTTATCAACGGTATACTGGTATGCAAGGCGAAAATACACTCTTTTATCACAACCCTGGGTATGCAGTTTGTGCTGCGCGGCGCGATGTATATTTACTGCGGCGGCGCGGAGATAGGCGATAAAGGCGATTACGCCTTTGCGGATTTTCTCAATATGAAGCTCGGCTTTCTGCCTTTGTCCCCCAAAGTAATTTTCGTACTGCTCGTGGTAATTGTTGTGGCGTTTTTGATGCGGAACACGCGCTGGGGACGGAACATCTACCTTATCGGCGGCAACGAGGAATCGGCCTGGCTCGCGGGGATCAAACGCGATGGTACGGTTATCTCCGTGTTTACCATGTCGGGCCTTGTCTGCGCGATAGGCGGCGCGATCTTCGCGATATGCCAGAGTTCCGCCCTGCCAAATCTGGGTGAAAAGGGAGTTTCCCCGCTGCTTGTCGCGCTTGCGGCCACGATCATCGGGGGGACCGCCACGACCGGCGGCAAGGGCAGCGTTTGGAATACCTACGCCTCGGTGTACGCCCTCATGGTGATGTCAAATGTGCTTACCTCGCTTTCCGGCAAATACGAAGTACAGATACTGGTAAACGGACTGGTGCTTGCCGCCTGCGTAGTATACGAAACCATAACCAACTATTTCCGTAATAAGCGCTTGGGCGAGCGGTCGATCCTGCTGGAGGAACTTGCCCAAAAGGGCGCATAACAGGTATGCCGGGGGTTTTACCTCTTTGCATAAATAAATTCACTTTGGAGGAAAGAATGAAAAAGCGGATGTTTTTAGCGGCATTGATTGCAATGGTTATCAGTGGAAATCTGGTCTTTGCCGGAGGCGGGAGGCAGGGCGGCGGAGCGGTAGCTTCGGATAACCTGCAAAAATCCCTTGCCCTGGA
Source organism: Treponema sp. (assembly GCA_031257385.1). Taxonomy (GTDB): domain Bacteria; phylum Spirochaetota; class Spirochaetia; order Treponematales; family Breznakiellaceae; genus WQXQ01. The sequence continues at coordinate 9,540 of JAIROT010000301.1, forward strand.
TGTATCAGGCGTCAAGAGCACGGACGGGCAGATCCTGATGCCGCCCCTCAGCCCCAAACAGGTCCCGCCGCGGCCCGCCAATCCGGATGCTCTGGATGAGGAAGACGCCCTGCGTTATTACGATCAGGAATACGCGGGCTGGAACGCCGGGGCCAAGATCAACCCCGCCAAGTCTCCTGCCAACGGCAGTATCGGCAAGTATGTCATCCTCATTGTACACGGGGATCATCCCTGGACAACCGCCTATTCCAACGGCGCAAAGAAAGCCGCCGATGCGCTGGGCATGAGGATCGATATCTGGTCGCCGAACTGGGATGTCAACGTACAGAACCAGATGATCGACCAGGCGATTAACGCCAGGCCGGATGCCATCGGCGTTATTCCGATCAACGCGGAATCCGCGGTACAGCAGTTCCGCAAGATCAACCAGGCCGGGATTCCCGCTTTTGGGACCAATACCCTTGCCACATCAGAGGCCATGCGCTACATGGTAACCTGGACCGGGCCGGATGATTGGGGACAGATGCGCCGCCTCGCCCGTGACCTTGCCGACGCCATGGGCAAACAGGGCGGCATTGCCTACATCACCCACAACCCCGGCGGCTCTCCTTACTTTGCCCGTATGTACGGCCCCCGCACGGAACTCAAGACCTACGCGCCCAATATCAGGACCCTGGACTTCCAGAGCCCCGGCTTTGACGCCGCCGCCTGCAAACAGGTTGTGGCGGACTGGATTACCCGTTTCGGTTCCCAGCTCAAGGCGATATTCCTGGCCGACGATTCGGCGCAGGCCATCGGCGCTGTTGACGCCATCAAGGAGGCGGGCAGGACGGACATCCTCATCGTAGCCGCGGGCAATTCAAAGCAGGGTATGGACCTGGTAGCCTCCGGCGACGTACTGGCCATTACCTACCAGACCGCCGAAGGCGACGGCGCGGCTGTTGTTAAAGCCATGGGCGACTGGTTCAACGGTAAACCACAGCCCGAACTGGGTTACCTTGCCCAGGACATTATCACCAAATCCAATGTAGCGGGCTTCCAGCCCCCGCAGTGGTAGGAAACTGATTTATAACCACGGGCCCACGGCAGAAGAACAAAATTCGAACAACAGGTACGTGTGGTCCGTGGCTGTATTTCTTAACAGGAGAAACCATGAAACGCTACGGTTCGGTAATAGGCGTAAGGCCTGAAAAACTTGATGAGTACAAGAAATTGCACGCCGCCGTGTGGCCCGATGTGTTGAAGATGATCGCGGACTGTAACATAAAAAATTATTCCATTTATTATCATAACGGGTTACTGTTCAGTTATTTTGAATACACCGGCGACAATTACGAAGCCGACATGGCAAAAATGGCGGCGGACCCCGCGACGCAGAAATGGTGGGACGTATGTAAGCCCTGTCAGCGGCCCCTTGAAAGCCGCAAAGAAGGCGAGTGGTGGGCGGACGCGGAAGAAGTGTTTCACTGCGACTGAAGCCTCAGGGGTTAAAGCATGAATAGTATTGAACGGTTTTACGCGACGATTGAACGGCGGCCCGTGGACAGACCGGCCGCGTGGCTTGGCATTCCGCATTCAAAATCGCTTCCGGGACTCTTCGCCCATTATGGCGTACAGAACCTGCACGATCTTAAAGTCGCGGCAGGCGATGATTTCTATGCGGTCGAGCTTCCCTATCATTCTGAATACAGCAACGCGATTTACGCGGCCTTTGACTGGTATCTTGACGGCAAAGTTGACGCTGAAAACCGCACCCTGACCGCGCCGGGCTGTTTTAACGAGGCCGAGGAACTTTCAGACCTTGACTTCTTTAACTGGCCCGATCCGGTGAAGTATATTGATCCGGCTGAATGTGAGCGGGTTGTCTCGGATGTGCCGGAGGGCAAGGTTGGTTTCGGCGTGCTTTGGTCTGCCCATTTCCAGGACGCCTGCGCGGCCTTCGGCATGGAAACCGCGCTGATGAACATGGCCACCAATCCGGATATTTTTGAAGCGGTAAACGATAAAATTATCGATTTTTATCTTACCGCGAACGAAATTTTTTACAGGACGGCAAAGGGGAAAATTCACGCGGTGCTTATCGGCAACGATGTGGGGAGTCAGCGCTGTCTTATGATTTCACCGGATTTAGTACGGCGCTTTGTCATCCCCGGCTGCCGGAAACTGGTCGGGCAGGCGAAGCGTTACGGCCTTAAAGTTATCTATCATTCCTGCGGCTCCATCGCCGAGGCCATTCCCGATTTCATTGAGGCCGGCGTTGACGCCATTCACCCGATACAGGCTCTGGCCGCCGGCATGGACGCGGAATCGCTGCAAAAACGCTTCGGCGGCAGGGTATCGTTCTGCGGCGGCGTGGATACCCAGAGTCTCCTTGTGAACGGAACGCCGGAGGATGTAGCCGTGGACGTGCGAAAGCTCAGGAGACTCTTTCCCACAGGTCTTATCATTTCTCCAAGCCACGAGGCCATCCAGCCCGATGTGCCGCCCGCCAACATACAGGCGCTCTTTGATGAGGCCACGCGGGTTTGAAACCGGGCTTGTTATCATCGGGTATGGACCGTATCCGCCGGCTTAGCAGCCTGTTGCGCGGGAGAGGCTGAATACCCGCACTTTTTCAGGGGGGGCAATGAAGCTTGAACAGGATCGAATAGTTTTACGCGAACTGGCGCAAAAGGTTGCGGAGATCGCCTTTCTGCCGGTACAAGAGGAGAAGAAACGGCTGTGGCGCAGGCTCAACGGGCTTAAACCGGAACGTCCCATGGTGAGCTTCGATCAGGTTTGCTGGAACGAACTGAATATTGACGGCAAACTTACCCTGCGCTGCGAAGATCCCGAATGCCGGATATACGAGGATCGTTTCCGCAAAACCCTTTTTCAATGGGAATATTTTCCCGCGGATATGGTGGTGGAAGATTATATCCGGGTGGCGAAGGCGATTGACGGCGCGCCCACAACGGTAAACAACATACCCGGCGCCCTGTTCGGCATGAAAATCCAGGAACAAACGCTGTCCACCGACGCGGCCAACGATGTTGTCAGCCACCGTTATGAGAATCAATTCAAGTCGATTGACGACGTAATGGAAAAGATACGGATGCCCGTAATCAGCCATAACGCCCCTGAAACAGAGCGCCGCATGGAAAAGGCCCAATGGCTCTTTGACGGAATCATGCCCCTGCGGGAAGAAGGCTGGGGCTACGACGCCTATCTTTCATGCTGGGATCCTATCGCTATGTGGATGAGCATAACGGATGTGCTATACGGCATAATTGACGAACCGGAGAAGATGCACGCCCTCATCAAACGGATGGTTGAAGCGTATATGTCCATGCTGGATCAACTGGAGGCCCAAAACCTCATTTACCGCTATCCCCAGGCACTGGTCCATACCACCGGCGCGTGGACCGACGATCTGCCGGCCCCCGGCTACAATGAGCGTAATCCCGGAACGCGGGATCTCTGGATGTACGCCATGGCCCAGCCCCTCACCACGGTATCGCCGGACATGTTTGAAGAATACGAGATCAACTACCTTATGCCGCTCTTTGAGCGCTTCGGCCTGGTGTATTACGGCTGCTGCGAACCTTTGGAACTCAAGATGAAGATAGTAAAGCGCATTCCCCATTTGCGAAAGGTCTCGGTCAGCCCCTGGGCCAACCGGGAATCGTGCGCGGAACAGTTGGGCGGCGATTATGTGGTTTCAAGCAAGCCCAACCCCGCTTTTTTGGCCGAGGATTCTTTCGACGGGGAACGGGTAAAAAAAAATCTGGAAAGAACCAGGACGATCTGTAAACGTTACGGCTGCCCCGTGGAGTTCATTTTCAAGGATATCAGCACCATACGGAACGATCCGGGGCGGCTCGCCAAAGAAGCGGAAATTGCCATGCGGGTAGCGACGGATTGCTGAGCCGCCGCGCCCGCCGGCAGGGGGGCTAACATAATCTAAACGTTTAGATTATTTTCTCCCTCAAACATCGCTTTTTTCTGGACACCTGTAATGGGCGGTTGTACAATTGACTTGTTCGGAAACCTTGTCCGCAAAGCAAGCGGCTTTGCGGACAGACACTGTTTAAGCAAGTCTTGCAAAATGTTCCGTATTTTGCGGTTAAGGGGGAAAGTTAAATGCCTGATACCAAGCAGCAAAAAGAGGCGAGAGTTCTCGCGGCGCTTTCGAACCGGGAAGGGGACCAGGTGCCGGTTTCCGATTTTTTCTGGACCGGCTTTGTAAAGCGGGCAAAGGCAAAGTGGGGAGAGGATCTTGATGTGTACCGCAAATTCGATCTTGATTATATCGTAATAAACCCCAACATGGACCCTGTTATCGGGGACTTTGAGATTCTTGAAGAAAAGGGCGAAGACGTTATTTTAAAGACGGGATTCGGCGCAACGGTACGCCGCAGCGGCACTATCCCCATGCCCTCGTTTGATAAATTTTCGGTTGCCGTGCCTGGGGAAATGGCGGACTTTGTGCTTGAGGACCCCAGGGACAAGCGGCGGCTCTACCGTTCAGGCGATGATCAGATTAACTGTCTGGGTGACGCGCTGGTCCGTAACATCCCGTCCTGGGACGAAAGGGTGGACATCTATTATAAGGATTTTCCGGTCTACGGTTCCATCTGCGAAGGCTACGAGTTCCTCTGGCGCTGCATTGGTTCGGAGAACGCGCTGTACTGGATGGTAGAAGAGCCCGAACTGTTTGGCGATTTCGCGAAGCGTATCGGTGATTTTGTGGTTGCGCTAACGGAATACCAGATCGAGGAAAGCAGGGGCAGGCTTTCGGGTATGTACGTTTGGGGCGATGTTGCCTTTGTAACAGGGATGCTGTTCAGCCCGGAAATTTGGCGCGAACACTTTAAGCCCACCGTGGCGCGCATTATAAAGGTCTGTCATGAGGCGGATATTCCGGTTATCTACCACGGCTGCGGCAACGCTTCCCGCATCTACAACGACTATATTGAAATCGGGCTTGACGGCTACAACCCGGTGGAATGTAAGGCCGGCCTTGATATTGTAAAGTTACAGAAGGATTACGGCGGCAGGCTGTGTTTTGTGGGCAATTTTGACGTGCGCGAACTTGAGAGCGGCAGCCGCGGCCGGATTAAACGAGAGGCGCTCTACAAGCTGCAAAGCGCCGCGGGCGGCGGCTGGATCTGCCAGACCGATCATTCGGCAACGAGTGATGTGGCCCCGGAAGATTACGAGTACATGGTAAACCTTGTGCGGGACTACGGCAGGTATCCGCTGGACATGGAGCGCATCAGGGGAGACCTGGCCGCCCTGGAGAAAAAGTGAAGCGGAGAGGCGTGCTGGAAGATTACGAGATTACCCTGGACAGGAAAGGGACCTTCTGGACTTTTGGAATTCCCTCTGCCCGCACCCAAAAGCTCCCTTTTTACCTGTGGGAGTGGGGGCATTTTACCACACTGCGCGGTTATTATACCACGAGGGAGAATTACCCCCAATTCCTGCTCTTTCATACGCTGGACGGAGAGGGCAGGCTGTACTATGATTACCGCGAATATGTACTTTCCAGGAATACAGTCGCGGTAATTCACTGCGAGAAGAGTCACCGTTACGAAAATATCTCTGACCGCTGGGAGTTTAACTGGTTTCATTTTAGCGGTACCATTGCCCGCGATTACTGCGAACTCTTTAATGACGGAGACGGCCTTACTATCCAGGAGCTCCACCCCGGTGATCCTGAGGCGGAAATGATAGTGGAGATAATAGCGCAGGATAACCGTATTGATTTTATCAAGGATCTCAATACATCCGCCAAGATCACCAGCCTTATGACCATGCTTGTAACACGAAAACTACGCGCAAGGCAGCACGATTATCATGCCGTCAAGTCGAACATAAATAACGCTATCAGTTTTATGCTTAATAATCTCACCGCCGATATATCCATAGACCGTATTGCCGATACGGTTAATCTTTCCAAATACCATTTCTGCCGCATGTTCAAAAACCAGACCGGAATTACCCCTTACGAATACCTTATCAATCTGCGTATCCACCGGGCAAAACAGCTTTTGCGTACCGGCAGTATAACGCTTGACGCGGTTGCTTCGCAGAGCGGCTTCCTTAACAGTAAAAATCTGATTTACAACTTCAGGCGGCTCACGGGTCTTACCCCCGGCGCTTACCGCCGTTCCGTGGACGCTATTGTGTGACGCTCAGCAATGCACGCGAAGCCCCAGGAGTCTGCAAGGCAGAAAATGCACAAAATTGTGCATTTTCTTTATCATTTGGGCTAAAGCCCCACAGACTCCCAGGACTACATATCAGCCAAAGACAGGCCGGCATATTCAAGCCTGCGGGCTTCCGGCCCTTTTAATCCTCATAATCTGTTTCACTAAGCGCTTGACAATCTTATTAGTCAGAGCTAACATAATATTAGCCTATACTAACATAGCTAAAGGAAGTTCGACAATTGTACAAAAAATTTGAAGAAATACTGGCGCGGCAATGCGCCCCGGTGCTGCTGGGTAAAAAACCCGCCGCCCTGTTTCCTGAACCGTCCTGGTGGGAAACGGATTTTTTCGATGCGGCGGTACTGCCGCACATACAATGTATGCCCTTGTCCATGACCGGTAAAAATAATCTTGTTTTTGTTTACCGGTCCGAGCTGCTTGAGTCTGTCTTAAACAAGGGCGAAGTACGCGGGGCGCTGGCGAATCTTGATTACCCGGCGGCGGGCAGTGTCACGGATTATCTGCGGTATTTATCGCTGCGGTTTTTGATGAGTCAGGAATTCCCCCACGAGGTGGGCTTTTTCCTTGGTTATCCGCCTGCGGATGTACTGGGCTTCATTCGCCACAAGGGAACCTGCTGCAAACTGTGCGGTTTATGGAAAGTTTACAGTGATGTTGAAAAAGCCCGCGCCTTGTTCAAAGAATACGAGCGCTGTAAACAGTTGCTGCTGGAATATATCCAAAAGGGCGGCGGCCTGTCAGCTGTCCCGCCCGAGACAATCGCCGGTTGAATAGATTTTTCGTCAAGCCTGGGGATATACAGGATAAGCGATTGGTGGTTATATTGATCTAAAATGTATGTTTCGCAACCCGCAGGGTGAGAAACTGCAAGGAAACCGAAAAAAACAGCCGGTTTTTAGGGGTTCCCTAAGGAAGCACTGATTTATTCGTGCTGAGGGGTTTAATACCCATATGCGTTTACTTAGGTTTTAGCCATGAGCAAAAAGAAGGAAAACAATGGTTTTTGCATCAAAAAATAGGGGTTTTTCCTTCCTAATTTTGCCTTATTTGCCGCTGTGATTATT
>JAIROT010000033.1 GCA_031257385.1 Treponema sp.
GCGCTCATGGGCAAAACCCTGGCCGCCCTGTTCAGCGCGGCGCGTAACAACATCAACACCCTTCTGCCCTCCCGCCGGCAAAACGCCGAAGAAACAGCGGATCAATGAGCCTCCGCGCAGAAAAAACAGAAGCGTCAAATCGGAGCTTCAAGCGCCTTGTACGGAACGGGGCGGTAAAAGCGGCCGTGAGGAGGGCCGCGGGCCGGCCGCAGGCCGGCCTTCCTGTTAGAATGCCCAGCCGAAAGCGAGCGTCATTCGGGGGCCGCCCACAAATATTAAATCGGCGAGCATGTCGACCATGGCATCCAGACCGGAACCGCCGATATATTCACTGGCCATTTCATCCACCATATCCTGATATTCCTCAGGTATATCCCCTCCCGCAGACACTCTAACATTGCTCTTGTCGCCAAGCCCTACGGAATAACCAAAGGCGGGTTCAAATATAAAACCGCCCGGCCTTCCAAAATCAATTCTCCAGCCCAGTTTGCCGCCCAGCTTAAAATAATTCATATTGGTACTTACACCTGCGCTGACCCCTGACTCCGACCCCGACCCGGACAGGGCAAAATTGGCGAAACCAAGCATGCCGTCAAGAAAAAAAGCGCCGCTAAAGGGGTAAAACCGCGCGTGTCCTTCGATAGAATATGACTTCATATCTATTGATACCGGATCATACGTAGCCGCTATTCCAAGGTAGGCAAACCTGCCCGCCACGGAAAGTTTTTCCAGAAGCTGCCGTTCGTACTGGGCGGCGATACCAAAACCGCTGGAACCGCCAAGGCCATCCACAGCGCTGAGGGCGCCTCCCGCAGCAAGACCGATAATGGTCGGGCCGACGTCAACCGTAATCGTGTTTTTGGGCGATGCCTGCGCAAAAAGAGCGGACGCGATAAGCGCGCCAAGAACCAATGCTGAGAGACATTTCTTCATAATGTTTCCTCCATAAAAATAAAAATGTTTTCCCCGCCTAAGCCCGGCGGGGGCTCGTTTTTAGGGGCTTACTCCGCCTGTCACCCGCATCCGGCCGTCGGTGGAAGGCGTAATAAGGCCGTTCTGAGAGTTGATATATTCAATTACCACATAAGAGAGCAGCAGCGATGTGTTGAAGGGATCCTGGGATCTGGTCAGCGCCGTATAACCGTCGCCGCCGCCAAGCAGGTAATCGTTGGTACAGAAACGGTACGTTTTGTCAGGGTCCACCGGCGCGCCGCCGATGGTAAGATCGCGGATTTCCTTATTGGACGCGTCCAGGGTATAGCGGACCTCTTTGGAGAACTGGGGAAAACCGCCGTTGCCCTGGGGGACGGTGGCAATGTAGTCGAAAAGCTCAAGTATTTGCGCGCCCTTGAGGGAGACGATAAAGAGGTAATTTTCAAAGGGCAGCACCGTGAGGATCTGTTCCCTGGTAATCGGCCCCCTGGGCAGTTCGGCCCGCATGTTGCCGCCGTTGTGGAAGGCAAAGTCGATATTTTGCCCGGCAACGGTCCTAAAGTACCAAACATTGGCGTCAGTGATCATGTTCCCCAAGGCGGTCTCGCCGTAGCAGGTAAGCCGGTTGCCGAATACAAAGGTATCGGCGGCCTCTCCTACCACTTCCTTGAGGCTGGCGTTGGCTTTTTCGATATAGGGCGCGAGCAGGGCGGTAACCGCGGGGTCAGGCGCGAAGCTCTGCTTCTCGCTGTTGTTAATCTCCACCGGCTTCCAGTTAAAACCGGCGAGCTTTCCATCCCGTATGGCAAGCCTTCCTTCGCCCACATACTTGCCCCACTCGTTGGCGGTAACAATGAAAGTGTCCCCCACCTTTCTGGGCGCTTCAAAGAAACTGTGGGAATGGCCGTCCACGATAATGTCGATTCCCGGCACCGAGGCGGCCAGAATGGGCGAAGTGATATGCACGTCGCTCTCCAGCACATCCCCGATATGGGTAATACCGATTACAATATCGACTTTTTCCCTGTTCCGCAGTATGTCCACCGCGTCCAGGGCGGCCTTTATTTCGGGAATAAACGTAAGGCTCTTGTCCGGGCTGGCGATAACCAGAGTCCGGAGGGTGGTAACAGCGAAAATCCCCACCCGGAAGCCCTGGTAATCTTTGATAAGATACTGGTTTCCCCCCAGGAAAGCGCCGTCCGCGGTTTTGATGTTGGAGCAGACAAAGGGAAAGTTTGCCAGCGAGAGCTGCCGGTTGAGTTTTTCCAGGCTGCCGTCAAATTCGTGGTTGCCGAAGATCCCCGCTTCATAGCCGATGAGGTTATAAGCGCGAAAATCCGGTTCCGCGGCAAACATGTTGGAAAGGGCCGGCCCGGTGTTAATGTCGCCCGCATCGATGAGCAGCACATTGCCGCCCGCGGCCCTGACGGACTTGACGTAGGAGGCCCGTTCGGCAAGCCCTCCCCTGCCGCCGTTGGGCAGCACCGAGCCGTGGTGATCATTGGTATGGAGCAGCGTCAGCTCATAACTTTTGCCCGTTTCCGCCAGGGGCCGGGCGGAAAGCCCCAGCGGGACGGCCAGCACGAAGATCGCCATGAGCGCTGCCAGGCGTTTCATCAATTTCATATTCACCTCCATTAAGTAAAAGTTCGCTGCGGGGACTTCCAAACCCTGACAGGATTTCAGGGATGCGTCATAACCGAAGCCGCTTTCAAAACTGAAGTTTTGAAAGCGCCTCACCGCACAGGATTTATATACCTTTATAAGCGTTTTGTCTATACAGCCCAGGGCCGGCGCATCATTTTGACTATCATACCGATAAAAAACGGGATTTTGTACCGGAACTCATTCCACTGCGAACCAGAGCTTCGATTCGACCTGGCGGTGAAAAATTCTTCCAAAACCTGGTATTTCCCTGAAAAAATTGCTGATTTATCCTGTTTACCCTTGACTTTTAGCGAATTTAGGGTAAATTTGTACAATATTAAGCGGTACAGGCGGGTTTTGGCGGACTTACGGACGCGGCCCGGCAGACCCAGCTTAAAAAAGGGGTATTCCGTATGAGAAACGCCGCCTTCCGGCAGAATCTCCGCAGGTACAATCTTTTCCCCATAGCAGAAATCCTGCGCGCTGCCCGGCGCATTGTTTTTTTGTTAAGCAGTCCTTCGCGGGTCGTCGTGGGGGGGGGGGGGCGGGGGGGGGGGGGGGGGGGGGGGGGGGGGGGGGGGGTGGGGGGGGGTGGGTGGTGGAGGGGGGGC
>JAIROT010000046.1 GCA_031257385.1 Treponema sp.
CTCCCATACTTCCCGCAGGCCGCATCCTCCACTACACGAAGCTTGAACGCCTCGCTGTACCTTATCTCATCTCTCATCTTTCGACTCCTTATGTGTCAACTTTACACCAGGACGCGACACCTATTATCCACTTTCTATTTTCCATTCGCGCAACGCGCGAGACTTCCCCCATAAAACATACCGACATTATTTCCATCCCTAAAGCGGTATATATGCGATTGTCCGCCAATTTGCTTTAATCGGGGGACGATTTTATCAGAATTTTTTGTCGTTTTTTGAATTTTTTGTTGACATCTCTCCCGAAGCATAGTAAAATGATTTATACTTGATTGTCAGACAATCAGGTATCATACAATATTGGAGGAGATGCAAGATGAATAAAATCACAATGTTTACCGCCCTGATTCTGGTACTTGCCGGCCTTGTTTTTGCCGGCGGCAATGCGGATGCCAAGGCAGCCGGAAGCTCTGGGCCGCTTACGCTGACGGTCTATTCCCCCGGGAATGCCACATCGGTGCCTACAAAAACCATCCTTAAATACAAGGAATTGGTGGAAGCGGCTTCCGGCGGAAAGATCCTGCTTACCGCCCACCATTCGGGGGAATTGGGAAACGATGCGGAAGCCCTACAGTCCACGCGGATGGGGACGATCGACATTATATTTGCCGGAACATCGGGTTTTACCAGCTTTTACGACAAAGCCAGTATTTTGGATCTGCCCTTCCTTTTCAAAGATGCAAAACAGGCTTACGAAATCGTAAACAGTAATATCGGGGAACAGATTTTTGGTGATCTTACCAAAGTGGGCCTAGTGTATCTTTCAGAAGGTGATAATGGAATGCGGCATATCGCTACTACCAAAAAACCAGTTCATACTGTAGAGGATGTCCGGGGCCTCAAGATCCGGGTTCCCACGAGCAAGATGTATCTGGATGTGTGGAGCGCCTTGGACGCTACGCCTGTAGCCTTGGCCCTCAACGAACTGGCCATAGCTCTGGCAAACGGAACCGCCGAAGCCCAGGATAACGCCACCTATCACCTAGTCGCCAACGCTACCTACGACGATATCAAGTACTACAGCTTTATTAACTATATGTGGATGGGCTGTACTATGGCGGCCAATGCCAATATGTGGAACAGGCTTACCCCGGAACAGCAGAAGATTCTTAAAGATAACGCTATTACTGCGGCAAAATATTCTTTTGACACCATCGAAGAGGACAATGTAAGCGCCACGGAAACCTTAAAGAAGGCCGGAGTCCAGTTTGACAACACTCCCGATATTCAGAGCTTTAAAACCAAGCTGGGGGGAAGCAATTACTATAAAAGATACGCCGGCGAGAGTTGGTACAACCAATCGATTGTCGATCAGATCCTCGCCAAGTAATATTTTACCGCACAGGACTGCGGATTTTCCGCAGTTCCTTTCGGGGGTTTAGGATGAAAATATTCAAGGGAATCCTGGACATTATAAGCAAAGCCGCCCAGATCCTGTTGATTTGCCTTATAGGAGGGATTGTTCTGCTCATGCTCAATGAAATTTTTATCAGGAATTTCCTGAATAAATCATTCCGGGGCATGACCGAGATGGCAGGTTTTCTTTTTATGTGGATGGCCTTTCTCGGGGTCGCGGTTCTCTATGATAAAGAACGGCTGATAGCTTTGGATACTTTCTCCGCAATGATAAAGGGAAGGGGAAAACTAATCATCTGGTATGTCAACCGAATCGTCGCTCTCTGCTTGGGGCTTATCATGGTTATCGCCTTTTTCGGTCTTTTTCCGTTTGTGAGTACCGAATATTTTTCGTCCATGCCGAAGTTTTCCCGGGTATGGCACTATCTTCCCTTGGCGGTCTGCGGTGGGTTTATGGTTCTTAAATCGGTATACAACCTGATTGAAAAATCCTGTTCTCTGCTCAAGGAGCCGGAGGACGCAGCATAATGATAGCCTTTTTTGTTGTCTTTGTTATTCTTCTGGTAATCGGAGTGCCGATTAGCATTTCCATAGGTGCCAGTGCTGTGGTCGGATGCCTTTGGCTGGATTACCCCCTAATGGTTATCGGACAAAAAATGGTTTCTGGAATTGATTCTTTTCTCCTCATCGCTATCCCTCTCTTTGTACTAGCGGGGAATCTGATGAATGCCGGAAAGATCACCGAAAGAATATTTAATTTTGCCAAGGAATTAGTCGGCTGGGTGCCCGGCGGCTTGGGACATGCCAATGTGGTGGCCAGCATTATTTTTGCCGGCATGTCGGGTAGCGCGGCTGCGGATGCGGGCGGTCTGGGGACTATTGAGATGGAGGCCATGACCACCAACGGCTATGACAAGGAATTTTCCGCCGGGATTACCGTCACTTCCTCGGTGATAGGCCCGATTTTCCCGCCTTCAATACCGCTCATCATTTACGGTTCTATTGCAAGCGTCAGCGTGTCCCAACTGTTTATGGGCGGGGTTGTTCCCGGTCTTCTCATGGGTCTGGCCTTGATGATCCTCGTGTTTATCATGGCCCTAAAACGCGGGTATCCCCGGACCAGTTTTCATGTTTTGGCCCTGATAAAACAATTTTTTGCGTCTATTCTTTCAATAATTACCCCCCTCATCATCCTTAGCGGTTTTACCTTGGGCTGGTTTACCCCTACCGAGGCTTCCAGCATCGCGGTGGGTTACGCCTTGGTCATCGCCGTCGTGGTGTATCGCAACATGGATTGGAAATCTTTCAAAAAATGCCTCCTAGACAGCGCCCTTACTTCAGCCAACACCCTCTTCATCATCGGTTCTTCAACGCTTTTTTCCTATGTGCTTATCAGGGAGGGTATTTCCACGCAGATCGCTCAATTTATCCTGGAGATCAGTTCCAATCCCCATGTTTGCCTTTTGGTGATCAATGTGCTGCTTCTGATTTTAGGAATGTTTATGGAACCCGGCGCCATCCTTACCCTGATGCTCCCGGTGCTTATTCCCATTGCCCAGGGTCTGAGCTTGGACATGGTCCACTTTGGGCTGGTGATTGTCCTTAACCTGATGATAGGACAGGTAACCCCTCCTTTCGGGGTCTGCCTTTTTATTGTGGCGGATGTGGCAAAGCTCGAATTGAACAAACTCTACAGGTCCATGCTGCCATTTCTGATCCCCTTGGTCATCGTGCTCTTTTTGATTACCTATGTGCCGGAAATTGTTACCTGGCTGCCCTATAGCCTGATCACGAAATGAGGTAAAGTCGTGAAAAATATGAAAGATACCCTGAAACGGTGTTCGCGCCGTTGGGATCTCCAACAAGGAAACGGATGCGCTTCTAAAGGCTATGGAAACTATGAACCGTGAACGTTATTCACGGTTCATAGTTATTGTCCATTGAGCCTGTTCCAAAACTCCACGTTGCGGTGTGGGCAGACCTCTCTTGGGGCCATCTGCGGTTGGGATGTATGAGGCTTGCTGGAACCCCTTTTTGGCCGTAAAGCGGGCTGTTATCCCGGTGGGGACGCTGGTTTGGCGGCGTTTGGGGCCGAAAAACTCGTCGTTATCGTCATCCCGGGCGACCTAAGGCTGTCCCAACTCAAGATGTAGGCCGTCGCCCCCGCTACCGGCGTGTTGGCCGACTTGTCTATCGCCCCCCAGTCCACCGCTTCTGCGTCTTTAGGCGGCTCCCCGTCCAAGATCTCCGACTCATACCGCTCCCCCCAAACGTGCCCCCTTCGTCCCACAATTATGTTGAACCGCAGGGAAAACGTTTGTTTAAGCAACTGCATTATCAGCGGCAACTGTAAGCCGTCGTCGGGCTTGATGTAAAACGTGAGCCATGCCCCCTTGAGTTTTAGCCCGCGCATCTCAAAGGGATAACGCTTCCTAATCTCACGGAGTACGCGGTGGAGCA
>JAIROT010000117.1 GCA_031257385.1 Treponema sp.
TGCCAAAAAATCATGTAATTTTAGCCATACGGTGGGAATTATCTGATTAAACAGGCCAAAAATAAAGGGTCAAGTGGGAAAAACAGTTACCTTTTTAAGTAAATGCCGGCGCCCTGGCGGCTGTGGATGCAGCCTTGACAGAGCTCACGATTTTTGGCAGGGTAATAGACTGAGGGCGCATAACTCAGCTGGTTAGAGTGCTTGCTTTACACGCAAGATGTCCCTGGTTCGAATCCGGGTGCGCCCATTTACAGCTCCCCTACAGTCCAATCGCCTCCAGAATGGTCCGTTTCTGAGCGGCGAATTCCGCCGACACCGGAAAATCGCGGCTCCGGGGACGGCGGGGAATAACTTCAATGCGGCGGGTGATCTTTCCCGGCCTGCCGTTGAGAATGTACACCGTGTCCGAAAGGAGCAGCGCCTCTTCAACATCGTGGGTGATAAAGATCGTGGAGAGTTTCATGCTCCCGGCGATTTCGCGGTACCAGTCCTGCATGCGGCGGCGGGTGATGGCGTCAAGGGCGGAGAACGGCTCGTCCAGCAGAATCACCGGGTTGCGCAGCATGCAGGTCCGCAGCAGGGCCGCACGCTGGCGCATGCCGCCTGAGAGTTCGCGGGGGTATTTTTTTTCATAGCCGGAAAGCCCGAACTGCGGGAAAAACGCGGCGGCGTATTCACGGGCGGCTTTTTTCTTTTGGCCCCGGATGAGCAGGGGGAGGATCACGTTGTCGAGTACCGTCCGGTATTCAAGGAGCAGGTCCTTCTGAAGCATATAGCTTACCCTGCCGGATATTCCGGTGATGTCTTCGCCTTTGTAAAACACCTTCCCCGAATCGGGGCGATCAACGCCGGCGAGTACATTGAACAGGGTGGTCTTGCCTACGCCGGAAGGCCCCAGCAGGGAAATGAACCCTCCTTCGGGAAGTTCCAGGCTGATATTTTCCACTACCGGGCCGCCTTCGTAGTTTTTGCCGATGCGTTCGCAGTTAAAAAGGGGCGGCCCTGTGATTGACGGTCCGCTCCGCCCGTCGGTTGTTACGGCTTCCATTTCAGGGCAGATACTCGTTGGTAAATCCCGCCCCGCCGATGTCTTTTTCCAAAAGGCCCTGTTCAAACATCCAGCGATAGAAGCCGCCCCAGCGCTCCGGGTCGATTTCCCCCCACCGCTCTGCGTCACCCTGATAGCGGGTTTTGAGGTACTCCTGGCTTCGCATAACGAGTTCGCGGTCCAGCTCCGGCGCGTGCTTCAACAGAATCTCCGCGGCTTCAGCCGGATTATCCATTGCAAAACGGTAGCCCCGGCTTGCGGCCAGCATGAATTTTTTTGCGGTCTCCGTATTCGCCGCGGCCCAGGCGGTATTGACCGCCAATACCGGCGTATAGAAATCAAGCCGCGGGTTGATGGTTCCCAAATCAAGGTAGTTGACAGCAATGCCCCGTATTTCCGCGGCGATGCCGTCCCAGGCATAGTATATCCAGATGGCGTCCACATCGGTTTCCAGCGCGGAAAAAGCGTCTGTGGCAAAATTGGGGATCATGGTAACCGCGTTAAAATCTCCGCCGTCATTGTTCACAATGTCTTTGATCACCGCCGTTACCAGGGGAGTCTCCCAGGAGGCGAAACGCTTGCCCTCCAGGTCCCGCGGACTTTTGATATTGCCCTCAGCAAGGGACATTATGCCGGATGTATTGTGGCTGATGATCGCCGCCACCGCCTGTATGGGAAGGGCGTCCCGCTCTTTCGCTATTGCCGGCCCCATGCTTTCCTGAAAATCCACGGCGAATTCGGCGTTTCCTGAAGCCAGCAGTACCAGCGCGCCGTCTTCCGGGGGCTGCATAATTTCCACGGCAAGGCCCTCTTCGTCAAACCAGCCCTTTTCCAGCGCAGCGTACAGACCGGTATGGTTGGTATTGGGGGTCCAGTCCAGCACGACCCTGATACCATCGGCCTTTTTACCGGCGCAGCCGGCAAGCATTAAAACAAGCGCCGCAAACACTGCGGGCCATCTTCGTTTGTTCTTCATAACAAATCTCCTTAAAATTGTTTTTGTTTTCAGAGGTTTTCCAAAACCCGGTTGGTTTTGGGAAACCCCATTTGTTGTAAGCATTCAGCCGGAGGGAAAGGCCCCCGCCCCACACTCGTTGCCCCTCTTTGGGGCGCAATGCCGCTTTTTTACCCCGCAACGCCCCAAGGGGGGGGGTAGCGGAGGACCCGAAGGGGCCGGAGCGCAGGGGGGGCGGACAGAAAAGGCGGCGGTGTGCGGATCCATGTATGGAAACAGCCCCCCCTCTTTGATAACTGCCATTTGTTTTCACTCTTCATTTTTCGCCCTGTATGCCCAGGGCATCATGGCCCGCTCGGTCAGGGCCACCAGTTTTATTAAAAACAGGCTTAATGCGGCGGTAAGCAGTATCACCGCGAACATTTTATCAAACGAATAAGAACGCCTGACGCGGATCATATACACGCCCAGCCCCGCGTCGCCGCCGAGCCATTCGGCGATTACCGCGCCGATGATCGAGTAGGAGCTTGCTATTCTGAGGCCGGAAAAAAAAGACGGCAGCCCCTGGGGCAGTTTTATATACCGGTAAATCTGCCGCTGCGCCGCGCCCATGGACTGCAAAAGCCGCACCGCATCGCTGTCGGCACAGGCAAAGGCGCCCAAAAGCCCGATGGTCATGGGGAAGAAACAGGTGAGAAACACCAGGGTAACTTTCGGCGCGGAGCCGTAACCCATCCACAGTATGAGCAGGGGAGCGATGGCAATGGTGGGCATGGTCTGGGTGAGCAGCAGCAGCGGCGTTACCGAGCGTTTAAGAAAGCGGTTCGCGTCCATGATTACCGCCAGTACAAAGGACGCCGCCACGGCGAGCAGCAGTCCGCAAAGGGCTTCCAGCAGGGTACGGCCCAGGTGGCCCATGAGCAGGGAAAAATCGGCGAAAAAGGCCGCCAGCACCCGGACCGGGCTGGGGAGCATGTAGGCCGGCACCATACCGGTCAGGCTCAGGCCCTGCCAGAACAGAATCAGCGCGCCCACCAGGACCAGGGACTGCCAATTGCGCTTACACATGGTGTCCGGAGGTTTTTTTCTCAATGGACCAAACTCCGCCGGCGGGGTTGTAAGCCATCTTCATGTAGGTCAAAAGCCCCGGAGAGCCTTCGCGGATGCAGATACGCTGGCACTCTTTGGCAATGTCCATGAGGCGGTCAAAATCCCCCTCGATGGTGGTTTCAAAAGGCCCGACAAAGCTGACAAGGCCGGTACTTTGAATGTAGGCGATAACTTTGTCCACTATGCGGATCGTCTCGTCTCCTGTAACCGATTGCGGCAGTACCTGTATCGCAAGGCTTGCCTCCGGCTGCTTCATAATCTTCTCCTTCCCGCCGGCGGTTTTCCGGGCGGATCACAAATCAACAGGCCCGCCCAAGCGGGGTATGTTGTTCCCATAGGCGGCTGCATTCGGGGTTTAATACCTGTTTTAACCGCCCCAGGAGTCTGTGGGGCTTTAGCCCAAATGATAAAGAAAATGCACAATTTTGTGCATTTTCTACCTTGCAGACTCCCAAAGGAGCCCAAAAATCCACAAGTCCGACAGGTTCCCAGGAAGCGGGTATTAAACCCATATGCGTTTACTTAGGTTTTAGCCATGAGCAAAAAGAAGGAAAACAATGGTTTTTGCATCAAAAAATAGGGGTTTTTCCTTCCTAATTTTGCCTTATTTGCCGCTGTGATTATT
>JAIROT010000139.1 GCA_031257385.1 Treponema sp.
TTCACATTCATATGCACAAGAACCGGGAGGTTCCTCCTCCCGTATCGGATTCTCATGGTTAGATTTTTAGCATGAGGCATCCAACCCCTACGGTTAGATTTTTTAATGAGGCATTACGGGTTTGCGTTGTCTTTTTCGAAAGTCTTTTAATACCCCGCGAGTGGAGTTTTGCGTCTCTTCGGACCGCCCGCCGGTTGCTGAGCGGACGCGAGGGCGCAAAACTCCAGGTCGGCAGCAGAGCGACCGCCCCTTGACGAGCCGCGGCCCGCGTGTAACAGTATCGGTGCATGACCTATTTCTTTGAAACCTACGGATGCCAGATGAACAGCGCGGAATCCGCGGCCCTGGCTCTGGTCTGCCGGGAGCGGGGCTGGATCGCCGCCGACGACGGAGAGAGCGCCGACCTGGTGCTCCTCAACACCTGCTCGGTGCGCCTCACCGCGGAAAAGCGGGCCCTGGGCCGCATTGCCCTGTACGCCGCGGTCAAGAAAAAGCGGCTTGAGCGGGGCCGGCCCCTGACGCTGGTGCTTGCAGGCTGCATGGCCCAGCGCCTGGGGAAAGAGCTGCAAGCGCAATTTCCGGCGGTTGATTACGTGATGGGAACCGCGGCCCGCTCGCTCTTCCCCCTCATTCTGGAAGCCGCTGAAAAAGCCCTCGGCCCGGAAACCTTTCCCGAAATGGCCGAACAGGCGGTTTTTTCTTTTTCCCCTTCCCACATGGAAGAAAGGCAATTCCGCAGTTTTGTCCCCATCATGCACGGCTGCGATAATTTCTGTTCGTACTGTATCGTGCCCTATGTGCGGGGCAGGGAGGTCTCGCGGGACCCGCGCCTGATAACCGGGGAAATCCGGCTGGTGGGGGAGCGGGGCGTACGGGAAATTACGCTTCTGGGGCAGAATGTGAACAGCTACCGCTGGAACGGGGGCGTCTCCGGCGGGCTGGATTTCGCGGGGCTTTTGCGCCTGGCGGCGGCGCAGGCGGCCCAAAGCGGGGTGCGCTGGGTACGTTTCCTCTCCGCCAACCCCAGGGATTTTTCCGGAGAAACCATCCGCGTCATGGCGGAAAACCCGGTCTTTTGCCGCCACCTCCACCTCTGCGTCCAGCACGGTTCCAATAGGGTTCTTTCCGCCATGAACCGGGGCTATACCAGGGAACGCTACCTTGGCCTGATCAAAGAAATCCGCTCCGCCATGCCGGGGATCAGCCTTTCCACGGATATTCTGGTGGGTTTTCCCGGTGAAACCGGCGAAGACCTGGAACAGACCCTGGAACTGATGGAAGAGGCGCGTTTCCTGTACGCCTACATGTACCACTACAACCCCCGCGAGGGAACCGCCGCGTACAATCTGCCCGGCAGGATAAGCGAAGAAGTGAAGCGGGAGCGGCTTTCCCGTGTCATCGCCCTGCAGAAAAAGCACACTGCCGAGCTGCTAAAAAGCAGAATAGGCTCACGGGAAAGGGTTTTAGTAGAGGGGATTTCCCGAAAAAATGCCGATGAATTAATAACACGTACTGAAAGGGATGAAATGGCGGTGGTACCCGGCCCCGTTTCAATGATTGGCCGTTTTGCGGAACTTACCCTTTCCAGCCTGCGGGGAAACACTTTTCGGGCAAAGGAGCTGCGTATATGCCCTGGCGTTTAATCGGACTTATCATTATCTTCGGAATATTTCTCCTGTTCATTGCCTTTAATCTGGGAAATAAATGCTACATCAGTTTCGGTTTCTACACCACCAAATCCGAAGTGCCTGTATTTCTTACCGCCTTTTCCTCGTTTGTCCTGGGGATGCTCTGCGCGGCGCCCTTTATCATCAGTTTCAGGGTAAAGCGGAAAGCCAGGGGGGGGAAAGGGGAAGCCGCGCAAAAGGCCAAAAAGAAAGAGGGGAAGGGCGGGGAAACCGGCGCCGGAGCGGGGGGCTTCCCCGAAGGCCCCTATGGCGTCAATTAAGGGCCGGAACGGGCGCGTTACCGGCATGACGACGCCTTTTTCCGTCTTGCCGCCGCCGGCGGCCTTATGCCTCCTTGTCGGAGGCGCGCTCCTCCATGCCCAAAGCCCCGCCGCGGGGATTCCCGCGGGAACAGAGCTGCAAAACATCGAAAAAACCCTGGCCCGTTCCGGCATTTCCGCCGCCGAACGGCAGGACGCCCTGATCCGTCTTGCCCGGCTGCGGCAGCTTTCAGGGGATATTGAGGGCGCCGCCAAAAGCTGGCTTGAAGCCGCCGCCGCGGAACAGGGCGAAAACGGCGACAACGCGCTGGTCAGCGGCGCATCCTGCCTTGCCGCTATGGGCGAGTGGGAAAAAGCCGCCGCCGCGCTCCGGCCGCTGCTTTCCCCGGTCCGCCGGGGGCCGGCTCTTCTGCAGGCCCGCTATATAGACGCCTCCATTAAGGCCTGGGCTTCCGGCGATACTTCCGCTCTGAGCGCCCTGGCGGACAACGCCGAATACGCCGAACTGAGGCCCCTGATCTATTACACCCTCTGGAAGACCGGGGCCGAAGAGTGGAAAACCCGCCTGCTCGCCGAATTTCCCCGGACGCCTGAAGGCCGGATCGCCGGAAGCGGCAGCGCGGCCGCCCTTACGGCGAAACCCAGCCCCCTCTGGCTGCTCCTCCCCGGCCGCGAAGGGTTTTCCCTCAGTGCCCCTCCGTCCGTTTCATCCCCGGAAAGCGGCGCAAAGGCCCTGCAAACCGGACTATTCAGCAATGAAGCCAACGCCCGCGCCCACTCGGACCGGCTCAAAAACGCCGGCTTTTCCCCCGGGCTGGTCCGCCGGACTGTCAACGGCAGTACGTATTGGGCCGTCACCGTCCCGGCGGGACAAAACACCTCTCAAACCATACAAAAACTTAAAAACGCCGGCTTTGAGTCTTTCCCGTTGTTTTGAATACCTGTTAACTATTCAGCCGGGGGTTCCCAATGTCAACAAGTTAAGAGATTTTGGATGAGGTGGGTGCAACTTCTTTTTCGGGGCATTCAGGCAGCCATGATAAAGTCCCGAACCGAAGCGCCCCATATCCCGCTCTCTTCCCTGGCTTTAAGAGTCACCATGTCCCGGGCGGTGGACTCATTCCACCTCATCCCCGCCTGCTTGCACCGTTTCTGCACGATCGTCTTGTTCCCGCTTTCTATCGGCCCAGACCCTATGTAGTACCCAAGCCGTTTATATTCCATGTGCCAGGTTTAAAACCACCGCCTTTAGATGCGCTGGCCCTGGGGAAGCTCACCTGAAGCCCCGGGGGGCCATGCGGTGCTTTGCCCTAATAAATCTCGCACGGGAAAGCCGCTGTCTGTCGGTACGGCGTTTCCTGCGGCGAATCAGAGAGCTCAGGTGATAGCTTGAAACAAGGACCACCAGCAGGAACGAAATCACCGCGAAGGCGACGAGAGTCAGCGGTTTCAGGTAAGCTCCGGGAGAATGCCGGTACCAGTTCACCGAAACGACCAGCAGGTAAACCGAGCTGACCGCGTACACGATTAAAACGATCCACAGGATATGGGCAAACAGATTCTTCTTTTTGAAAATAGCATTCATAGTTTCTCCAAAGCCCCTTTGATTGTATGCGAAGGGTACATACCCCGCCCTTCAGGGCGTTATAAAGGGTATGTACTCTGAGACAAATACCTTACCAAAACAACATACCTCGTCCCTTTAGGGCGAGGTTGTTGATTATATAAAAAACCGCCTGTTTTGTCGAGACGCGTTGCCTAAAAACAGGAAAACGCAATCAGCCATCCCGAATGAATTTATCCGGCCAGCCGGCTGCAACCGGAAGTACGCCCAGCGTATCCTCAACAAAGGAGAGCCCGCACAGACCCTGCTCTTCGTAATATGCGATGCCATTGCTCCGTATCTGTCTGTGTCGTCCCCGGTTACTCTCTGCGTTTTAGCCAGAGATATCCGTCTTCCCGCCGCAGGCGGCGCAACGGTAAAACCGCTCTCCCCCAGCGGGGGAGACAAGCCCTCCGGCGTCTACCCGGTACGCCCTGCGCCGCACCAAAATTGCGCCGCAATGGGGACAAGGCGTGTCGTTTTGTTCGGCGGGGATATTGCCGGTGTAGACATAGCGCAGTTTTTCGCGCGCCCGTCCGGCTGTACGCAGCAGAAAAGCAGGATCGGTCGGCGGCGCGTTCCAGCGGTAATCGGGATGATAGGCCGCAAGATGCCACGGCGTTTCAGGCCGGCCGGCGATAAAATCGGCGCAACGGTCAAGCTCCTCTTCCGTATCATTGAGATCCGGCACTACCAGAGTACTTATCTCAACGTGGACACCGGTTTTGAAGGCAAGGGCAATAAATTCAAGCACGGTTTGCAGATCGCCTCCCAAAATTTTGGAATAAGTTTCCGGCGAAAAACATTTCAGATCGATATTGGCCGCATCGGTAAGGGAGAGTATTTCCCCGGCGGCTTCGGCCTTTACGCAGCCGTTACTGACCAGCACATTGGCGATACCGTGCTTATGGGCCACGCTCATGCAGTCCAGCAGGTATTCGGCGTGGACCAGGGGCTCCGAATAGGTATAGGCAATGGAAGGGCTGTTTTCGCGTAATGCGGCGGATACGACCTCTTTCGGTTTCATATACCTGCCTTGAATATCGGTATCCTGGGAGATGCGCCAGTTCTGGCAGAAAGGACAGCGGAGATTGCAGCCCGTAAAGCCCAGCGAAAGGATCGCCGAGCCGGGCAGGAAATGGTACAAGGGCTTTTTTTCAATCGGGTCCATGGCCAGGGCACTTGCAAAACCGTAAAAGG
This sequence comes from Treponema sp., assembly GCA_031257385.1. Classification (GTDB taxonomy): domain Bacteria; phylum Spirochaetota; class Spirochaetia; order Treponematales; family Breznakiellaceae; genus WQXQ01. The sequence goes on from JAIROT010000139.1 coordinate 4,752, forward strand.
GAATAATGCCCCTGCCTTTTTTATTGCCCCTCACCCTGCAGGCGCCGAAATTGCCGCTCTTTATGGAACATCCGCGGGGACAGAGGCCGCAGTGAATAAGGCCGCCGGTTTCTTCCGCGAAAAACCGGGTTTGATGGAGAAGAAGAAACGGCTGCGACTCCCAATCCGGGCCGTTTTTCATGGGCTACAGGCCGGCCTGAGACCGGTTCTCCGCAAAGCGCTCCCGGATGTCGCGGACCTTGTTGATGAACTGCACCTGGTCGTTCACTTCAAAGGGTTCCAGAATCACGGCGTGGGCGCCCCGGCGGACCCAGAGTTTCACCAGCGGTACCCCTTCCCCTGTTTCGGTTACCGCCTGCAGTACGTCTTCGACAAACAGTATGTCCTCAAGTTTGAATTCCAGAATCGTAGGGTTAGCCCCCAGGGGATCATATACGAGGATTAGCTTGTTTTTTTCAGAAGGGTGCTGCCGGGGATAACCGGCGAAAGGCAGGGCGTTCTTGGGTCGCCCACCTGAATATTTGGCTATGCCGCTCGTAGGCAGCATCTCAAGCAAAGTGGCGCTGTTCATGCTTGTCTCCTCCCTTATACTATACTTCCAACGGGAGGTAGTTTTCAACAATCCCGCATAGTGGTTATTATTAAACGGAGGCTCCTTTGAACAACAGCGCTTTTTTCTTTCAGGGAAATAACCTGCTTTTACCGGCGGGTGTTCCCGACACTCAAATGGACAGTGCAATTTCTCTGGATTTTGCCAGGGAATTTAACAAAAGCGAATTTGACCAGATCGATGTTTTTGAGATACCTGCCGTTAAGGGGGATCGTACTATCACCTGCGTTTCCCTTTCCCCGGAATACCCCCTGCCCGCAGCCTGGCGGGCCGTTCCAATACGGCAGGGAATCTCGCTGCTTAACGCCGGCCTTACCGACGGAGGGCCTTCAATCGCATACGCGCAAAAACCCTCAATAGGGCGCTTGCTGCGGGCCTTCCATATTGCCCAGTGGCGGCGGGAGTCCCGTTTTTGCGGAAGCTGCGGAGCCAAAAACACCGAGTCTCCCGGCGAGTTGGCACGGCTCTGCCCTGTATGCGGGCGGCAGGAATTTCCCCGTATCTCCCCGGCGGTTATTACGATCATTATTAACGATGAAGACAAGGCGCTTCTTGCGCACAACAAAAAATTTCTTTCCGGCGTGTACAGCCTTATCGCCGGATTCAACGAGGCCGGGGAGAATCTGGAAGCTACGGTGGTACGGGAAATTCGGGAAGAGGTGAATATCAATGTTCGGGATGTCCGTTACATCGCTTCCCAGCCCTGGCCCTTTCCCAATTCCCTGATGCTGGGTTTTTCCGCCCGTTATGCCTCCGGAACGATACGCGCCGACGGCGTTGAAATCGAAGACGCCCAGTGGTTCAGCAGAGACGCCCTGCCCAAACTGCCCGGAACCGGCTCTGTTTCCCGCTATCTCATCGGCCGCTGGATTGCGGGATCTCTGTAAAGGCCGGGCGGCCTTCAACCGGCTGATCCCCGGCGGAACTTTTCCCTGAGCGCTTCCGCCACCAGGGGGGGGACCATGCCGGCGGTGTTGCCGTTAAAAGAGGCTAGTTCCTTGATTGACGAGGAGCGGAGCACAAAATACTCGGGGGCGGTAGTCATAAAAATAGTCTCTATCCGGGGATCCAAAGCCCTGTTCATCATGGAAAGTTCAAACTCATAGGAAAAATCATCAGTGCCGCGGACGCCCCGCACCAGCAGCTTGATATCCTGTTTCTGTAAAAAATCGACAATCAGGGTGTCGCAGACCGTGATCGAGACGTTTTTATGGTCCGCTGCAAGCCGGCGGAGCATTGAAGTCCGTTCTTCAGCGGAAAAAAAGTACTTTTTGCGGCGATTTTCCGCCACCACCACTACCAGCTCGTCAAAAATGGCGGCGGCCCGCCGGATGATGTCAAGATGCCCCAAAGTAGGGGGATCAAAAGAACCGGGAAACGCGGCTTTCAACATACGCTAACCATAGCGGGCGGCAGGGAGCTGGTCAAGGGGCGCATTGCGCCATAATTTTTCTAAGTGAAAAGGGGGTGTGCGCCAAAATAAAAATCCAGCCCAAATTAAACTGGTTCTACCTACGAGCAACAAGGGGGACCACATGGGGTTAGACATGAAA
>JAIROT010000241.1 GCA_031257385.1 Treponema sp.
TCCGGGAGATTTCCGCCGCCCATAAAATTTTCGCGGCGGCCGCGGCCCGGGTCTTTGCCGCATATCTTAGGGAGAGAAGCGGCGGGGCGGAAACGCCGGTAGTGATTGTGGGGATGGACACCCGGCCGACCGGGCCGGCCATAGCCGACCTGATGATACGGGTATTTCTGGCCGAAGGCTGTACGGTAAAGTACGCCTTTATCACCGCGGCTCCCGAGATTATGGCCTATGCCCGGAACTTCGCTGTAGCGTCCGGCAGGGCCGACGGCAGGGCCGAAGGATCGGGGCCTTCGACAGGATTCGTGTTCATCTCCGCAAGCCACAACCCCGTAGGCCACAACGGCCTTAAATTCGGCCTTACCGACGGCGGGGTTCTGCCCGCCGAAGAAACGGCAAAACTCATCGTAAACCTGAGGACGCTCCTCGCCGAAAGCGGCCGAATCGAAAGCTGCGTTGAAACCGTTGGCCGCGCCGGGGTGGAGGATCTGGGGCGGATCTACGCCGGGGTGTCTTCGATAAAAAAAGATGCGTGGGCGGCCTACCTTTCCTTTACCAAAGAGGTAATAACCGGTTCCTGCGCGGAACTCTACGATAGCATCAGAGAGGCGCTTGAAAAATGGCCCATCGGAATCGTCGCGGACCTCAACGGCTCGGCCAGGACCGTCTCAATCGACAGGGAATTTATCACGGGCCTAGGGGCCAAATACCGCGTTATCAACGGTGAGCCGGGAGAGATAGCCCACCGGATCGTGCCGGAGGGAGAATCCCTTGAGCCCTGCCGCGCCTTTCTGGAAGAGGCCCACCGGGAGGATACGGCTTTTGTGCTGGGCTATGTGCCGGACTGTGACGGGGATCGGGGTAACCTTGTTATCTGGGACGAGGCCGAATCGAATGCCCGCATTCTTGAGGCGCAGGAAGTGTTTGCCCTGGCCTGTGTTTCAGAACTGGCGCATCTTGTGTGGACCGGGGAACTTGCCTTTGATAACAGGGGGAACGCCCTGCGGAAAGCGGCGGTGGCGGTGAACGATCCTACTTCCATGCGTATCGACAGAATTGCCCATGCTTTTGACGCCTCGGTGTTCCGTGCCGAAGTGGGAGAGGCCAATGTGGTGGCCCTTGCGCAGAAACTCAGGAAGAAGGGCTATCTGGTGCGTATTTTGGGTGAAGGTTCCGCGGGCGGCAGCATAACCTACCCTTCCGCGGTAAGGGATCCGGTGAATACCCTCATGGCCCTGCTTAAACTTCTCAGTATCCGTTCCACACCGGAGCGCAGGGGCTTCTTTGAACTTTGGTGCGACCTTTCCGATCAGGCTGAAGTGTACCGCCCGGACTTCAGCCTTTCCGACATTATCGCCAGCCTTCCCGCCTTTGTTACCACCGGCGCCTACACCCCGGAAGCGGCACTGCGGGTAAAAACAGCCGATCACGGTCTTTTGAAGGACCGTTACCAGGGGATTTTTTTGCGGGAGTGGGAAGCGCGAAGAGAATACTTGGCGCGGTATTACGGTATCGCGGATTGGGAAGCCGCGGCGTACAACGGTACGGAAGAAAAACCGGGCATCCGGCAATTCGGCGAGGCCGGACGCGGCGGCCTGAGAATTGTCTTTTCAAACAAGGCGGGCAACCAGACGGCTTCCATCTGGATGCGGGGTTCCGGCACCGAGCCGGTTTTCCGCATCATGGCGGATGCCGAGGGTCAGGACAGGCGTTTGGAACGGGACCTTATCGAATGGCAGCGGCGCATGGTCACCGAAGCCGATAGTGCCGGCTAGCGGAAATACCGGGGGAGAGAAAAACTATGGGGATACGGGGCGAGATATTTTCGACAAAAGTAATACTGCAAAACAGATCGTACTTTTTCAATGTAAAAGAAAACCGTTTGGGGGACCTCTACCTCAATATTGTGGAAAGCAAGAATCGGGAAACAGGCGGTTTTGACCGGCAATCGGTGATTCTCTTTGCCGACGATCTGCAGGAATTTCTCCGGGGCTTTGACGAATCACTGCGGGTTCTGGAAAAGGCCGTCCGCGAGAAACGGCGCGTCCAGCCCGCGGCGGCAAAAGCCCCCTCCGAATGCGCCGCGGACAAGGGCAGGGGTGCGGGCGGCAAGCGGCTTGTGGTAAAAAAAGGGAGAAAGCCCAATTCCGCCGGGAAGGGCCCCGCGGCGGCGCCTCCGGGAAAGGCGGTGATCCGCCGGCCGCGAAAGAAGGATTAGTGCCCCGGTTGAACTGAGAGCCTGGTAATCGCTCTTTTTTTCTGCCGGATTGAGGCAAATTAGGACCATATATTTTTTATTTTTTTTCTGCTATATTGAAGCAAATTAGGGGATAAACCCATATATAGTATGTGGTACATAGTACCCGTCTTGATTCCAAAACCTGTCCGGCGCCGGCCCGCGCTCCGGTGGAATTGGACAAGTTATCTTTAAGAACGGGAGTAGAAAATGGGTAAGATGAGTAGTGAACAGTCCGAAAAGGCCAGGGGGAATCCTTTGGCAACCGGAGAGGAGAAGGCCAAAGCCCTGGAAGCGGCGCGGCTTCAGATTGAAAAGCAATTCGGAGCCGGTTCCCTTATGAAGCTGGGGACCCACGTCAGCGCGGCGGGAATAGAGACCATCCCCTCCGGTTCCATCCTGCTTGACGAGGCCCTGGGCATAGGCGGCTATCCCCGGGGAAGGATAATCGAAATTTACGGCCCGGAGTCTTCGGGAAAAACAACCCTGGCCCTGCATGCCATTGCAGAGGCCCAGAAAATGGGGGGTATAGCCGCCTTTGTGGACGCCGAGCATGCCCTGGATCCGCTTTACGCGAAAAATCTGGGGGTCAATATCGACGAACTCTGGATTTCCCAGCCGGATACCGGCGAACAGGCCCTGGAGATAACGGAGAATCTGGTGCGTTCGGGCGCGGTGGATGTGATCGTGGTGGACTCAGTGGCGGCGCTGACCCCCCAGGCGGAAATCGAAGGCGACATGGGCGACGCCCATATGGGGCTTCAGGCCCGGCTTATGAGTCAGGCCTTGCGCAAGCTTACCGCCACTATTGGGAAGTCCCGCACCGTCCTTGTTTTCATCAACCAGACCCGCATGAAAATCGGCGTGATGTACGGCAACCCGGAAACCACCACCGGCGGCAATGCCCTCAAGTTTTACGCCTCGGTGCGGCTTGAGGTGCGCAAGGCCGAGACCATCGACGGCGGCAAGGACGAAGACGCGGTGGGAAACCGGGTGCGGGTCAAGGTGGTGAAAAACAAGGTAGCCCCGCCTTTCCGCAAGGTAGAGCTGGAGGTCATATTCGGCAAGGGTGTTTCCGCCCTGGGGAGTATCCTTGACGCGGCCATTAAGCACGAAATTATCGACAAGAAAGGCGCCTGGTATTCCCTTGGCGAGGAGAAGATCGGCCAGGGCCGGGATAATGTCAAGATATTCCTGGAGGGAAGACCGGAGCTGGTCGTCGAAATTGAGGGGAAGCTGCGGAAGATCATGTTTCCCCACCTGGATGCGGCCGCCAATGGTAAAGTCCCGGTGGAAAAACCCGTCGCGGCCAACCCCCCCGTTGCCGCTGCGCCCGATGCCGCCGCGCCCCAGCCCGCGGCTGAGACGCCTGTCGCCGCAGCGCCTGCGGTTGGGGCAAGCGTGGCGCCCGCCGCAAAAACTATTGTGGCGGAAGCCGAGCCGGTCTACCACAAGGACGAAGCGCCGGAGTTTGTCGGCGGGGAACTTCCCTACGATGAACCGGAGCTGGAGCCTGTTACGGTAATCGGGGTGCGCCCCGGGGAAACCGTGCGCCGCGCCGGCCCGGGCAGGCCCCCAAAGGCTGCCCCCGCGCCAACGCCCGCCGCCAGACCAGGTCCGGGCAGGCCGCGCAAGAACCCGTAACACCCCGGGGTCTGACGGTGTACCAATCTGGCAAAGCCCGTCTCCCAAAAACTGACGCCGCTGCGAATTTCCATACAAATTACGCAAGGTTCCGCAGGTTCCCGGAGAACAAGAAAAAGTTCTTACGGGCCTGCGGATCCTCAATTACGCTACGACTGAAGAGTTAAAGAAATACCACCAAACAAGAGGTCAAACAGCCGGGGTCTGCCGCCGCCTGATGTGACGTTTCTATTGAACGGAAACAGGTGACATTTCTATTAGTCGTCGACATCCTGTCAAGCGCAATCTTGACAAACAGGAAACTTGCATGGAAAATGACATACTCTTAAAATTAAGTTAGTGGCTGAACTAAGTTCATTACGCTGAACCGATTTTCGAGGAGGATCAAAATGAAAAAAGTTATTCTGCCGGTTCTGTTTTGTAGTTTTTTGACAAGC
>JAIROT010000243.1 GCA_031257385.1 Treponema sp.
CCCCCCCCCCCCCCCCCCCCCCCCCCCCCCCCCCCCCCCCCCCCCCCCCCCCCCCCCCCCCCCCCACGAATACTACAGTAATTATGGCGCTTTTTTCACCCGACATGGGGGCAGTATAGCACGCGGCGGGAAAGCGCGCAAGCGCTCGCGGCGCTGCTCAAGGCAAGGAGAGAGAGAAAACGCCTCCGGGCTCATTCCGCTCCGGCCCAGCCGCGGCTTCTGCCTACGGCCCTGATTTTCACAGGTTAAGAGGACTTTTGGTACAAAGATCCGTGTAACCCGCGGGCCTTTTTGGTCATTTGTTTAACCTGCCGGCATTGTCTCCTTTGTATTCGCTATAGGTGCCGCAGGCCGGGAATGATCACCATAAACCGTCCCCTTTCCGCCCGTATCAATAATTCCCCGCTTTCCGCCACGTTACTCAGCCCGAAGAAACCCCGGTCCCAGCGCAGCCGGTCAAGAGGCCAGGCAAGGCCCCGGCTCACCGCTTTCCACGGACCGTTCCCCAGGGGAAACACCGAAAGCAGGGCGTCCTTTTCAAGGCCCAGCGCCAGTTCCGCGGGCGCCGCCGCAGCGCGGCCGGCTGCCGGGCCGCCGGGGGAAATGCCGCCGTCCGGCCGGGCCGCAAGGCAGCGGATGTCCTCGGCGCCGGTGATCCAGCGGCAGGGAAAACGCGCCCGCTCAAAAAGGGAGCGTATGGCGAAGAGGTGATCGGTCCTGCCGCCGCCGCCGCCCAAAAGCCAGACCTCGTCACAGCCTTTTTCCCAGAGCAGGGAAAGGGCCAATTCCGTATCGGTATGATCTTTGGCAGCGCCGTGGCGGATGACCCTTTCGGCCGGATACGCCGCCAGCCGGGTCTCGCTGTCCAGGGAATCCATGTCGCCGACGATCCAGTCGGGCCGCAGAGCGGCCGCTTCCGCCGCCGCCAGGCCGGAATCCGCCGCAGCCGTCAAAGCCCCTTTTGCCGGCCCCGCAAAAAGCCGCCCGACCAGATCCGGCGGCGGCCCTTCAGCGCCGGTAAATACAATACCCAGCAAGGCTAACTCCTGTAAGACCGCCACGCAAAAATCTCCCCATAAACCCCTGCCCCCGTCAGTTTCTGGACAGTATTGTAATACGGCGGAATGATTTGTCAAAGCACCTGTTGCCCCATCAAAAACCGAAAAAGCCACCCTTGACAAAGCTCGTTGTTTTGAGCATATTGTAAAAAACTTTTGCATATATGGTGGATGTAGCTCAGTGGTAGAGTTCCAGATTGTGGATCTGGCCGTCGCGGGTTCAAACCCCGTCATCCACCCGTAGGAGCCTGTGGGACTTGTGGATTTTTGCGGCCTTTGACCGCAAAAATCCCCGAGTTTTGGGCTCCTTTGGGAGTCTGCAAGGTAGAAAATGCACAAAATTGTGCATTTTCTTTATTATTTGGGCTAAAGCCCCACAGACTCCTAGGGCGTTCGTAGCTCATCTGGATAGAGTAACGGACTTCGAATCCGTAGGTAGCAGGTTCGAGTCCTGCCGGACGCAAACGTAAGTCCTTATGTAGTAAGGACTTACGGTACAATTTATATGCCGCCGGCTCTGCGTGGTGATATCAATGGTGACAACTTTTAAAAAATTCCTGAAATTCCGCCTAAAACGCTTGACCATGCGCTAAATTTTCGCTATATATAATTGACATATAATGATAGATTATATATATAGTTCCTTCTATATTGTCGTGTTTCACGGCGGCATAGCTCAGTTGGTAGAGCAAACGGCTCATATCCGTTCGGTCATAGGTCCGAGTCCTATTGCCGCTAAGAGGTGATATTATGAGTTCCTTAAATCTTGATGACTACATCAGAAAAATTCCCGATTTTCCTAAAAAAGGCATTCTTTTTTATGATATTACCAGCATTCTAGCGGCGCCCAAGGCGTTCAGTTACTGTGTTGAAGCCATGGTGGACATTTACAAGGGCAAGAATATTGACGCGGTGGCGGCCATAGAAGCCAGAGGCTTTGTGTTTGCCGCTCCTTTTGCGGTCCGTATGGGCATACCCCTCCTCTTGATACGGAAAAAGGGGAAACTGCCGGGTGTCACACTATCAAAAAAATATGACCTTGAGTACGCTCAGGCGGAAATCGAAATCCACCAGGAAGACATTCCCGTGGGCAAGCGTATCCTCCTGCTGGATGATCTCATTGCCACCGGCGGAACCCTTAACGCCGCCCGCGCTTTGCTCCAGGCCGGCGGCGCGGAAGTACCGGAAATCTTCGGCGTGGTGGGGCTTCCCTTCCTTGGCTATGAAAAGATACTCCCCCCTACCCCCGTGCGCACTTTGATTGACTATCATTCAGAGTAGTCCCCACTATGCAAGCCGGGTTTTCGTTTTTGAAGAAGGCGGAAACCGGCGAACCGTACCGTCTTCCTCCCGGCAGGTTTACAAACATAAGGATACTGCAGATTCCCATGCGGACATACCCGCTGTCCTCCCGTTTACTATGGTACTCATTCATCGGCTCAGACTCCCCTCCCAACAGTTGTACTGGCTGTTCATCCATGCAGACAGCCGGCCGTTTCGCGGCAAGGAAAAAGCAAGCGGACAATGGCAGTTATATGATATGCGCCGGCAATACGCGCCATTGCCCCGGTTTAAGAATACCGGTATTATAGAGATATGAAGTACCACATTTTTGTCGGTTCAACTTTGGATGATCTGAAGAACGAGCGCCGGGAGCTGGCCCGGATTATCATAGAGCTTGGGCATATTCCGGTTACTGCGGAATATATCGACCCGCAGGCGAAGGACGCCGATCGGCTGCTGCAAAAGATCATTGAGGAATGTGATTACTTTATCGTTGTCAGCGCCTATAAATGCTGCCCGGAGACGGAATACGCCATAGCGGTAAAAAAAGGAATCCCCGTCATTGCCCTTATTATTGATGAAAAGGCCCGCTGGAAGGCTTCCAAAAAAGAAGAGGAAGCGGAGCAGGTAAAGAAACTGGAAGAATTCAAGAAGAAACTCCGGAGGGGCGCCCATGAGACATGGCTCAGTACGGCGGATCTGTGCCAGAAAGCCCAGAGCTTTTTGACTCGGGAAATGAACCTCAATCCCCGTGATGGCTGGGTCAGGGGGGAGCAGGCGGTCAGGCCGCTGGTGGCCAACGAACTTGCCCGGCTCAGCGGCGAAAACGAGATCCTCAGGCGGCAGATAAAGATCGGGAGCGGCGAAATAGTGACCAAACTGCGTGAACAGATGAAAAAAGCCCTGAAAGTGCTGGCATTGAACAAAGTTGCTTTAAGTTTTTACTATGTATCCGGCGAGAACTGGGAAAACACCCGGCAGTTCCGCTATCTGCGGATATTCAAGCTGCTGGTGCCGGAATTGGCGCTGGGTAAGGCCACCGCCGAGGTATCCCGTTTCCTGGGGACAGTGCTCAACCCCGATCTGGGAAAAACCGTCCGCAAGGATTATCCCACTCCATCGAACACAATCAAGAAAATCATGGCCGATTTCGAGCTTTTAAAACTGGTCAAATGCGTCAACGGCGAGGAGGACGCCGTCGATGAAATTTGGGAAATAACCGAATACGGGAAAGAACTTTACTCCGCCTACCGGATGCGCCAGCTTGAAAAAGTGTTCAAACGCTAAGATATAACATCCAGGCAGCTTCCACAGCTATTGAAAATCACCCTGCAGCGTGTAGCTGTACTTTCGCAGATGATTCACATAGCTTATTTCAGCGGGCGATTTGCTTATCTCAAGGATAACGTTATTACCGTTTTTTACCGTCCGCTTTTCGGACAATCCGCCGCTTTGTTTTTCATCAAAAAGCTGAATTTCAAGACTGAGGCCGGCCTGCCCCAGGGCTTTTTCAAGCTCCGCCGTCTTGTAAAAGACAAGCTGAAAATCGGCGACTATATATTCGCCCTTGATACCCGGAGGGAGTAAAGCGGAATCAAAACTGATTCGCTTCCCGTCAAAAGACATTTGCCCCATTTCGGTTCCAAAATCATTAAGCAGGATCATATCAACGCCGCTTTCTGAGGCGATGACCAGGGCATCCATAATAAACTCCCTGTCCCCGTATTTGCCCAGGATTTTCTGCCGCATATCCATCGCCTTCTCAAGACTGTCCGGAGAAAGAAGCCGGTACGCCGCCCCGTTGTCGAGGTATACCGGCGCGATACTCGGTTCCTGCACCGGAAGACTTTCACAGGAAACGGAAAAAAAAGCGGCGGCGATTAAAGATAAAAAGAAAAACCGCAAAGGACACGAAGGTTTTAGTTCGTAAACTTCAATTTTTCTTTCAGGCTTAAATTCTTCTCCCCTGTCTGTGCTTAACTTTTTCATTCCTTTTTCCCCCTTAACAGAAAGGCCGAAAGCAAGGCCGCGGTGAGGCCGGTACATACGACCAGGCCGAAAACATGAATCGGCATAAAACTGCTTAAAACCAATGCCCCAAAAGAAAGAACCGTTGTCAAAAAAGAAAGAAAAATGGCGGTGAGACCGGCCTCTTTATGTTTCTGTTTCCTGTTTTCCAAACAATAGAAACTGTAATCAAGTCCAAGCCCGAAAACCAGTACAAAGGCGCAGACCGGAAAAAATCCCAGGGGGATATCCTCAAGGATCAGCACGGAAGAAGTAACAAGAATCAGTATCAGGGGAAGGGAGCATATTCTGATAGTGTCCCGCCAGGGGTAAAACAGCCTGACTATCACGGCAATGGCAAGACAGGCGATACCGTACAGCATCAGCACTGTCCGGGTCAGCGAATCGAGGTTCCGGTTGATCGAAGCAACCTTGTTTACGAGGTACACCGAATCAAGGGCCTGGGCTATTTTGGCAAAGCGCCCGCTGTCCGGAACGGGATTGACGAGCAGTACTGCGGAATAATAAGAGCCGTCAAGATTGCCTATCCAAAGCTGCGAGAGCAGCTCCCTAAAATAGGCGGGCATCTCACTTGAAGGGAGGAGGTACAGGCCTTTTCTCGCGTCGAAGTCTTCAATAAAGACCCTTTCCGCGCCGCCGGGGAAGCCGAGGCTTTCAAGCTGGCTTGCCGCAAGCGGGATAAGTTCTGAAGCAGCGGAATAATTTTTCTGCTGCCGTTTAATTGAGGGGACAAAATTTGAAGCCGCAAGCGCCGAGTCCATGTTGTTTTGGACGATTTCCTCCGAAAGCAGCGCGAGCAGCGCCTCTTCCCGCTCAAGCACTTCCTGTTCCGAAGCGCCGGTAACAATGTAATACCAGGGGGCCGATCCGTAATCCAGTACACGGGAAACGGTCTTTTCGTTTTCCAGCAAAAAAGGAGAGGCGGTATAGAGGCCGGCTATATCGTTGCGGACAACAAGTTTTTCCCGATTGAAGAAAACAACGGGCACCGAGACAAGTACAAGGGCCGCGATAAGGGCCGGCCTGATACGGGTGAAGGCGCCGTTAATTTTCCCAAAGAAAAGCGGGACAGGTTTCACGCGACTGTGACGCGCCATTGCGTCTCCGGGGCTTAATGCGGGGTAAAGGCACATAACGGTAAGGTACGAGGAGAGCATACCGAATACGGAAAACAGGGCGAATTGTTTCAGGATGGCGAAAGGCGCGAATATCAGGATGAAAAAACAGATTTCGGTAGATAAAAAACCCATGGTAACGCCGCGTTTAATGCGGTCCCTGACAGCCCTGCCGCCGGCGCCAGTCCTGTACCGGTGGGTAAAATAATGAATCGAATAATCCACGCAGGTCCCGATAAGGCTTGTTCCGAATACGAGGGTAAGGATGTGTATCTCCCGAAAGAAAAGAAAGCACCCCGCAAAAGCGGTTCCGATGGAAAGGAGCACAGCCCCCGCGGACAGCGCCACCGGAACAACCGAACGGAAGACCATGGCGAGGATCAGGACAACGAGCAGCAACGAGACGCCTGAGATAAGCGCCGCCTCTTTCCGCGCGCCTGAAGAGCTTTCATAGGTATGAAAAGGAACGCCTGAAAAATGAAACCGCGTACCGGGATAGTCCGGGAAGATGCGCTCCGCCTGGGAATAAATAAAAGTGACGGCATTTTCTTTTCTTAAAAAGAAAGCCCCCTCGTTTGTCAGTACCGCGCGGATCATGACGAACCAGGATCCTTCATATTCCGCGCAGAGCACCCCGTCACTGAGGGACATTGCCGGGGAACTTGACAGCAGGGAGGAAAGAAAACTTCTCGTCTCGCGTTCGGTGAGCAGGAAAGGGTCCTGTTCCAGATTGTCAAGAGACGCAAGCGTAAACAGGCCATAGGCGCTTGCCAGCGCGTCATTGGCTATAAGGCCGGCCCCGCCGGATTCGAGGAGGCTCTCCGTTTTTCGATCCAAAAGCGCGTACCGGTAATCATGGAGGAAATCACTGAAACCGGAAACCATCTCCGCGTCTACACGAAACGTGGCATTTTCAAAAAACGGGGAGGAACCAAGGGCGGCGTACATTTCCTCCCCGGCTTTTCGGGCGCTCTCAAAGTCCGGGTTATCCGCGAGTATTATGATCTGCCGGGAACTGCGTTCGCTTATAACGCGGTCGGCCCTTCCTATCGGAATCCCGCCGCCGCCTGCGCTCCGGTCCGACGGCAGCACATCCAGCAGATTCATGTTTATCCTGAGAGGCGCGAAAAAGAGGGATATCCCCAGCAGTACACCCAAGGCCGCGTGAAAAACAATCCAGAGGGCAAGATCTCTTTTATTCGGGGAGGGTCTAATACTCCGCCCCCCGGGGCTGTTCAATTCTTCCGCCAATAACGGCGGGGCAGAAGATCCCCGGTATAATAAATTTCCTATCGAACGACAGATTTTTTGCAGTAAAACCTGATGCCACGCTGCTCTGCGGGGCAGTTCATCGTTGTTCGAAAATTTAGCGGCTTGTTGCGCTTCGCGCATAAAACCTCCAAAAATCGCCCGTGAGGCGATTTTTTACCCTGCAAACTGCCCAAAGACGCTCATAAATCGAGATTTTTGTGCATTTTTTTCTGTAATTGTGAGTCGCATGTTATTAAGCTAAAAAGATGAACCTGTAGAAAAACCTTACGGCTTGCGTTATGATGAAATTATCAAAACCACATCGGACGGCAAGAGGGGGTCTTTCCGTGTTCCGGTTCATCAATAAGATCTTAGGACAGTTTTTGTCTTGTTTCAATAGTACCTGAGGGCTTATAGGTAATCTTGTCACTTTTTCCTTTGCTCATCCTTCAAACCCCCTTTTCACTTAGAAAAATTATGGCGCAATGCGACCCTTTGACAAAACAGGTAATCCTATAGACAATGGTCTATGCCTTTCTGTAAAGGCCCATATTTTTTAGGAGGCGTCTATGTCAGGATTTGCGCTCATCTTTGTTTTTGTCATCGCGATTATAGCGATGATCCTTGCTATTTCAAAATTGAAAATCCATCCCTTCCTCTCGATCATGACGGTGTCCTTGCTCTTCGGTCTGGTGGCCGGTATCCCCCTGGTCAACGTTACGGTTGACGGGCAAACCACCCAGGGGATTGCCAACGTTATCGGCGCGGGGTTCTCCGGAACCTTCACCAGTATCGGTATCGTCATCATCCTTGGCGCCTTAATCGGCACGGTGCTTGAGGCCACCGGCGCCGCGTTCAAGCTGGCGGATCTGGTGATCAAACTGGTTGGTCCCAAGCATCCGGTACTGGCAATTCAGATCATGGGCTGGGTGGTGTCCATTCCGGTATTTTGCGACTCCGGTTTTGTTATTCTTGACCCGATCCGCAAAGCGCTGGTCAAACGAACCAGGGTAAGTAGCGTGGCCATGACCGTGGCCCTCTCCACAGGCCTGTACGCTTCCCACGTGTTCATTCCCCCAACGCCCGGCCCCATCGCGGCGGCCAACACCCTGGGCGCAGGCAACAACCTCCTTCTGGTCATGGGCCTGGGAGTGTTGGTTTCCATTCCCGCGCTCATCGGCGCGATGTTCTATGCCCGGTACATCGGCAAGAAAGTACAATCCGGCGAAGACATCGACATCGGTTCCATCACCAAGAGTTACGAGGAAATCGTGGCCGGCTACGGCAAACTGCCCAACAGCTTTATATCCCTGGCCCCCATTGTCATACCCATCGTCCTTATGGCCCTGGGTTCCATCGCCTCAATGGCGAAATGGACCGGCTTTGCGTTCCAGTTCTTTACGTTCCTGGGAACCCCTATCATCGCCCTCGCGGTCGGCGTGTTATTCGCCGTTTGGCAGATTGCCGTAACGAACAAACTGGATAAATTTTACGACATCACCAACGAGACTTTGAAAATCGTCGGCCCGATTCTGTTCATCACCGCCGCCGGCGGTGTGCTTGGAAGGGTTATCGCTTCCACCAGCATAGTCGCGTTCATCACCGGAAATTCCGAAACCCTCGCCATTGTGGGGATTTTCTTCCCCTTCCTGCTCTCGGCGATTCTCAAGACCGCCCAGGGTTCTTCTACGGTGGCGCTGACTACCACTGCGGGCATTGTAGCCCCCCTGCTCGGCGCGCTGAACCTTGACTCCCCCGCGAGGACCGCCCTTACGGTAATGGCCATCGGCGCCGGCGCAATGACAGTGTCCCACGCCAACGACTCCTACTTCTGGGTAGTTACCAACTTCGGCGGTATGACCCCGGATCAGGGTTACAAGACCCAGACTACCGCCACCCTGATTGAAGGCGTCTGCGGTATGATCGGCGTGTTCATCCTTTCACTTATTCTCCATTAGCAAATGCCTGTCCGCAGAGCCGCCCGCTTTGCGGACAGGGCAGCCGTATTAAAAAGTGTCAAAATGACACGGTCTTAGGCTGTTTTTAGCGAATTGTGTCATTTTGGGACTATGTGGGCGAATATTACGAAAATCCAATGCTTTTATATGGTTTTTCCCGCTTGTTTTTGATTTTACAGGAGGGAATCCGGATTCCAGGGTGATTTTACCCTCAATTTTTGCTACGCAATGCCAAAAAAACGAAAAAAAATTAAGTTTCTAATGAAAGTTTTGAAAATTTAGTTATGATGGCACGATTCTTGCTCATATATAGACAAAGACTTAAGGAGGTCTAAATGCACGCGACGAAAGAAAGAAGAGCGAAGAAGACGGTTAAAACCAGTTCCGATGACAATTTCCTGGCAATGTATCTCCGTGAAATCAGCCGTATTCCCTTATTAAGCAAAGAAGAAGAAGAAGCGATTGTCCTGGCCGCGGCCAAAGGCAATAAGGCGGCCCATGACAAACTAATAAACAGCAACCTGCGTTTTGTAGTCAATGTGGCAAAAAAATACCAGAACCGGGGACTTCCCCTGACAGATCTGATCGGCGAAGGCAATATCGGCCTTATACAGGCGCTGGACCACTTTGACGGAAGCCGGGGATACCGCTTCATATCCTACGCGGTATGGTGGATCAGGCAGTCTATACTCAAGGCACTCAACGAAAAAGCCAGAATGATCCGGCTGCCCCAGAACCGGGCCAACGAGCTGCTTCAAATTGAAAGGGTGCAGCAGATGGTACGGGAGCAGCCGAACGAGAAAAGTGAAATACAGGAAATCGCCGACTTCCTTGAAATGGACAAAGACCTTGTCGGAGAACTGCTCAACATATCCAGAGAAATGGTTTCCCTGGAAGTTCCTGTTTATGTGGACAGGGACTCTTCGATACTGGGCGATTTTATCGAAGACAAACTCCACGCTACTCCGGATCAAAACGCCTTGCAGGGAATCATGAGGGACGACATCGAAAGCGTTCTGGATACCCTCAACAAAAAAGAAGCGGACATCATCCGTTTCCGCTACGGCCTTGGCAGCCGCCCGGCTATGTCCTTAAAGGAAATCGGCGACCGCTTTAATCTAACCAAGGAACGTATCCGGCAGATAGAGAAGAAAGCCCTGCTCCGCCTGCAGCACCCCTCCCGTGTTCACCGGCTGGCGGCTTATGTCGCGTAACGGCGGGGGATCACGGCAGATAGAGAAGAACACCACGGAAGGCGCAGAGAGGAACACGGGGAGCATGAAACGGGAAAGAAAAAAGTGATGGAGAGTGATATTTTAGAGTTTGCGGTGTTTTGCGCCTAAAACCTTAAAAATCGCCTGAGCGGCTGCAAAACCAACCGGGTTTTGTAAGCGGCTCAGGCGATTTTTATTCGTGCTGAGGGGTTTAATACCCTGTCGAAGCTCCGGTTCGCGCTCTGCCGCGGCTCAAATCCGCAAGAAAAATACTGTTCGTTTAACATTTACCTTTGTGTATAATTCTTCTCTATCCAATTTTTGTATTCGCCGCTGCGTATGCTCTCAATCCATTCAGTGTTAGCCAGATACCAGTCCACAGTTCTTGCCAGACCCTCCTCAAAAGACACGGTCTGTTTCCAGCCAAGTTCCCGCTTTATCTTTGAGCAGTCTATCGCATACCGGCGGTCATGACCAAGCCGATCCTTCACATACGTGATTGTTTCGTATACTTTTTCCCTGTCCAGCCCCGCCTTTCCCGAGACAATATCAATCAGCATATCAAGCAGCCGGACGTTTTCCCGCTCATTATCCCCGCCTATATTGTACTTTGCTCCTGCCATCCCTTTTTGCAAAATAGTCTGCACGGCTCTGTTGTGATCTGCCACATAAACCCAGTCCCGAATATTCTTTCCGTCTCCGTAAACCGGCAGGGGTTTACCCTCAAGTATATTAAGGATCATCAGGGGAATAAACTTTTCAGGGAACTGGTATGGGCCGTAATTATTGGAACAGTTGGAAAGGGTAACGGGCAATCCATAAGTATGATGATACGCCATTACCAGATGATCGCTTGAGGCTTTAGCGGCGGAATAAGGCGAGCGGGGATCATACGGCGTGGTTTCCGAAAAATACCCCATCTCTCCCAAAGAACCGTATACCTCGTCGGTACTGATATGATGAAACAGCGTTTCTTTGGCGTTTTGCCAGTAATTACGCGCAACGTCCAGCAGGGTAAAGGTTCCCATCACATTGGTTTTGATAAACGCTTCCGGCGCCATAATGGAACGATCCACATGGCTTTCGGCGGCAAAATGAACCACCGTATCAATAGCGTATTTTTGAAAAAGCCCTTCAACAAAAG
>JAIROT010000280.1 GCA_031257385.1 Treponema sp.
TGACGCTAATCAGCGTTGCCCTATTATTTTTCTCGTTTTCCTACGGAAAACTGCGAAAAAACCACATTAAAGTAGCACTGATTTATTCTCGATTGAATAAATCAGTGCTTCCTTAGAAACCGCTGCTATTCTTTTCAACTCATGTATCCGTTTGCCCGGCTGCTCCCTTGACGAAATCTCTCTTTTGGGGTATAAGGTGAGTTAATTCAAGGTTGGAAGAAGGTAAAAGATGTACGCGCTGGTTGAATTCAAAGGAAAACAGTACAAGGCTGAAGAGGGCGCTCTGCTCAAGGTCGACAAAATCGACGCCGGGCCGGGGACCGCTATTGATATTGATACGGTGCTTATGGTGTCCGGCGATACCATAAGTGTGGGGGCTCCCTATGTGCAGGGTGCGAAAGTGTCCGCCACGGTGGAATCCCACGGAAAAGACGATAAAATCGTGGTTTTCAAGTACAAACCCAAGAAAGATTACCGCCGCAAGCAGGGGCATCGGCAGCAGTTTTCGATTATCAAGATCGGTGAAATTGCCGTCTAGAAGCCTGTTGCACTTGGAGGTTTTGTGTTTTTTTGATAAAAAAACAAAATCCACGATAAACGGGCTGCTTTGGCAGTTTGCAGGGTAAAAATCGCCTTGCGGGCGATTTTTGGAGGTTTTATGCGCGAAGCGCAACAAACTGCCGGGCGTCCAATTGATAGAAATTGAGGTGGTTGTAGACCAGGAGGGCGTCCTGCGGGACTGCAGGGTCTTAGGTCATGCCGGGGCGGGAAAAGCGGGGGCCGACATAGTCTGCGCCGCCGTTTCGGTTCTGATGCGGAGCGCCCTTAAAGCCCTTTCCGGCAGAAAGGGCATTAGGGTCAGGGGCGGCGCGCCTGAGCCGGGCTTCCTCTGGATGGAGGCCGATTATACCGCGGAGGGAAGGGAATTCCTTTCCGCCGCCGGGGTGTTTCTGACCGAAGGGCTTGGGTCCGTAGCGGAGGAATTCCCCGATTATTGCAGATTAAACATTCATACTGAACGGAGGACTTAAATGGCACGGAAACGCGGCGGAAGCGGCGCTAAAAACGGACGGGATTCAAATCCCCAATATCTCGGCATCAAGGCTTCGGGAGGCTCTACTGTCAGGGCGGGAACCATTATCGCCCGTCAGCGGGGTACCAAAATTCACCCCGGCGCCAATGTGGGCTGCGGCGGCGATTATACCCTTTTTGCCAAGGTGAACGGCACGGTACATTTTCACCAGCGCCGGGGACGCAAGCTGGCTTCGGTAAGGCCGGAAAACGCCGCGGCGGTAAGCCCTGTAAACGGGTAAATGCCATGAAGACCAAAGCGATTCGCCTGTACGGTGTCAACGACCTCAGACTTGATGAATTTGAGCTTCCCGAAATTCGGGATGATGAAATACTGGCAAAGGTGGTTTCCGACTCTATTTGTATGTCCAGCCACAAGCTCGCCGTACAGGGGGCGAAACACAAGCGGGTCCGCCACGACCTTGGCAAAACACAGCCTATCATCGGTCATGAATTTTGCGGTATTATTGAAAAAGTGGGCGGCAAATGGGCAGGCCAATTCAAGGCGGGGGACAAATTCGCCATCCAGCCGGCGCTGAACTATCCCGGTCCGGACGGCGTCGCTACCCTCTGGTCCCCCGGTTATTCATACGAGTTTATCGGCGGCGATGCCACGTACATCATCATTCCCAAAGAAGTGATGGAGATGAACTGCCTGCTCAATTATCAGGCGGATAATTTTTTCATGGGTTCCCTGTCTGAGCCGGTCTCCTGTGTGGTGGGGGCTTTTCACGCCCAGTACCACACCAGAGGCGGCTCCTACATTCACTCCATGGGGATTGCCGAAGGAGGCTCTCTGGCGCTCCTGGCCGGAGTCGGTCCCATGGGCCTTGGGGCCATTGATTACGCGATCCACAATCCCCGCAAGCCTTCACGCCTTGTAGTTACCGATATTGACGACAAGCGCCTGGCCCGTGCCGCCCAGCTCCTTCCGGTGCAGGAGGCGAAAAAGAACGGCGTGGAGCTTACCTACATCAATACCAAGGACATAAGCGATCCTGTGGAACATCTGAAATTCATGAACGGCGGTAAACTCTACGATGATGTCTTTGTTTTTGCCCCGGTCAAACCGGTGCTGGAATTGGGCGACCGCCTTCTGGGCCACGACGGATGTCTCAACTTCTTCGCCGGCCCCACCGACACCGCCTTCTCCGCCGACTTTAATTTCTACAATGTGCATTATGAGTCGCATCACATAGTGGGCACATCGGGAGGCAATACCGACGACATGAAAGAATCCATTGCCATGATGTCATCGGGAGCGCTGAATCCCGTGTTCATGATCACCCACATAGGCGGCCTCGACGCGGCGGTCAAAACTACTATCGATCTTGACAAAATCCCCGGCGGAAAGAAACTCATTTACACTCACAAGAAACTCGATCTTACCGCCATTGACGACTTCGCCGCCAAAGGCGCAGGCGATCCGTTCTTCGCAAAACTCGCGGAGATATGTGGCCGCCATAAGGGCCTGTGGAATGTGGAAGCGGAGAACTACTTGCTGGAAAACGCGCCGGCGATTTAGGCGAGGCCCTCAATGTAACATCACCTGTCCGCCGGTAACGGGGACAGCCTGGCCGGTTTCGTATTCCTGTTCCACGATGTAGAAGATCGCCCGGACCAGGTCTTTGCCGGCGCAGCCTCTTTTCATGGGGACTTTGGATTCGTAGAAGGCCCGCACATCGGCTATGTTTTTGGCGCCCGGGACTTTGCCGGTTTTGAGGTATTGGACAAAAAGACCCTTTTCCGGATCAGACCACAGCGGGCCGTCCAGGAAATTTCCGGGACAGACGGCGTTTACCTTGATGTTGTACTCCACCAGTTCCATTGCAAAGCTCGCCGCAAGGCCTATTCCGCCGAATTTGCCGCCCGCGTACGCGCCGTTTTTGTTTGAGCCTTCCAGCCCCGATTTGGAATTAATCTGTATGATGTCGGTTTTCCAGCGGGGGGCTGTCCGGCTCTGCGCCTTTAAGAGCCTGCCTGCGAATTTGGTGATGATAAAAAAGCCGGTATAATTGATGTCGGTAACAAACTTAAAATCCGCCAGTCCCTGTTCAAGAACGCTGCCCGCCTTGAGTACCCCGGCGTTGCTGACGCAGAGGTCCAGGCCTCCGGCATACTCCGCCGCGGCGCCGCACATCGTTTCTACCGAGTCCTCGTCCGACACATTCACCTGGAGGGCCAGGGCTGCGGTCCGCCTTTCCGCCGCGTTGACCGTTTCCGCCAGACGGCGCGCGCCCTCAAGATTGAGGTCCGCGATAAATACCAGCGCTCCCGCGGCAGCGAGGTTCCGCACTATTTCCTCGCCAATGCCCTGAGCGCCGCCGGTGACCAGGGCCACACGGTTCTTCACCACGCAGGCCCGCGCCGCCGCGTCGATGAGCTTGCCGTCCTCAATGGGCCGGGCCGTTCTGGGGGAATCGTCGCGCCCGGCGAGCCGCTTCCGCGCGGAATCAAGATCATCGTCTATCCAGTACAGGGCTTCAGTTTTTCCGCCGGCGGTCAATGACACGCAGGAGGGGATCAAAACTTCACCCTTACCGGTGGATGATCCCGCCTTCCACGCGGTATAGGCTTTTTGAATGTTTCCCGCAATGGTTTCTTCGGTATCCCCGCCGGCAATCTCCAGGCTCATGGCGTGAGGTGACGCCTTTTCCCCTTTCGCGGATTCGTACACGGCGATCTGGGGCTTTCCCGCAAGATCAATACAGAGTCCCCGGATCATGGGGGCGATAGAAACGTAATTCATCTTATCCTTCCTTTTTCAATTTCGAGTACCATACCGGCGGCGGAATCTCCGGGATGCGACAGATCCAGCCGTTTCCCAAAGGCGGCGTAAGAAGCAAGCCGTTCAGCGAGACTAAGAGCCGCCAGCGGGTTTTCCGGCGAGAACAGGCCGCAACGCCTGTCTATCGAAGCAATTCTTTCGTGGGCAATGAGCGCCCAGGTGGTATCAAGCAGATGCCGGAATTCGTCCCGCAAGACTTCAGGGCAATTGAAGGACTGACGGGAACTATTGATATCCACTCCGGAAATTTCCATAAAGCCCCATTCCGCGGAAAGACGGCGCAGGTTAGCGAGCTGTTCCGGGGTATTCCGCGGGGGCATGTAGGCAAGGGCCTTATAACCCAGGCGGGACAACTCCGGAAAAAGCTCGTCAATAAAATCATCTTCGAATTTTTCCGCCCGCTTGTCCCCGGTGGGGGATTCTTTTATGTCGCCCAGGTAGGCATAGGCCGGAATGGCGGCCATGGACCGGGCAAAGGCCGTTACGCGCTCCGCCGGAATACATTCCTTTTCATCGGGCTGGATAAAAATCTTCGGTAAAAACTCGGACTTGAGAGAGCCCAGGAGGTCGAACAAATAGTGGGGATTGGCGGCATCGGCGAGCAGCGCGGCGATTTTGGGTGAAACGGCAACGCCCAGTTTCGCCCTCAGCGCTTCGGCAAGTTCCGGCCCCTTCCCGTATTTTAGCATACATTTTTCAGCCAGCGCCGCGAGAAGATGCCGCTCGGTAATCCCTCCCCCCTCCGCGTATTTTGATTTATCACGAATATCCTTTTCAAAATCAATCTCAGCCAAGCCCGCCTCTTTCAGCGCCGCATTAGCCGCAGCCGTCATCTTCCCGGTCCGTTTAAGCCGCTCTTCCCTGACGGGTTTGAGGAAATCCGCCGCCGCCTGAATCGCCGGTCCGGGTATTCCCTGCACGGTCATGTACGCAAAGCCCTCTGAATCGGGGTTATTGATTTTTTTCCCCGCAAAGGGGCCGGGCCTGCCGTCCGCGCCCGTTTTGAAGCTGACCCGCACTTCAAAGCCCACGCAGCCGCCTATGCCAAGGATCGCGCAGGCTTCAACCATCTCCTCCGCGGCGGCGATGGAATCATGGTCCACCGAGCCTGCGGCGCAAAGACCGGCGTCCCGCGCCAGCAGGGCCGCCATGGCGGGGGTATAGGGGCTAAAACTGTAAATCGTGTGGATGTGGTTGTTGATTTCGCCGGAACTCCGCCCGCCACCGGAAGAAGCGGTTTTCCGCACCTCATCTTCCCATGAACGCAGGGCGGCAAGACGGGCGGCCCTGTCCGCGTTGGGATCATTGATTGTCTTTGGGTATTCCCTCATTGCCAATGCCTCAGGTCTTTGCGGGCCCTAAAACAGCGCGTCATCCGGCCTCGCTGAAGCGGTCGCCTTCCGGGGCCGGCCGGGGCCGCGCCGCTCCGCCGTGTCGTAAGCCGGTACCGCTTCCGCGACTTCGCCCGCCCCGGACGAGGCCGCTTCAGCCGCCAGTGAAGCCGTCGATTCCGGAATCGGCGTAGCCGGGCTTAGCGCCGGGGCCGCCGGCCGGACGGGAGCCGCCGCAGCCTTTGCCGCGCCGTTAGACGGAGCCGCTTTCGCCTCGGGGAATTCCTTGCCGGGGAAAATCATTTTCCGCAGTTTGACTTCCAGTTCTTTGGCAAGATCGGGATGCTGTTCAAGGTATTCCCGGGCGTTGTCCCTGCCCTGTCCAATCTTTTCCTCGTTGCAGGCATACCACGCGCCTTTCTTTTCGATAAGCGAGTACTTTACCGCGCAGTCCAGGAGACTCCCTATGGCGGAAATTCCCTTGCCGAACATCAGCTCCAGTTCGATACGCCTGAAGGGAGGGGCGACCTTGTTTTTTACCACTTTCACCCGCACGCGGTTGCCGATGGCGTCGGTGTCCTTCGAGACCTCAATGGTTTCGGTTTTCCGTACCTCAAGGCGCATTGAGGAATAGAACTTCAGGGCATTGCCGCCGGTGGTGGTTTCGGGGTTACCGAACATCACGCCGATCTTCATGCGGATCTGGTTGATAAAGATCAGCATGGTTCGGGATTTGCCGATGGTGGCGGTGAGTTTACGCAGGGCCTGGCTCATCAGCCGGGCCTGCGCGCCCATCTGGGCATCGCCCATTTCCCCCTCGATTTCCGACTGGGGGGTCAGGGCCGCCACCGAGTCCACTACGATCACGTCTACCGCGCCGGAGCGGACCAGGTTTTCGGTGATCTCCAGGGCCTGGTCCCCGCTGTCCGGCTGCGAAACCCACAGTTCGTCAATATTGGCACCGAGGTTTTTGGCGTATACCGGGTCCAGGGCGTGCTCGGCGTCCACAAAGGCGGCGATTCCGCCCAGCTTCTGGGCCTCGGCGATGGCGTGCAGCGCCAGGGTGGTTTTCCCTGACGATTCGGGACCGAAAATCTCGATAATGCGCCCGCGGGGATAGCCCCCTATGCCAAGAGCCTCATCCAGCAGAATGGAACCCGAAGGCACCACCTCAATGCCGGCGGCGTTTACATGCGCGCCCAGTTTGATGATGGAACCCGCGCCGAATTGCTTTTCAATCTGAAGCCGGGCCGCTTCCAGGGCTTTTGCCTTCTCTTCGCTTGATGCGTTTGGATTCCCCGTGGTTTTTTCTTCACTTGCTTTTGCCATTACAATCTCCCTCCCCTATATATGGCGCGCTGACGCGCGGCGCTTTAGTCCTTTGTAACAATATACCGGTTTTCTCCAAAAAAGACTATCGGCCACGTTGCGCCATAATTTTTCTAAGTGAAAAGGGGGTATGCGCCAATAAAAATCTGGGAGCCTGTGGGGCTTCTCAGCAAAACGATAATTTTGACTATAGATTTTGACGTTTTTTCCCCAGAGAGGCTGTTTTCTCCTCCCTCATGAGGGGTAAACTTGACCCGCGAAAGATTACTTGCCAGGCGAAGGGCCGCCTCTCCCTGTCCCGTGTTTTTTACCGGTTTTGTACCGCGGCTAAAGCAAAACAGCGCCTTGCCCTCATAGGGTCTGGGCCGTTGGTATTAAACCAGACGGTATTATAAACTTCCTCTCGAACGAGCCTCCGTTCGAACTAATGCATCGCCAAGGATACCGCGGAGCTCTGCTCCGCGGAGGCTCATCATGGCTGCCTGAATGCTCCGAAAAAGAAGTCAACCGCGCGGAGGCTCATTCATTTTGATTCGGCTCTCTTGAAAAAAACAGTTGATCCTTTTCAGAACCACTTGTACACTATAACGAGAGAGGAAACGGCCATGAAGAGCAATATACCGGAACTCAAACTGGGGATCGTCGCGGTTTCCCGCGACTGTTTTGAGTTAACGCTTTCCGAATCCCGCAGATCCGCGCTTGTGCGTTCCTGCGGCAAAAGGGGCATTTCCATTTATGAGAGCAGGAAAACCGTCGAGAACGAAAGGGATATGCTTGCATCGGTAGAGGATCTAAGCAAAGCCGGCTGTAACGCGCTCGTGGTTTTTCTGGGAAATTTCGGACCGGAGACGCCGGAAACCCTGATAGCGAAATACTTCCACGGCCCGGTGATGTACGCCGCCGCCGCCGAAGATTCGGGCAAGGACCTTATCCACGGACGCGGAGACGCCTATTGCGGTATGTTAAACTGTTCCTACAATCTGGGGCTGCGGAAAATCAAAGCGCTTATCCCCGAATACCCGGTCGGAACCCCCGAAGACATTGCCGCGATGATCGAAGATTTTATTCCTGTGGCAAGGGCCCTCATCGGCATTTCCAAACTCAAGCTAATCACCTTTGGCCCCCGCCCCCAGGACTTTTTCGCATGTAACGCACCTGTCAAGGGCCTGTACGATGCCGGTGTGGAAATCGAGGAAAATTCCGAACTGGATATGCTGGCCGCGTTCAAAAAACACCGGGACGACAAACGAATCGGCGGTTTGACCAAATCAATGGCCGAAGAGCTTGGCGCGGGGAATCAATATCCCGGCCTGTTGCCCTCCCTCGCCCAGTTCGAGCTTACCCTGCTGGATTGGGCCGAAGAACACCGGGGCGCCAGAGACTATGTGGCTTTCGCGAATAAATGCTGGCCCGCTTTCCCGGCCGAGTTTGGTTTTATGCCCTGTTATGTGAACTCCCATCTTGCGGCGCAGCATATTCCGGTAAGCTGCGAAGTGGATATTTACGGCGCGCTGAGCGAATACATCGGAACCTGTATAAGCGGCGAAGCGGTAACCCTGCTGGATATTAATAATTCGGTGCCCGGCGACATGTACGAAGAGGATATCAAGGGCAAATTCGATTATTCCCTGCGGGATCTGTTTATGGGCTTCCACTGCGGAAATACCCCGATCTGCAAACTTAAAAAAGAATCCAATACCGGGATGAAATACCAGCTGATCATGAACCGCATCATGGAAAACAAAGGCGAGCCTGTCATTACCCGTGGAACCGTCGAAGGAAACATCATTCCCGGGGACATTACGTTTTACCGCCTCCACGGAAACGCCGACGGCTCGCTGCAGGCTTACATCGCCCAGGGCGAGGTACTGCCGGTGGCCGCCCGTTCTTTCGGGGGCATCGGCATTTTCGCCATTCCCCAGATGGGAAGATTCTACCGCTACGTGCTGATCGAAAAGCGCTATCCCCATCACGGGGCGGTGGTGTTCGGAAAACACGGCAAGGCCCTGTTCACCGTTTTTGACTACCTTGGAGTACCGGATATTGATTATAACCGGCCCGGTAGTTTACCATATCCAAGGGAAAACCCCTTCATAAACTAAGGGGTTTTGGGAAATCTCATAAAGCGGGGTTAATTATGGGTAAACTGAAAATTGGAATCGCAGGCGCGGGCGGAATGGCCTTTTACCACTACGGGGGATTTGTCAAAGCCGGCGCGGAAGTCGCCGCCATAGCGGATCCGGACATTGAGCGGGCCAGGGCTTTTGGGGAACCGAGGAACATAAAAACGTTTTACAAAAGCCTGAACGAAATGCTCGCCGGATCGCCGGAACTTGACGCGGTATCTGTCATTACGCCGAACAAGTACCACAAGCCCCTGGTGATCGAAGCCCTGGAAAAAGGCAGGCACGTATTCTGCGAAAAACCGCCGGCCCTGAACGCCGCCGAGATGAGGCAGATGCTTGACGCGGCCAAAAAATCCGGCAAAACGCTGATGTTCGATTTTAACAACCGCGCCCG
Organism: Treponema sp.; assembly: GCA_031257385.1. Taxonomy (GTDB): domain Bacteria; phylum Spirochaetota; class Spirochaetia; order Treponematales; family Breznakiellaceae; genus WQXQ01. The sequence goes on from JAIROT010000280.1 coordinate 9,040, forward strand.
GCCCGAATCGAAGGCGATCAAGCGTTATATTGACGAGGGCAGGGTAGGGCGGATCAACTCCGCCCAGGCCTTATGGATCAGGCGCAACGGCATTCCCGGCTTTGGCGGCTGGTTTACCACCAGGGCCCTCTCAGGCGGCGGGGCGGTGATCGATCTTCCCCACATGCTGGACCTGGCCCTCTGGTTCATGGATTACCCCGAACCGGACTACCTTCTGGGCGCGGCCTATTACGACTTTATGGACAACAGGGCCTTTAAGGGCCCCTGGGGAATCCCCGACGCCGAGGGCGGGATCACCGACGTGGAGTCCGCCTGTCACGCCATGATCACCTTCAAGACCGGCCAAACGCTCATTACCCGAAGTTCCTGGGCCGAGATGAACGAGCGTGAGGTGGTGTCGGTCAGCTTCCAGGGGCAAAAAGCCGGCGGAAAGGTGGAGCGGCTCTTCGGCATCGACGGCCTTGACGAGACCAGCATTGATACTTCAAAGCTCTTTGTCGAAGAATACGGCAGACAGGCGGATCTGCTGATCAAAACCGAAAAGGACGACACCATGGGACGGGTCGCCTGCGCCGCCAATTTCATTGAGGCCCTGGAAGGCAAAGCCGAAGCGCTGAACACACCGGAACAGGCCCTCATCATAATGAAGATCATCGACGCCATGTACGAAAGCGCCGCGTCAAAAAAGCCGGTGCGCATAGACTGATCGGAGTTTTGCTCCTTTGCGTCTGTTTAACTATCGGCGGGCGGTCCGAAGAGGCGCAAAACTCCAGGAATCTTCCCCAGAGCGCAGAGGGTAAAAAGTTTATATGCGCCGGCCGTGTAACTTTCATACCCTTATTGACCTTTTATTTATAAATCTGTATAATATATAAAATGAATTAAACGGTGAGACAACCTGATATGGGATTTGCTGGCATTGTTGACATGAACAAAGCGATAATTCAAAAAAACGAGGCGGGTTTTCGTGTCGTTGCGGGTTTGGCTGAGCCGGCAGCGGATTTTTCTGAACTTAAAACTGAAATTTTAAGAAAAGCGATACATTTTCTCATTGCCCTAAGCCCCTCCATGGCGTCGTTGAGCCGGCCTTTTATCGTGCTGCTTCTCATGGCCGGTACATTGAGTTATACCTGCATGGAAATGCTGCGGCTTTCCGGCGTCAGAGTGCCCGTGATCTCTTCGCTTACCTGCATGGCCTCCCGCAAGCGGGATATAGGCCATTTTGTGATGGGGCCGGTGACCCTGGGTCTGGGCGCTTTGCTTGCCCTGCTGTTTTACCCTTCCCCGGCATCCTCAATAGCCATCTATGCGCTGGCTTTTGGAGACGGGTTTGCAAGCCTGGTGGGTAAGTTCTTCGGCAGGCTGCGCCCGGACTTTCTCCACGGTAAAAGCGTCGAGGGTTCCCTGTCCTGTTTTATGGCGGTTTTGGCCGTTTCTTATCAGATTCTGCCGGATGCCCGTATTGCCCTGATTGCGGCCCTAAGCGCTACGGCTGCGGAAGCCCTTCCCCTGGAAGATTACGACAATCTCGTGATGCCCATGATAGTGGGCTTCATGGTTCAGTTGGCTTCACTTACCGGCTGAATGGAAGACCGGATACATACCCCGCGGTTCTTCATTTCGTCCCATGCCGATATAATATGTCTCAAATGATTCGCTGCGGCAGGACCGGGGTTTGAAGCCCTTCGCGGTATCAAAAAGCGTTTTTATCCGTTTAAGCAGTTCCGCGGTATCCCCGCCCTGAAACACCTTGAGCACCAGACTGCCGCCTTTTACGAGCGCCTTTTCAGCGTAGTCAAGTACCGCCCCGGCAAGTTCAAGGGAACGGGCGGCGTCTACCGAACGGTTCCCGCTGGTGGCCGGCGCGGTATCGCTGATTATCAGGGAGTAAGGCCCCCGCGAAAGGATGATCCCCTGAATTGCCGGATCGGTAATGTCGCCCTGTACAAAGAAAAAGTTGTCTCCGTCAAAAAGGCCCCCATCGTATTGACGGGAAAGGGGAGAGATGTCCGCCGAAACGAGGAAGCCCTTGGCCGCCATTTTTCGCAGCGCGTACAGGCTCCAGCTTCCCGGCGCGGCCCCCAAATCCAGAACCCGGCAGACGGACGGCGCGCCTCCCCCGGTTTTGAGCAGGGCGAATTTTTCGTCCATTTCCTTGAGTTTATAAACCGAACGGGCGGGATAGCCCTCCTTCCGCGCCTTGAGCTGCCAGTAATCCGGTTTCTTGTAATCCGCCATTTGTATCCTGTATAATACCGTATGGATCAGCAGTATACCCGGCGGCTTGAAAACATTGAAGCGGAGATCGGGCGGTGGCTGCCGGAAAGGCCCGGTGAGGCCCCGGTGGAGCATATTTTTCCCGGTTTGGGGAAAAAGCTTAACGCCGAATCACTACAGGCCCTGACCGCGCCCGGCAGGGATCTGCTTTCCCGCGGCGGAAAACGCTGGCGGCCCCTGCTGATGACCCTGGTCTGCGAAAGCCTTGGCGGGGATGACGCCGCCCTGCCGCTTGCCCCGCTGGTTGAATTCTGCCATAACGCCAGCCTTATTCATGACGACATTGAGGATGATTCCGACGAGCGCCGGGGCAAGCCCGCGGTACATCTTGTCCACGGCCTTGATGCGGCGATAAACGGCGGCTGTTTTCTCTACTTCCTTCCCCTGAGCTGTATTGAGCCCTGGGCGGCGGGGCTTGAGGCAAATGGTCTTTCCTCCCCGCTGGAATACAAAAACCGGGTATATGCGCTCTGGGCCGGGTATATGCGGAAACTGCACCTGGGACAGGCAATGGACATTAATTGGCACCGGAATTTTTCACTGATCCCCGGCGTGGAAGAATATTATACCATGTGCGGATTGAAAACCGGCTGCCTTGCCCGTTTTGCCGCCGAGTTAGGCGCCTGCGCCGGAGAAGCGGCGTTGACGGCAAGGGGGAGGGCCTGCCGCCGCGAAATATACGCGGCCATTGCGGAACGCCTGGGCGAAGCGGCGGAAAAACTCGGTATTGGTTTTCAGATACTCGATGACGTTAAAAACCTGACCACCGGTATCCACGGGAAGAAACGGGGGGACGATGTGGTGGAAGGGAAAAAAAGCCTGCCGGTGCTTCTGTACCTGCACCATTATCCCGAAAAAAGGGAACTGGTCGGCCGCTGTTTTGCCGCGGCCCATTCCGGCGGCGCGGCGGCGCCTGAGGTGGAAGAACTGATCCGGGTCCTTAAGGCCGCGGGGGTTCTTGCCGAGGCGGAGGAAAACGGCAGGAGTCTTATCGCGGAAGCGCGGCAGGTTTTTTCAGGCCCCTTGCCCGGCGCGGATTTTCCCCCGCATGAGGAAGGGAGATCATTGCTGGCGGGGCTTACCGAACTTATCAGTTGAGGAGGGCGGAATGAAGGAGATGTTAAGTGTCGAAATATGGTCCATGGTGCAGACCAGCCAGGGTAACGCGGTGTTGCTGCGGCCCAGGGATCTGGGAATCGCGGTGCCCATTTTCATCGGCCAGCTTGAAATGCAATCCATACTAATCGGCAGGGAGGGGATAAACCCGCCCCGGCCCCTGACACACGATCTTTTCCTCAATATGCTCCATCGCCTGAGCTTAAGCCTTGAGAAGGTGGAGGTACATGAGCTTAAAAACAACACCTTTCACGCGCGGCTTGTCATAAGCGGCGGCCGGTTCAGCGAAGAAGAACCCCTGATTATGGACAGCCGTCCCTCCGACGCCCTTGCTCTGGCGGTCCGCAGAAGATGCCCCATTCTTGTCGCTTCCCCGATAGTCGAACAGGCCGGAATACCCCTGGACTTTTTCCTGGACGGGCTTGAAGAAGCCGAAGAGCACAGTCCCGCCGGCCCGGTCCCGCCCGCGGAAGCTCTTTCCCATGAAACGGAAAAAAACCGGAGGCTGCTGGAACAGCTCAACCGGGCGGTAGCCGCGGAGGAATACGAGCTGGCTGCGGAAATCCGGGATCTGCTGAATCAGCCGGATGAGCCTCCGCGGTATCCTTAGCGATGCATTAGTTCGAACGGAGGGATGACGGACTAAAAGCATGTATCCTGAAACACCTGTTTACGAAATTCCGGCGAATGAGCCTGCGTACGGCAAGCCGCGCCTGATCATGCCAAGGGGCGGTAAAACCGGCGGCACAGACGGTTCCCCTGAACCGCAATGCGGATTATAATGCTCTTATGAACTTTACGATTAGCCGGGAAGAACGGCGGATTTTACTGGCCGACGCGCGGGAGAGCATTGTTTCCCGGCTGGAAGGCCGCGAGCCGCAATATCAAGAGGCCGAAGCGGGAGAATATCCGGCGCTAAAGGCGCCCTGCGGCGCGTTTGTGACTTTGCACAAAATGGAGGCCGGCGGGAAGGGCGGTCTGCGGGGCTGCATCGGCAGGATGACGGCGAGCCTGCCCCTGCTGAAAACGGTCCGCGCCATGGCGCGGGAGGCGGCTTTCGGCGATCCCCGGTTTCCGCCGCTCAGACGGGGGGAGGCGGAGCAGTGCCGCATCGAGATTTCCGCCCTGTCGCCGATGTCCGCCTGTCCTGACCCCCGGCAGGTAAAGGTCGGCGTCCACGGGCTGTACCTGATACGGGGCAGCCGGGCGGGGGTGCTGCTGCCGCAGGTGCCGGTGGAGCAGGGCTGGAATCTGGATCAATACCTGGACTATATCTGCGTCAAGGCGGGACTCCCCGCCGGTTCCTGCGATGCTCCGGATGCGGTTCTCTACACTTTTACCGCGGCGGTCTTTGGAGAAGAGTAACGGCGGGGCGGCGGCTTCGCCGCATTAAGAGCGGGGCGGCGGCAGAGTCGCCAGCATTATCGCCTTGATGGTGTGCTTGCGGTTTTCCGCCTGATCCCAGGCGCGGCGTTGGGGGCCGTCGATCACGTCGGCGGTTACTTCCTCGCCCTTGACTGCGGGCAGGCAGTGCAGGAATATGCTGTCCCTGCGGCCGGTTTTGTCCATCAGCGGCCGGTTCACCTGATAGGGGGTCAGGAGCCGCCGCCGTTCATCTTTACGGTCTTCCTCGCCCATGGAGGCCCAGACATCGGTGTAGATCGCGTCCGCGCCGGCCACGGCGTCAGTGTCCGCGGTGACGGTTATCGTCGCGCCGGAGGAGGCGGCCAGCGCGTTGCACTGCCAGAGCAGGGCCGTGTCGGTTTTCAGTTCAGGCGGCGTTACCACGGTAAAGTGCAGCCCCAGTTTGGTACAGATCACCATGAGGGAGCGGGCCACATTATTCCGGCCGTCCCCCACAAAACAGAGGGTTCTGCCTTTGGCCTGCCCAAAACTTTCCTCCAGCGTCATAATGTCCGCTAGGGCCTGGGTGGGGTGGAAGCGGTCGGTCAGGCCGTTGTATACCGGTACTCCGGAATATTTCGCCAGTATCTCCGCCGTTTCCTGTTTGAAGCCCCGGAACTGGATGGCGCTGAACATCCTGCCCAGCACCCGCGCCGTATCCTCCGGCGATTCCTTTGCGCCAAGCTGAATATCCGCGGTGGAGAGAAACACCGGGTACCCCCCTTCCTCGCCAAAGGCCGTCTCAAACGCGCAGCGGGTCCTTGTCGAGCGCTTTTCAAAAAGCAGGGCAAGGGTTTTGCCGGTAAAACGCTGAAATACTTCCCCGCTTGCGCTTTCAGCTTTGACTTGCTTCGAAAAATCCAGCAAAAAGCGAATTTCTTCTGAAGTGTAATCCAGCCAGGTGAGCAGAGAACGCCCTTGTAACGCCGCAGACATGATAACCCCCGCGCCCACAATAGCACGGAAAAGCGGGAAAAGGGAAGGGGTAAGCGGCCGGTATACATACCGCTGAAACTATTTTTCTTTTGCCGTGAGAACCTGTTCTTCGGTATCCCGTAAACCGCATAAATCATGAAGAAAAATCCACCGCAAAGGCGAAGAAGTCAAAGAAGGAGGTCAAAAAGCATTGAAGTAAAAACTTATTTGACTTCGCGGTAAAAATTCCGGTTTTCATCGGTATGATAGTCAAAATGATGCGCTGGCCCTGGGCCGCAGGCAAGGCTCTTGCATTTACTTTTGTCCCCGGAAGGGTAAAAGCTTATCCTTGGGAGGAGATAGTATGGATATCGGAAGATCGACCCAAAAGATCAAGGAAGTACCGGCCCCGCGGCGGGCATGGGGAAATACGGCACAAACCGGAAGATATATTCGTCATAGGGTTGGCGACTGTGCGGCGGGGAAGATTTTGAGGATATGGAGCAATTCGGTCTGTCCCGGGAGCAGGAACTGAGGAAGTTTCCGGAATTACCCCACGGCATACCGCACGTTTTTCCGGGTATTTACCCGGGTGAACAGCGAAGCGTTGTCTCGGTGTGTGTATGAATGGCTGGCGGAGGTGAAGGGAGGGGTGGGGGATGCCGTCAGCATAGACGGGAAGACGATACGGGAACTTCCCGATGACATCCGGGAAACCGGGGAGGAACAGGGACACGGGAGGATAGAGAAGCGGAAAGTGCGGACGGTAACGGAGCTTTCCTGGCTGCAATCGGGTAGGAGGCTGCCCATTATTTGGGCAGCCGTCCTCCCACACCACCGTGCGTACCGTTCGGTACACGGCGGTTCAATGGATTACGTGTGATACTTCCTCCCCCTGCCTAT
>JAIROT010000302.1 GCA_031257385.1 Treponema sp.
CCGGCAGCTCCATCCCGTCCTCAGGCTTGATGTAGAAGCTCAGCCGGTCCGCGTCAAAACGGAGGCCCCGGAAGCCGAAACTGAAGCGGCGCATGGTTTCCCGGAAAACCCCGGCAAAGAGTGAAGCGGCCGTTGGCAGGCTGAGGATGCGCTCCCGGTTGTTGATGCGGGAGCGTATCTCATACCACACCCCCTGAGCTAATGTACGTGTTTTCCTCATACCCCCTATATGGGAGCGAGGGGCTGTTTTGCTTTAGCCGCGGGGACAAAAACCGGTAAAAAAACACGGGGCAGGGAGAAGCGGCCCTTCGCCTGGCAAGCGATCTTTTACGGGTCAAGTTTAGCCCTTTAGGGCGAGGTTGTTGATTAACCGGTAAATTTGCTTTAGTCTTGAATTCGGGAGTATGGAAAATAGAAATTTTATTGTACAGGGTGATATTTGCTGGTGCAAAGATCCGCAGACCCTTGAAACCAGGGCCGGCGCTTTTCTGGTATGCGCCGGGGGAAAATCGGCGGGTGTCTTTTCCCGCCTGCCGGAACAGTATGCCGCCTTTCCGCTGCTTGATTACTCAGGCCGCCTCATCATACCCGGTCTGGTTGATCTCCATATCCACGCCCCGCAATTCGCCTTCCGGGGCCTGGGGATGGATTTGGAACTCCTTGAGTGGCTTGAAACCCGCGCGTTTCCCGAAGAGGCGAAATACCGGGACCTGCAATATGCCCGCCGCGCCTACGGTCTTTTGGTTGAGCATTTAAAAAAGGGCCCCAATACCCGCCTGGTTATTTTCGCCACCGTCCACACGCCGGCCACGCTGCTGCTCATGGATCTGCTGGAAGAATCCGGCCTGGTCAGTCTCACCGGCAAGGTGAACATGGATCGGAACAGTCCTGATATTTTGAGAGAGGCAGGCGCGGCCGCTTCATTAGCCGAAACCGGCGAATGGCTCGAAGCCTGTTTTTCGCGTAACAGCGGCTCCGGCTATAAAAACACCCGCCCTATCCTTACCCCCCGTTTTATTCCATCCTGCAGCGATGAACTCATGCGGGGCCTTGGGGACTTGCGGCGGAAATACAGGCTGCCCGTGCAGTCCCATCTTTCAGAAAATAAAAAAGAAATTGAGTGGGTCAGGAAACTCTGCCCCGAAAGCGGCGGCTACGGCGCGGCCTATGACGGCTTCGGTCTTTTCGGCGCCGCCGCGGATGCGCCCTCTGCCGCGCCTGTGGTGATGGCCCACTGCGTCTGGTCCGATGAAAAGGAAATCGCGCTTATGGCCGGGCAGGGGGTATTTGCCGCCCACTGCCCCCAGTCCAACACCAACCTGTCATCGGGAATTGCCCCTGTACGGCATTTTCTTGAAGCCGGAGTTCCGGCGGGCCTGGGGAGCGACATTGCCGGCGGCGTCCACAGCTCAATATTCCGGGCAATGGTTGATGCCATTCAGGTCTCAAAACTCCGCCGCTCCCTGCTCGGCCTTGACGAAAAAGCCCTCAGCATGGAAGAGGTCTTTTATCTGGGAACCGCCGGCGGCGGCGCGTTTTTTGAACGCTGCGGCATGGGCAGGGCCGGCTCATTCGAACCGGGCTGTGATTTTGACGCGCTGGTTATTGAAGACACGGACATCGCCGCGCCTTTCGGGCTTTCAATTCGGGAGCGCCTTGAGCGGACGGTTTACCTTTCCGAAGAGCGGCACATCACGGCCAAGTATGTGCGCGGCAGGAAGATCAGCCGCTGATACGAACAAGACGATATTTCTGTCCGTGCGGCGCATTGCTTCTCCTTCCAGGCGGCTGGCCGAAAAAACATTCGGGAGAATTACAGGCGTTAAGAAGCATCGCGATAGGTATTCCCCGGGCTGTTTTGCCGCTTCTTGATTATTTCCCCATACACCCCAAGCAGATCTTCAAAAACGATATCCCAGCTTCGGGAAAGGGCCTGCTTTCTTCCGTTTTCCGCAAGCTCACGGCGGAGTTTCCCGTTGTTCATAATGGTTATGAGCTGTCCGGTGAAAGCCCGGGTATCCCCTCCCGCGCAGAGGAGGGCGTTCTTTCCGTGGAAAAGAAATTCCGTCACCCCGCCGTCTGAAACGCCGGCTACCGGCAGACCGCTGGCCATGGCCTCCAGGGGGGCGTTCCCGAAGGTTTCCGTTCCCGAAGGAAAGGCAAAGCAGTCTGCGGAGGCGTATATTTCCGATAATTCCCGGCCTTTCCTGAAACCTGTGAGGATCACGTTGGGAAAGTTTTTTTGCCTGATGACGTCCCCGTAGGGCCCGCCGCCTGTAAAAATAAAGGCTGCTTTTCCGGGGAAACGCTCTTCAATTTCACTCGCGGCGTGGAGAAGCAGGTCCAGCCCCTTTTCAGGGGACAGGCGGCCCACATAAAGAAAAACAAATTTGTCGTCTGTCCCCAGCCGTCTCCGCAGTTCAGGGCTCCTGAAACAGGGGCTAAACTTCCCCGCGTCAATACCCCGCGACCAGAGTCCCAGGTTCCGGTATTGTCTGCGGAACAGTTCTTCCAGGGTATGTTTTGAAGGCGCCAGAATTTTATGGGCGAAACCGTAGAACCATGCCAGGTATTTTTCCAGCAGGGGTTTGAGAAAATCGAGATTAAAATAATGAAGGTATTTGCAATAATCCGTATGATAACTCATCACCAGGGGCAGGCTGCGGGCATACGCGTATTTCATGCCCCTGTAGCCGATTCCCAGTTCGGTGGTTACATGTACCAGATTCGGCTTGAACTCATCACAAAGCGCGAATATTTTCCTTGCCTGCGGAAAGGCAAGACTGCTTTCGGGAGAAAGGGCGGTTTTGATACCCTTAAACCGGTACACATTTTTCTTTTCAAGACAGGTGTCTTTTTCCGCGTGATTTTCCGGGGGGTAGTCCGGGGCAAAAAAAGCGCATTGAACGCCTCTCTTCTCCATGAAATCCCGCAGCCTGGAGAGGGTATTTGTTACCCCGTTTACTTCCGGCGTAAAAGTATCGGTAAAATAGGCGATTTTCATTCAAGGCCTCCCTGTTTAACAAAAATCAGGGTATTTTTATCATTTATTTATGAGAGGTTTGCTAGATTTTTTTTAGTAAATCATTAAAACACAAGTCCCTGCGTTTCCGGCGGATCATCGCAATTATTGGAACCGGCTCACTCCAATTGACAAAAAAAGGCGGCGTCCCTATAGTTAGAGACAACAGGCGATTCTGTGAACAAGCAAGACTATCGTTTTGACCCTGCTATGCCCCCGGTGTCCAACCGGCCTCTGTACATCTACCGGGTCATGATGAAATGGCTGTCCTTCTTTGTATTCGGCCTCGGATCACTCCTGCTCACGGTGGTCTGCTTCCCGGTGATGCGCCTCTGTTTACATCCCCGGGAACGCTTCCGTCTCTATGCCCGGCGTTTGATCTCCCGTTCCCTTCGGTTTTTTACGGCCTTTATGGGAGCCCTGAAAATCGTAAAACTCGAAGTGGAGGATCGGGACGCCTTTAAGCGGCTTTCATCAAAAATAATCGTCGCCAACCACCCCTCCCTCCTGGATGTGGTGATACTCCTCTCCCTCATTCCCAACGCGGACTGCATCGTCCGGGGCAACCTGTCCCGAACCATCCTCCGGGGGATCATCCGGCAGCTCTATATCCCCAATTCCCTTGATCCCGAAGAGCTGCTGGCCTCTTGTGCGGATTCCCTCAAGCAGGGGAACAATATCATTATCTTCCCCGAAGGCACCCGGACTCCCCGTAACGGCGCCCTGATCTTCAAAAAGGGGGCCTTTCGTCTGGCCCTGCTTTCGGGACGGAGCATCATCCCGGTATTTATCGGGGGCACCGACAAATACGGCCTGGGAAAGGGAGACCCCTGGACGGTCTTTAACCACCGGGAAAAATACATTTACCGTATCCGCATGGGGGAAGAAATACTTCCCGAAAATTACAGTCACTTGACAAAAATCCGGGCAGTCAGGCATTTAACTGGAGATGTACAGAACCTTTTTTTACAGAAATGAAAACTTTCCAGGTTTTACTGCTGCCGCTGATACTCCTCACCCTGGAGGGTTGCCAATCCCTTGTCAGGACCGCCGGGGAACTGGCCCTTCCCAAAGGGACGGTGATTTTCAGCTTCGATGACGGCCCCAATGCCAGGGATGATACCACGGACCGGCTGATGGAGGTACTGCGAAAATACGAGATCCGCGCCCTGTTTGCCCTGTTGGGGAAAAACGCGGAGCATAATCCGAAACTGGTACAGCGTATCCGGGCGGAGGGGCATGTTATCATAAACCACGGGTACAGTGACCGTTTCGCGGTTTTTATGGATGAGAAGGCTTTCTCCGGCAACCTCCTCCGGGGAGAAGCCGCCATCTGCAACGCCCTGGGAGGGGAACCGGACCAGCGGCTTTACCGCCCCCAGGGGGGATTTTATACCAAAAAGCAGGAGCGGATCTGGCGGAACGCGGGCTATACCCTGCTGCCGGGTACCGTCCGAATCTACGACGCGATCTTATCGGCGCGGGATAAAAAACGGGCCATAGCGGCCATCCTCAGAAAAATTGAAAAACAGGGAGGCGGCATTATCCTGCTTCATGACGGAAGGGATTCCCACACCCGCATGGAAACCGCACTGGCGTGGAACCCCCGCGGGGTGTTCAACCGCTCATGGATTCCGGAGATGGTTGAAGAAACGATTATTGCATTGGAAGAAAGGGGATACAACTTGAGGGGCGTTGATATCCTTTCAATAAATGTTTCATTTAATCCCTGAAAATTCGTGAAGCTCCCGAATGAGCCTCCGATCAAGAAATTGCTCTGTGTTCCAGATACCACGGGGCTTGCCCCGCGGAGGCTCATTCGCCGGGGGTGCGCACGCGGATGTCAAAGAACGGCGTTTTGATGTGGTAGCCTTCCATGCTGAGGTGATAGATAAGCTCGCAGGCGGCGGTGAAGCCTTCTTCGATCACTTGAGGATCGGTTTCGATGTGGTACCGGTCCGCCCTGCAGGCAATTCCATGGATGTCCAGTTCCGGCTGCAGCGGCAGGGCGGCCTTGAGGTCGCAGGGCTTTTTGCCCGGCAGGAAGACATGCGCGAACTTTGCGGTAATTTTGTGCAGCGTGTTTTTCACGGTGAAATCTAATGCCATGGCTGCTCTCCTTTATCTTCTGTGAACCCCGCGAACCCATATCCTCCGGCATGGGCGACGAGCAGGTCATTGTCAAAGGTAACGCTGCAAGGGGGCCTTTTGGAGGAGGAGCGCCGGGTTACCAGCCGCACGCGCCAGACGCCCGCCGGGAGCGGAGGGATAACCGCTATCACCTCGGCGGGGCTGTTTACCACGATGTCCGCGGGGTCAACCCGTACCTCCGCCCCGCCGGATTGGGGCACAAAGTACAGGCCCGCCCCGTTCTCCTCCCCGGCTATCTTGAGTTTCACGCCGGAGAGTCTGAGGTTCTGTCCCGGAGTGAGGGCCCAGTTGACCGAGCCGGTCTTGAGGTCCGTAACCGAGCTGATAACCGTGCCCGGCGACTCCCCGTCCCGTTTGGCCTGTAAGCGGGACGCCGCGGAGCGCAGGACCGCCCCCGGATACAGCTCAATCCGCACCTGATATTTTCCGGGGTCAAAGGCTTCCTCCGGAGAACCGGACAGACCCTGTACGCCGGGGAAGGCGCTGAAAAGCCCCGTACTGACCGAGCCGCCCCCGGCGATAAGGTCCCCGATCGCCTGTTTTTCCGCCTCGAGAACGGAGACGACCTCGGAGCGGGTAAGGCCCCCGCAGACCCGCAGGATCCGTTCTACGATGTCGTTTTGGGTGTACGGGGCAACGTTGACCGCCCGGACGCGGAACTCCTCCGGCCCTTCGGCGGCTTCGCCGTCTTCCGGCGTGTACTCTAGCATGGCAAACTCCTTTCCGGCCGCTGCGCGCGGCGCTTGTATTATAGCGAAGGCCCCTCCGGCGGGGCAAAAGTGACCGTTATCACCAGCGTCCCGCCGCTCCCGGCGGCGTGGCGTACCGTTTCGCTCCGGCTATGGCTAAAGCTGCCCTCCTCCGGCGCGGCCGGTATCCCGGCAAAGGAACATCCCGCAACGGCACGGAGCGTCACCGTCGCCGTATACAGCGCTCCGGCCCTGAAGGCCCTCTTCAGGGGAACGTCCCCTTCGTGCCAGAACACCGTTCCCCGGTAGCTGGGGACGATAAACAAAACCGCCGGAATCTCCCCGGCCTCGGGCTCGAAAATATACGGACGGAGGTCCGTCCCGCTTATCGTCGTTTTTACGGCATCGGCGTTATATTTCATGCTTACACCTGCCCCGCCAGAAAGGGGTTCTTGTTCGCGGCAAAGGGCTCCCCGTACAGATACTCAAAGAGGAAATGCTGATCCTCCGCTTGCAGAGCCAAAAACTGGCCGCTCATGCCCCCCGACACCACGCGCCGCACTATCCGGAGGCCCGTCTTGACAGTCCGCCCCGGCGTTTCCAGCGTCGCCCCCAATTCCAGCCCCGGCGGCAGGCTCAGTCCGGGCTTCGACGGTGGGTAGGAAAACAGCAGCCCCGACGCGCTGATGTCGATTACCCGTCCTTCAAAGGGCTCGTTCGGCGCCCGCAGGGACTCAAGGCGCCCTCCTTCCTTAAACGCGCAGGCGATGCCCTTTGTAAACTCCAGCGCCGTTTCCACCGCCTGATAGTTCAGGGGAGGCTTCCCCTCCCGGACCGTCCACAGACGCACATAACCCAGCACGTATTCCTGAAACCGGATCGGCGCCCACAGTTCCGAATAGACGCCGCGGGCTATCTTCGATTTAATAAAAGAGACCAGCATCCCCCCCGCCTCCGCCGGTTTATAGCCCAGCCGCATAAGCCCGTTCAGAAACCGCTGCTCAGTCATCACCCGCCCGTCCGGATCGGGATATTTTTTCGACAGCCCCTCCATGGACGACGGAATGTAGAGCATCAGGCCCGTTCCCGCCACCAGCCGTTCTTCCAGCCTCCGGGGTTTGACCTTGCTAAAGACCACCGCCTGGCGCCCGTCCGCCACCCCCCTGGCCCAGGAATACAGGCCCTGTACCGCAGCCTGCATATCCTTGATCCCCCTGTCCGCCATGACCGGGGACATCCGGACCGGCTCATAGGAATTAATCCGGGGGAAGCCCAGGGCGTACCGTTCCTCCTGAAAAACAAGCGCCGCCCGCAGATCCGGCGGCGGGGCTACCCGCGTGAAGGACCGTTCCAGTTCCCTCCGCAAAAAATCCACCTCCCCCGCGGCGGTGATAAGATTCCCCCGAATCGACTCCACTTTCACCGTGAACTGCACCTTCTTCCCGTGGAAGTCAAACAGCAGATCCAGTCGGCCGCCGGGCCGGAGACCGGTGACCGGACGATTCGCCTGCAGGCACAGCCGGCCCTTCCAGTTGTTTACCACCATCAGGGTATATTCCTGCCGGTTAAACCGGAAACGCAGGGGTATCCGGCGGTCAAAAAGTTCGTTGAGGTAGAAATCTTTTTCAATCCGCTGTATGACTATCTTCGCCATCTCCAAGTCCTCATCTTATTCCTCACTGCTCCCGGCGCTCCCGCGGTAACCCGCGTTCAACCCGCGCCGCCTAAACGTAGAACTGCCTTACCACCAGGGCCGCAAAGACCGCCGCGTAGAACAGCGCAAGCGCAAGGATTTTAAGGAAAAGGCGTCTCCGTCTCTGGGAGGGAGAGGTAAGAACATAGTGTTTCCTGGGGCCGCCGGCAATCCACCCAAGCGCCAAACTTCCCATTTCCGAAACCTTCCCGGCTACGGAGCCGCGGACGCCCTTCTTTACCGTTACCGGACCTGCCGGACCGTGGACGCTTTTCTTTACCGTTACAGAACCGAGGATGTCTTTCTTCACCGTTACCGGACCTGCCGGACCGTGGACGCTTTTCATAACGCTCACTTACCGCCCCCTTCTTCCCCTGAAAGCAAAAAGCGCATTAAGGCGCCGTAACAATCCGTATAGCCGCGCTTTTGACAAAAAGCCTGTAAATCCGTATGCGGACACGACCGTGAGCAGTCAAATTTGCCGGGCCATGACGCCGCGCTCGCTTTAAGAAAAGACCGGCTCTCCATTTGCCCCTCCCGCGCCAATGCCAGAAGTACCTTGTATTTCCTTATGGGTATCTGAATGGTCACGGAAACCGTTCCGCGTTCCGCCTGCAGCCGGTTTTGCTTGAGCATTTCTCCATACGTTTCCTTCAACTTCGTTACCTCCAATTAAATACCGTACATACATAACGGTAAGGAATGGGAAAGGAGGGGGGGCAGGGAAGCCATGGGATAATCTTCCCAAGGTTCCGCCCTCCAGCGGATTGCAGCGAACCTGCGGCCCACCCCTCCTGTCTCATTCCTCACCTGCGGACCCGCGCCCCGCGCTCCGCTCCCTGTTCATTACTTCACGGTACGACCGTGCTCTGTACTTCCGTCATCGTCCCTTCCCCGCTCTCGTTCCGCCAGGAGAGGGTCACGTAGACCGTCCGGCCCCGCTCCGCTTCGGTGAACGCCAGGAGGTGGGGGCTGCGAGTGGCCAGCAGCGAGTGCTGAAAGGCCATAGACGCCGCCTTGGGGTCCCCCGCCGCCGCCGCCTTCAGCGCCGCCGCCGCGTCAAGCGCCTGCGGCGAGGGGTCCAATACCGACGACCAGCGGATCACCGCGCCGGCTACGCCGTATGGTTTGGCCCGGCTCGCGCTCCCCGCGTCCCGGAAGACCACCGCGATAAGCCGGACGCCCTTTACCACGAGGCGGAACTCCGGCCGGGTGGAGGGGGCGCCGGTGGAGGCGCGGGCGGCGTCGTAGTTGGGGATGCCCATGTTGTCCCGGTCCTCATTGGAAACCGGGGGAAAGCGCAGGTACTGCTTGACGAAGGCCCGCAGCTCCCTGGTCGCGGCCCGGCGCCTGGAGTTTTTCAGATCCGTGCCGGCCCTGGTGTGCGGCCCCTGAACCGCGGCGAAGGCCGCGTGCCACTCATCCCTCGCGCCCCGGAGGACGGCAAACCGCTCCACCGGAATGTGGGGCCATGGCGGCATCGTCCCCAGTGTCTTGTTCTGCACATAGTTCACTAGGTTCGTAAGCCAGGGGTCGAATTCCGCGTCCGGTCCCGGAATAAAGTCTCTTGATTGCGCCATATACTGTTCCTTACCAAAAATGATTAATCCCGGCGCGCCGGCGAAGCCTCCCTCATCCCCGCGCCCGCGCTTCCTTCATTCATTCCTTCATTTATTTATTCGATCCCTTTCAGGTACGGCAACGGTATCGAACTCTTCATTCTTCATTCCTTTGCCCCCTGCTCTTTCCTTTTTCCCCAGGGTACGGTATATTTACCTGGAGAGGCATATATGGGCGCCAACAGAACGTATAAAAGCAGCGTTTTCTCGTTATTGTTCGCCGAAGAAAACACCCTTCGGGAGCTGTACGGGGCTCTGGAAGGCGTTATCCTGCCCCCGGACATCCCCATCACCATTAACACCCTTGAGGACGCCTTGTTTAAAACCAAAATCAACGACATCTCTTTCGAAGCGGGTGAGAAAGTAGTCGTCATTCTTGAACACCAGT
>JAIROT010000052.1 GCA_031257385.1 Treponema sp.
CAAGCACCACCACTGACTGGGGAGCGATCTTTGCTATGGGAACCTTGTCGCTGCTGCCTTCGCTTATCATCTTCTTCATATTCCAGAAATATATTGTGGAAGGTATCGCAACTTCGGGCATAAAAGGATAGGAGTCTGTGGGGCTTTAGCCCAAATGATAAAGAATGCACAATTTTGTGCATTTTCTACCTTGCAGGCTCCTGGTAAAATTTTTAGAACATGAAGTTAAAAAATCAATTTTTCCCCAATTCACTAAAGCAAAATCCATAGTTCGACTCATATAAAGGATACAAAAATCCGCCTGATCGATCCGTTGATCGGGCGGCGCTTTGGTCCTGGGCTGGGGCGATCTCTTTTGGGGAGTTGAATATGGGTTGGAAAAACAACATGTGTATTGTGTTGGGTACGGCGCTGCTCTTGAGCGCGTGCGGCGGGGGAAAGCTCGCGCCGCCTTCGCAGGCAATGGATGTCGGTGAGGCAATGATGTTCCCGCCGGCGCCGGCCGGTTTGGAGGCGGGAACGGTGAAACTTGACGCGGCGACTCTGCGGCGCTCATTGGAGGAACTGGCCGAGGCGGAGCGAAACGGCTCTTACGCGCCCGGTATGGGACTCGCGGAGTCCGGCCTGCGGGAAAACGGCGGGGACTATGCCGGCGCGGTGGCAGCGGCCTATAAGGAACTGGCCTGGGGCTACGGCTGGGGTTTTATAGAAAGAGAAACCCTGGAACAGGCGCTGATGAATATGATTGCCCTGAAAGGAAACGGCGGCGAAGATGACGCGGTACGGGCCGCCGAGGGAATTTTTGCCTTTAACCGGAGACACTGGGACGAGGCGGGGAAGATTCTCTCTTCCCTCTTTGACGAGAAAGAGGAACCTGACAGTCTTGCCCGGTGGATGATTCTGGTCTGCGCGCTGGAACAAAACCGCGGGGACCGGCAGGCGGGCGAGGCGTACAGGTCTATCCGGGCGCGTTATGGGCAGTTTCCCGAATACTGGTATTGGGGTGCGCGGGTTTTTGAGGGGGCCATTGCCGCAGAATATGCCGAGCAGTGTATCAGCCTTGCCCCTGACGGCCCGTTTGCGAAGGAATGCCGGAATATTCTGGCGTCCCTCGCGGGCCTCAATAACGAAGACGGCCCCTTCCTCAAATCCAAATCGGAAATCGAAAAGATTATTTCCCGATCTGTAAGCCAGGGTAATCCGGAAATTCTTGCCCCTCTCATTCCACTGATTTCCCTTCCTGATAATCCTTACACAATCTACGCTTTGGGCGCGTTGCGCTCTCTGGCGTCGGCGCCGAAATACAGGGAGTATTTCAGCATACTGGCCTCCGGTTCAGGGGGACGGCTGGCCGAGCGGCTTGCCTATATCTGCCGGGGTTAATATGAAAACAATTATTCGAAAGAGGGCTAATACTCCGCCTCTCCTGGACGGTTCAATTTCTCACCGGCAATACGGCGGAGCGGCAGACCCCCGGTACAAAATGGAAAAGCGCGGGATTTTTTCTTTCCGAACGGAGACGCCCCGCCGAACCGAAGGTTCTGACTCTGCGGAGCGCCTCGTCATTAGGCGGCTGCCGGATTGTTTACGCATAAGAATCGTTCCGCTTTTTTGTGTAACAGTTGTCCTGTGCCTGGGTTCCTGCGCCGCCGCCGCCGGGGAAGAACTGCAGCGCTATGCCCGCGCCGGCGATATGTACGCCCAGGGCCGCTTTTCCGAAACCGTCGGCCTCCTTGAGGGAATGAACAAATTCCCTCCCGCCCTGGTTCTCAAGGCCAAGGCGGAATATTTTTCCGGAGAGCTTGAGAAGGCCGAAAACACCTGCCGCCAGGCAATCAGGCGGCGGCACTCATCGTATGAGGCAAGGCTCTATCTGGCCCGGATTCTTCGGGATAAAGGAGATCTCTCCGAAGCGGAAAAAACGGCCGAATTCCTGCTGGCGGATAATCCCCAGGACATTCGGGCGCTGCGGCTCGCGTCAAACCTTGCACTGGAGCGGGGAAAGACAGGGGAGGCCGCCGCTCTGCTGGATCAGGCGGCGGAACTTTCCGCCGAAAGCGCTCTGGTTCTTTTGGACCGGGCCAGACTGCACTGGACCGCGGGCAGGGGAGCCGAAGCGCTTGAGGACCTTTCCCGCGCCAGGGCGATGCTTCCCTGGGAAACCCCGCTTGCCCGTTCGGTTGGATATCTTGAAACCTCCATCAGGGAGGCCCTGCAATGAAACGTCAGCTTAAAAATATATTTGTATTATTTTTTGTGGCGCTGATTTTTCTTTCCTGTGAATCAATGCCGATCAATTATTCCCGAAGTAAATCATGGCTTTTGGGAGAGAAAAACCCCTGGGGTACTTTCAGTCTGGTTGGGGTATCGGTTGACCGGATCGGCGGCTGGGATTCGGTAGAAAGGGAAATCACTGCCCTTGCCCCCTTAAGTTTTTGGGAAGAAGGCTTTCAGATGATAGCGGATGATAAACCCGCGGATTATGCGGCGGACATACAGCTCAGGGAAAGGGAGTACAGCTCCGGCTGGAAGACAAAGCGTTCCCTTTCAGTAGAAGTGCGGGTATGGGCCTATGAAAATCCCGGCGCCGGAAAAACGGCTTATGCGCAAACACTGCCGCTGGCGGCGGGGAGGGTAATTTCCACCGGGGATCGCAGCCTTTCTTCTTTTGAGACCACAAACCGTATGCTTTCAAAGGCAATACGAAAAGCGGTAAGGCAACTGGCGGCGCAAAAGGGGAAAGCATGATGCGTTTTTTTTCAAGAGCCGCGATTCCGGCGCTGTTTCTGATTTCCGCCGCCCTGTACGGGCAAGACGGTCCGGTTTTCCCGTCAGGTGAATATTTACGGCGTTCCTTAAGTTTTGCGGCTGCCGCTGAAATGGCGGTAGCTTCCTCAAGCGATCTGAAGAACGCTTACGCCTCGCAGGGGCTTAAAGAGCGGGCCTGGACGCTGGGGCTGCGGGCCTATTTTCCCCGGCTGGGATTGAGCGTTTCGGAAAACGATCGCCTGCAGCAGCTTGGCCCGGATTCATTTTTGAAAAATTACGGAATCAGTGTGGATCAACTGCTCTGGGACGGAGGCAGAACTTCCATGTCCCGAAAACTTGAGCGGATGGAACTCAATCTGTCCCAAACACGGCTGGGGAGAATGGCGTCAGATATTGCCGAGTCCGCCCTGACCGCCTACCGGAATGTGCTTTCCTCCCGCGCGGTTCTGGCGATAAGGGAAACGGCGCTGGAATCCCTGACGGAACAGCGGCGGATTCTCGCCGAAGAGACGGCTCTGGGCCTTGCGCTGTCCCTTGACCTCGCAGAGGCGGATATCAGCCTGGCCGAGGCAAAAATCGAGATACGTCAGCTCCGTTCGGATTTGGAGGAAATGGAAAAACAATTCGCCGAACTCCTCGGCCTTGATTCTCTGCCCCTGCTGGAAGAAACCGTTGATATCAGACGCGGCATTATGCTGCCCGAAGCCGCCGCCGCCGCTTCTCTGGCTGAACAGCGGAATCCCGAACTGGAAGAGGCCCGCTTTTCCGTCAGCAAAAAAGAGGGGGAACTGCGTTATGTTTCCCGCTCATGGATTCCGGCTTTCAGACTCACCGGAGCTTTCGCCCTCAGCGGTCAAACGTATCCGCTTACCCGTCACAGCTGGTCACTGGGGCTGAGTATCGAATTTTCCGGCCCGTTGCTGCAAAACAGTTTTGGCATTCAGGCAGGCCTTGAACCGCCCTATGACAAGACCGCCCAGTTTCAGAACAGCCTGACTCCCCTGCCTGACCCCGCCGCCGGACTCAATAAAAATCAGGCGCTGCTGGCCCTGGCCCTGGAAAAGGAGAAATACCGGACGGCCTTTGAGCGGGCGGGACGTTCCGCCCGGCGGGGGGTGGAAAAATGTTTTCTGGCGGACGAAAAACGGAAACTGGCGGTAGACGCCATAAGCCTCGCCGCCGAGCGCTACCGTATTGAGGAAGCGCGGCTGACTCTGGGTCACATTACCAGACTGGATCTTATGGAAGCGCTTGTCGAATACACCCAAAAAGAAATTGCCGCGGTAGAAGCGGCGGTGACCGTACTGGAAGCCGAACGGGAACTGGAACGGATTTTGGATCTCAGGCCCGGTGAACTGGCTGCCTTCGCCGCCTCTGCAAAAGGCTAACAGTTAAATTTCATTATACAGGAGGAGTGAATAAAATGAATAACTATTTTCGCAGACTAATTTTCAATTTATTCATATTTACCATTTTTCCGGCCCTGCTTTTTTCCGCATGCGCTGAAAAACCCCAGGCTGCCGGAGAGCAGCCTCGCGGCGTCAGAGGAGTACTCGCCGGGTTACGCGAAATACCTGAAGAGACCGGAGGCTTTGGCAGTCTCTCCTTTCTTACCAAAGTTGATATAGCCGCTCCCCAGGACGGCAGGATCAAACAACTGTATTTCCGTGAGGGCGACACGGTTGAACGGGGAGCGGCGCTGGTTCTGCTGGACAATTCCCAGATCACCCTTGCGGTGGAACGGGCCGAAAACAACTATTCCCAGGCAAAGGCGGCCTGTGATTTGGCCCGCTCGCGGCTTTTGGAAGGAGAGTTTCAGGCAGAGGCCCAGCTTCTTGCCATTGAAAAAGCCGAGGCCGAACTGTCCCAGGCAAAGAAAAAATGGAAAGAGGATCAGCGCAAGCATCTGAATCAGGAGGCGCTGTTTCAGGCCGGGGGCATCCACGCCGAGGCAATACTGACAAGCCGTTTCAGCATCCAGTCCGAATGGGAACAGATACTCATCATGGAAAAAGACCTGGAGATCCGCCGGATAGGCTGCCGCGACAGTGACCTTGCCGCGGCGGGCCGTCTCATTCCCCCGGATGCGGCAGAGCGCCGCCGGGCGCTTGTTTCCCTGATAACCGCAAGTCTCGGCGCTGAACTCGGCGCGGCACTTGCCCGCCTTGAGGCCTCTGAAAAAGAACTCTCCTCGGCGAGGATCGCACAGGAAGAACTGCTTGTGCGCAGTCCCGCATCAGGTGTGATAGGGGCCAGATATTTTGAGGAAGGGGAACGAGTCAAGGCCGAGGATAAAATACTTACCCTTATGGATACCGCTTCCCTGTACGCGATTTTTCCGCTCCGCGAGAAGGAGGCCCTGCGGCTTGAAAGGGGCATGAGCGCCCTGGTGCGGATTGACGGAACCGGCGAGAGCCGGGAGGGCCGTGTAGATCTGATCTATCCACAGGCGGACAGCCAGAGCATGAGTTTTCTGGTACGGGTGCTGCTTCTTGACGGAGGAACGGGCATGGGAGATCTCAAGCCGGGGATGTTTGTCAGGGTTCAGGTGAGCATTGGGCCTCCCCGGCGGGCGATCATCATCCCCGAATCTTCGATTGTCAGCAAAAGGAACAGCGAAGGAATTGTTTTTGTAATTAATGGAAACGTCCTGTCTGAACGGAAAATAAGCCTGGGGACCGCTCTGGGCGATGAGCGTGAAATTACCGCGGGACTTGGAGCCGGAGAACTGGTTGTGCTGAGGCCTGACGCGGATTTAAGGGAGGGAAGCTATGTTTCACTGGCGGATTAATGCGTTTTTAATTATTGCGATTATTTTTTCTTCCTGTGACTCAGGGGGAGGATACATAGCGGGGTTTATGGATCTTCGCGGTATCGGCCTGAGCGTCAGCCCCGGAAAATCAGGAAAAGTACTTCCGGATGAATACAGTCCGGTTGTTCTCAGTTTTGATACGGAGATGAGGAAAGAGGAAACCGAAAGTATACTGCAAATAAATTCCGATACCGGATCGGTAACGGGAGACTGTTTCTGGAAAGATAAACAACTGTTCTTTGTGCCGTCCCCGCCGTGGACAGCGGGAACCCGTTATGTGCTAAATCTTTCGGGAACCGTCTATTCGATGGACGGACGGGAACTCCGGCTTGAACGTTACATTTCCTTTTTCGCCATCAATAAATCCGAGGCGCCGGGGCTGGAATGGTTCAGTCCCGCCGACGGCGAATCTGTGGAAGCCGGCGCTTTAAGGATGGAACTTCGTTTTTCTCTTCCTATGGAAATATCCAGCGTCGAATCAGCTTTTGCCATTGATGGGGCAGGGGAGAAAAGATTTGAATGGTCGGATGACGACCGGGTTCTTAAAGTTACAACCGAAAAAGCCCTGCTGCCATGGACCGCGTACCATTGGAACCTGAACGACAGCGCCAAAAGCCGCGACGGGGTTCCTCTGACAAAAAAAATATCAGCTCAGTTCAGCACCGATTTGGATAAACTTGTACCCCGGGTGCTGCGGGTGTATCCGGTAATCTCATCGGATGGGCGCTGGCTTCCTACAGGCAGCGGCATCGAAGAGGGCCTGGGCCCTGGACAGGGGATACTTGTCGAATTCAACAAGCCCATGGGGGAAAATGTACTCCGCTCTCTCCGTTTTGATCCGAACCTCGCGGGCAGGACCGAATCCTTATCCGATAAAAGTATTGTCTTTATTCCCAGCCGCGATCCCGAACCGGAAACGGCCTACACCCTCGTTGTTTCCGCCGACACCAGGGACTCAGGCGGTCTGAAATTGGGGGAAGATTATCACGTAACATTTATTCCCGATATTCCGTTTTTAAGAATCCTCTCATTCAATGTTGAAGGCGCTGCGGTTTCTGATTTTGACAACAATTCCACTGTCCGGATTCCGCTGGATTCCAAGAATCAGGGAATTCTCCGTTTCACGATCCGTTTTTCCCTGCCTTTCAGTGACGAGGCAAAACAAAATACGGCATTGCTGATTTCCCTTAATCCCTATTTCCCGGAGACGCTCGATTCTACCGCCCTGCGTTCTGTTACCTGGCAGCATTCCGATGACCTGCTCACAATGGAATGGGAACGGCTGAAAGCAGGAAGCGCCGACGAGGCTCATTTTTATCGTCTCTTAATTCCGGGTGGCAAAGGAGGGATAAATAACGGCGGTAGCATGTACTTCAAGGAAGATCAGGTTCTTTATTTGGAGGCGGTTCAATGAAGAACCCCGCGGAGCAGAGCTTCGCAGTATCTTCGTTGGATAGGAAATTTATTCCCTTGGGGTTTAATACCCAGGAACCCGCCTTGCGGCGGGGGGTTAGCCTTTTACCATGGAACGGTAATACTGCTGGGTTGATGCACGGTTGCATGTTCAACCCAGGACCCTGCCATAAATACTGGCAGACACTGCCCTTGCATCGGTATTTTCACTGTTTCGGTAATTTTTGGGCGAAATTCCTATAATTTTTTTGAAAAGCCGGGAAAAATAGTAAGGGTCCTCGATGCCGTATGAGTAGGCGATATCTTTTATCGGGAGTTCCGAGAAGTAAAGGTCCCTGGATGCCGCCAGCATCTTTGCCTGCAGGAAGTACTCGATGGGCGCGAAACCCGTGGCGCGGTGAAAGAGGTTGTGCAAATGAGACGGGCTCAGGCCGCTTGCCCCGGCAAGATCCTTTAGCGTAATATTTTCGTGCAGGTGTTCATTTATGAACATAAGGGCTTTATCAATACCGTATCCCCCCCCCCCCCCCATCCGCTAAGGGCAATTTGGGAGCCTATTCCTTTTCCGATACAGGAGATCATGGCCGTACCCATAAGCTGACAGACGTAGAAATATTCTTCGCTCTGCCACGGACTTCTTAAAATTGTAAAACACTGCCGGAACAGGTCTTTGAGCTTTTCGCCCATCACCTCCGATACCTCAACCGGAAGATGGGATGAGAGTGTTTTGTAATACTGCTCAAAAAAAAGCCTCCTGGAATGGACCCGGTACACGCTCCAGGGATCGTTTTCCGAAGCCCCATAGACGTGCGGGGTACCGGGCGGAATCATGATGATATGGCCGGCGGAAAGGCTTTGAGGATGAACTCGCAAAATATCCCAATTTCAAAATTATATCCACCCAAAATGGTGAATTTACCCGTTCAATTGCCCAGAACGTAATGACAAATGTTGTCCAGTCCCAGGGCGCGAACATCAACGCGGTGTACGGCCATGACGATGAATGCGCAATCGGCGCAATTCAGGCGCTTAAGGCCGCCGGATATAAACCGGGAGCCGATATTGCCGTTGTCGGTGTCGGAGGCTTCAGGGATGCGGCGCTTTTGATTCAGCAGAATGAGATGGACGCGACGGTACTCTGCAGTCCTTTCTTTGGGCCTACCGCCTTTGACGCCGTCGAAAAACTAACTAAAGGCGAAAAACTACCGACCTATATCCAAAACCCCGGCAGGGTTATTCGAAAGTCTGGTTTAATACCC
>JAIROT010000080.1 GCA_031257385.1 Treponema sp.
TTGACGCTAATCAGCGTTGCCCTATTATTTTTCTCGTTTTCCTACGGAAAACTGCGAAAAAACCACATTAAAGTAGCACTGATTTATTCTCGATTGAATAAATCAGTGCTTCCTTAGGAAAACAGAAGAGTAAAATATGGAGCCTTGACTCCCCGCCGCTATTCAGCGGGTAAAACGCCGAGCTGACCGCAGGCGCCCATTACACCCCTGCCTTTGCGGAAACGGCGGGTAACTTTCAGTCCCGCCGCTTTCAGGCGGCCGGCAAAGGCCGCCGCTTCTCCCGGAGAGGGTTCCCGCAGCGGCCGGCCGTCGTCCGCTTTCAGGCCTTCAACGGGGTTCCAGGGGATAAGGTTCACCACGGTGTCAAGCCCGCGGGCAAAGTCCGCCAGCGCCGCCACATCCTCGCTGCGCGTATTGAGGCCTCCAAGCAGGACGATCTCCAGGGTTATCCGTCCTCCGCCTGAACGCTGGAAACAGGCGAGGGCCTCTTTGACTTCGTTCAGGGGGTGGGCTTTGGCGATGGGCATAAGACGCCGCCGCAGGGCTTCGTCCGCCGTTGTCAGGGACAGGGCGAGCCGTACTGCGGGACCCTTGTCGGCAAGGTCGATAATACCCGCGCTGATGCCGCAGGTGGACAGGGTGATCCGCCGCTTTGAAAAATCCATTCCCTGTTTGCAGGTGATCACCGCCAAAGCCCTGCGGACTTCGGCAAGGTTTAGGAGAGGCTCGCCCATGCCCATAATGACGATATTGTCAACCGCATGGCCGGCCCTGCCTTTTGCTATGGCGGCCCTGCCTTCCGCCGCGGACGGGGCCCCATGCGAGGCCGCCTCCCGCAGAAACAGGAACTGTTCCACAATTTCGGCGGAAGTAAGATTGCGGGTAAAACCCAGGCTGCCGGTTTTGCAGAACACGCAGCCGGCGGGGCAGCCGGCCTGGGTCGAAAGGCAGGCGGTACGGCGTCCGCCGCCGGCAAGCAGTACCGCCTCAATTTTCGCGCCGTCCGCAAGGCCGATGCCGAGTTTTACCGTACCGTCCGGGTCCTCGTAACGGACCTGTACCGCGCTTGAGCGGAGGAGGAAACGGCCCGTCAGGGCCTCCCTCAGGGCCAGGGGCAGGTTTTTCATCTCCCCAAAAGAAGAGGCGCCCGCAGCGATCCATTTGAAAATCTGGGCGGCGCGGAAGCGGGGGAGGAAATCAATTAAGGCCGCCAGTTCTTCCGGGGGCAGGCCGCAGAGGACAGGAGAAACCATTTCAGATTTTTTCGAGCATTTCAGCTATCTGTGTGCTGCGGATTCCCAGTTTTTGGAATTCTTCCAGAACTTCGACGGCCTGGTTTTTATCGCCGAGTTTCAGATAACAATCGGCAAGCTCGATAAACAAACGGTAATTTTTGGTATTTTGCTGTATCAGCCGTTCAAGGGAAGTGGCGGCCTGATTGTATTTTCCGCGGGCCTTCGCCACCAGGGCCAGGCCCAGCACCGCGTATGTGTCGAATTCGATATTCAGCGCCCGCTCGTAGTAGTCCTGGGCATTGTCATACTCTCCCATGTTACGGTAGGCATCCCCGGCCCGTGTCAGGATCACTTTGTTCCGGGGGTCCTGTTCGAGGATACGGTTCCAGTGTTCCAGAGAATGTTCCTGATGGTTCAGGCCCCGGTAACAGTCGGCCAGGCCGAAAAGGGCGTAAAAATTGTAAGGCTCTTTCCTCAGCGCCTGTTCAAAGAAAGGGATGCCTTCTTTGAAGGTTTTCAGCTTGCGGTGGCAGTTTCCGATGGAGGTCAGTACCCGGATATCCACACTGTCGGAATTGTGGCGCAGCATTTTTTCCCAGTAGAACAGGGCGTCCCGATATTCCTTGAAATCATAATGCAGATGCCCCAGGCCGATGATCGCGTAGGGATTGGTTTCTTCCATTTCCAGCACCCGCAGGTATATGGCCTTGGAATGTTTGAAGTCCCGAACCTTGCGGTAGGCATCGGCGACCCTGGTGAGGACCGTGATATTTCTATCGTCGTGTAACAGATACTGTTCCCATATTTCAATGGCCTTGTGATACTGGTTGAGGGCCTTGTAACAGTCGGCGAGGCCGAACAGGGCATAGTTGTTCCCCGGATGAAACTCCAGGCAGCGCTGGTAAAAACTCACCGCTTCCCGGCAGTCTCCCCGTTTGCGTGTCGCGTCTCCCATGCCGACCAGGGCGTAGTTGTTGTTTTTGTCCACCAGGAGAATTTGCGAAAAGCAGTCGATGGCCTCGGCGATTCTATTCTCTTTGAGCAGTTGGTATCCTTTTTTTGAGATGTCGGAAATTTCCGTTGTTTCCTGGTCGTTTTCTTTTTCTTCGTCACTCATCGGAAAGGTCCTCTTCTTCGTGGATAATATTTTGCAGCATGGCGGCAAGCTGCATAAGCATAGGTTCACATTTACCGCGATCCGGCGCAAGCCAATACATCTGCAGGGCGTCCATCATTCTGTGCCGGGACTTGTAATAATCCCCCACGCGGGAGAGGCCGTCGGAATATCCGGTGGTTAAAAAAATTCTCCGCGCCCCTTCGATGTCCCCTGAGTTAAACAGCATATTACCCTTGCGGTTAAGAGCCGCCTTCTGCGCTCCATCCACCGGTGGGGGAACTGTTTTTTTGACAAACGCGTTTTGCTTTTCAAATTTTTCAAACGCTTTTTTATAATCCATATACTTTTTCAAAATGGGCGCTTTACCCAAACCTGCGCTTTGGGCAGGCGCCGCCCTGTGCCGCTCCTTTATTCTCACATATTTTTAAGAAAAAAACAATAAGAATCTTAATAAATTTTTATAATTTGAGCCGCTTTCAAAACCCGGTTAGTTTTGACGCGGTTCCCGGGCTTTCTCAGGCAAAGTCTTGCGAAACACCCGTTTTTTTGAGGCTGCCCTTTCATAATTTTAGTTTTGAAAGAGCCTCATTTGTCTTCGGAATTGGCGGTTGTAAAGAAATCAACGATAGAGCGTCCGTATTTACGACTATCATATTTCACTAGAAAGTCTATTGGTTCTTTTTGAAAATCTTCTCTTGGATAATGGATAAGTATTTTACTTCCTTCTAAAACAAGCGGAGAAACGGCTATACCGGCCAGCAGATCCCATTTGTACTTGTAGGGGAAGGGAGGATCCGTAAAGATAATATCGAAATTCCGTTTGGCCCGTTTGAGGTACAGTTCCGCAGCCATAAAACGGCAGTTGATCCGTACCGGCGACAGGGCGGCGTTGGCCAGCAGGGTTTTACGTTTAAGGCTGTCCGCCTCTACCGCTTCGATGTACGCCGCGCCCCGGGAGGCGGCTTCCAGGGCTATAATACCAGAACCGCTGAACAGGTCAAGAAAAGAAAGCCCCGAAATATCCCCCAGGCAGGCGAATACCGACTCCCGCACACGGTCCATGCTGGGCCGGATAAATCCCGGAGGCGTCTCGACGCGCCTTCCCCGCAAAATCCCGCCGGTGATACGCACAGGCTCTTAGAATTCCCTGAACAGCTCATTCAGCTCGGCGGAGCTGACCATCGGCTCGGTCCGGGTCTGTTCGGCGGGAACGACGGCTTCGTCAATGGTCTTCCGGCGGGCGGCGCCGGAATCTTTTAAGCGGAAGATCCGGTCCCGGATTTGAGGAAATTTGGCGGGGGACAGGGGGCTGGAATCCTTGGCGAATTCGAGCAGGAGCTGGCTGAACTGCCATTCGATATTCGATAAATTGTCAAATTCACGATCCCGGTCAAAGAGCCGGGTATTTTCCTTGAGGTTTCCCGTGAGGAATTCCAGAGCCTTGTCGATAAACTCCATGTCGTCCACGGTCCGCTCAAGAAACAGGCCGGGGTCCGGATCAAGACGCAGCAGATCGCGGATCATCCTGATTCTGACATTCAAAATGAACAGGTTGTCCTCAAAATTGATATACATGGTCATAGTGTTATTATCGGTATCAGCAGTTCCCGGTTTAACCATGAACCGGACCGGTCCAAACAAGATGAAGCGCGCGGACAAGCAGAATACAAGCAGGCTAAAATGCGGCTAAACTGCCGGGCGGTATTTGGCGCTTGCATTAAATTGAAAAAATTGGTATGATACATTGCGCAGTGGGATAAGGAGAAAAAAAAGATGAAAAAACACTTTAGTGCCGCTTTGCTGTTTACCGCGTTTGTGCTGTCTCTTGGGGCCCAACAGCGGGAGGAAGGTGTGGCGATCTGCTATTACGGGGAGGGGGCGGACATTCTGTACGCCACACATAAAACCCACCCCTTCGGCACGAAACTGCTGCTGATCAATCCGGTAAACAAATCCCAAATTACCGTCCAGGTTGGAGGCCGCCCAAATCCGGCGCTTGATACTCTGATCGAAATTTCCCAGGCCGCGGCTGATAAACTGGGAATATACAGGGATATTCCCACCTGGGTATGGCTCGAAGCGGTACCCGCGGAAAACACAGGGGCCAAACACGTCATGCGGCCCCGAATCGGGGTGTTCAAGCAGACAGGGAGCGCCACCGTGCTGCCCTCCGGTACCGGTTTGACCGCTTCCCATCCCACACTGCCGATGGGGGTAAAGGTAAAAGTGACCAATCCCGCCAACTCAAGGAGCGTAACCGTTACCATAAGCAACCGTATCCGGGCTTCCAAGGATCGGATTATTGATATGTCACAGGCCGCCGCCCAGGCGCTCGGTATACAACGCACCGCCAGGGTACAGATCGAAACAACGGACGGTTAAGGCCCGCCCATAGCGCGGCGCATTACGGACAGCCCCAAATACGTAGTATTTGGACAATAACAGGAGGAACAATATGAACAAGATACGGTTTATTATATCGGTATTGGCCTTGTGCGTGTTTCCGCAGCTCCAGGCCCAGAAACAGCAGATGATCATCTACACGTGGGAAGAAATGTTTCCCCAGGAGATTCTTGACGGTTTTGAAAGGGCAAATCCCGGCCTTGAAATTGTGTATGAGACATTTGATTACAACGAGAATATGTTTTTGGACCTGCAAAGTACCGAGGCAAGCAATTGCGATTTGGTCATAGCTGACGATTATATTATCGAGATGGTCATTGAAAACGGACTTGCCCAAAAACTTGACAAGAGGAAACTCAGCAATCTCGTCAATGTTAATCCGTTCTATCAGCATCAGTTTTTTGATCCCAGGGATGAGTACACGGTCCCCTACGGCGCGGGGGTACAGACCATTGTGTATGATCCGGCAAAGGTAAGGCTGGATATTAAGGGCTATTCGGAATTATGGAACAGTTCCCTAAGGAACAGCGTGGGCGTTCTTGGGAACTACCGGGTTATGAACGGGATGGCCCTCAAGGCGCTTGGCAAGAGCTACAATACCGAAGAGCTTGCCGATATCAGGAACGCGGGAGCCAAGCTGAAAGAACTGGCGCCGAATGTCCGGATGATTGATGACAGCGGCCTTGACGGGGAACTGCTCTCAGGCAGATTATCCGCGGCTATAATGTATACCGATCAGGCGATGAGGGCAAAACAGCAAAACCCCGGTCTCAAAGTGGTATTCCCCAGGGAAGGCATAGGCTTCGGTATCATGGCCGGCTTTATTCCCGCCAATGCGCCTAACGCGGACGCCGCCCACAGATTCCTCAACTATATCCTTGACGCAAGACGGGGCGCACAGTGTTTTGAATATCTCGGCTACTACTGTACCTATAGCGGGTCGGAGCAATACATCAAACCGGAACTGCGGGAATTTCTTGTTCTCCCCAAATTCAACACATTTGAGATGATTCAGAATTTTGTAAGCCAGGCGGCGGAGGACGAGCACCAGCGGATATGGGCTGAATTCGAAACCGCGGTAAGCAAAAAATGAAAACGCCGTCCCGATCTTATGGAAAAAGCGAACTGCATAACCCGTGATTATATACGGGATTTTTTCAGGCTGACCGAGGAAAATGATAAAGACGTAATAGATTTTATCATGGCCCGGTTAGTCCTGAAAGAATTTGCGCATAACAGTTATATCTGCCGCGCCGGGGACGATGCGGATCTTATGTACTTTATTGATTCGGGAACCGTTACCGTAAGGGGCGCGAACAATGAAGTGCTCAATGAGCTGCAGAGCGGCCGCTATTTTGGGGAGTACGCCGCCCTTACCGGGGATAAACGTCTGGCCGATATCCAGGCAAGGGGAACGGTGCAGGTATACGCCCTTGATAAAGAAACGCTGATTTCCCTGGCCCGGAGTCATTCGGGTATTTACAGCCGCTTTCTCAAAAACATCTACATACAGGAGTCGGAGCGTTACCGGAAGCTGGTCAGGCTGCTTAATTCCAAGCGCGGTTTCGGTCATGTGGGCTTCAAAAAAAAGCTGACTCTGTCGTCGCTTTTTTTGAATTACTATGTTGTATTTGTGATTTTCTACGTTGTCTTTTTATTTGCCCCCAATCCCGCCCTGGGACCGATGCATCCGTTTTGGCTTTGCTCCCCCGTTGTGTTCATGGTGGCCTATATGGTTATCACTAAACGCGCGCTTGAGGCCCTGGTGCTTTCGCCAATGTACATCATGATACTTCTCGGAAAACTCAATTTTGCCGGGCTTTTTTACACGCAGATAATAAAAACAATCATGGATACGGCGGATATTATTCTGATAGTTATGCTGATGGGTTCCCTGACCAGGCTTTTTTCCGCATCGGGGAGCATCAACGCCCTGAAGCGCATCGCCCAGAAAAAAATAAAAAGCGCCAAAGGGACGATGCTGGCCGCCTTCGTGTCCATGGTCTTAATCGCCATTGACGAGTATTTGTTGATACTCATAAACGGCGCCTGCTTTACCAACCTGGCGGACGAAAAGCGGATACCCCGTGAAAAATCCGCCATGGTTATGGGAATGTCGCCGGGGGCGCTGTGCATTTTAAGCCCTATGTCCCTTAACGGCATTTACCTTACCGGTCTTATCGCCATGTCAAGCGGGCAGCGGGGGCTTTTTATCGAAGCCATCCGCTATAACTTTGCCGCGATTGTCATGGTTGCGGTGATCCTGCTCCTCGCCCTTGAAAAGCTGCCATTGGTCGGCGCGTTAAAAAAAGCGGCAATCCGGGTGAGGGAAGGGGGAGACCTCTGGCCCGAAGGTACGGATAACCCCGACGAGGAAGAGGATTCCGCGCTGCAGGGACGGGTAAGAAACCTGCTGCTGCCGGTTCTAATTCTTATCGTTAGCTCGATCATTGCCGGAACTCTTGAGGCCGGTGAGTTTCAGATAAATGTACTGTACGGGATGATTATTACCCTGATCTGTACTTTTCTGTTGTACTGTTTTCAGGAGTACATGTCTCCCGATCAGTTTTTTAAAAATGTAGTATACGGTATAGAGAGTATGATCGCCCCTGTCGTTATGTTCCTTATGGGGAAATGCTTCGCTAACGGTATGGACGAGATCGGTTTTTCGGCCTGGCTTGATCAGCTTGTGCAGGGCCTTATCCGGGGGCAGGTCTGGCTGCTGCCGCTTATCATCTTCGGTATTTGTACTTTTGTGGGCGCGCTGTTCGATAACCCCTGGGCAATGTATGCCATTGGCATGCCCATTGCGGTGAGTTTTGCCTCCTCCATGCACGGAAACACCGCCCTGTACGTAGGCGCGGTCTGCGCCGCGGGGTTAATGGGAAACGAAATCGCCATGGGCGACATCTTCTTTATCGGTCCCATGCTAGGCATAAATCCGATGCGCTATTACCAGGCCAAGCTGCCCTATGTGATCGTTATCGTGGTATTGGCCGCCCTCGCCTACGCCTCCGCAGGCTATTGGGGACTCTGAGCCGGGACAGCCGCGGATAATTCTATTTCCGCTACAGGGCGGCGGTACTTACTTTTTTCGGCGTCAAAATTCCCTTATAAGCAGTATGTTTTGATAAAAATTCACCGCAAAGTCGAAAAAGGAAGAGAAAAACAAGGCTTTGTACCGAAACTTTTTCGACTTTTTCGACTTTACGGCTAAAAATTCTTCCAAAACCCGGTAGTTTCGCGGTACT
>JAIROT010000109.1 GCA_031257385.1 Treponema sp.
TTCCCGTGTATCAGATGTATGCGGGAGTAGGCTTTTTTTATGATTGCTGTTTACAAAAACGTGTCTGTTTTATCAAAAAAACTTGTATCGTCAATACGAAAAAATGAAAACGATAAAAACTGGCAATTTTGAAAGACGTATGCCCGCGCATACTCCCCCCGTCAAGAAAATACAATGACAAATACCGGAGAGGCGATGACTATTAAAATACCCAAGAGCCAAGCGTAATTGTCATTATCATGATTATGCGTTATCTACTCTTTATTACTTCTTTATATATCATATTTTTTTATTTTGTTTTTTCTGACAAAGAAATAAAATAAAAAGAATAAATAAAATATATAGAGGGGAAAAGGAAAAATCGGGGTATTGACAGTCATTGGTCATGCTTGAGTTGTTAGGATTCATTCCTTCGACAAAGCGTTTCACCGACTTGTCCCGAAGCAAGGCTTGAAAAGTCTTGCTCCGGGGCCTTGCCATCGGCCCTTCCTTCGGTGGCTTCCCACCCTTCTGCAAAGATTGGACGGGTCTTACGGAACTCCGGTTTCGGTGTGGTCATCGTTTCATCACTGCGAGGAAGTGTTACGGTATGCGGATGTGCGGGTAACTTTCTCACCGGGGAGTGTGCCGCCTGTCCGCCGCAAGGCGGTCTGGCGGTTAGGGCCGGTAAACCTAAAGCCCGGCCAGTCTTCCGGGGATGCGGCTTCACCTGCGCCAGCCGTGGGGCTTACCACGCTAGGCGTGATGGGAAGCCGAACATCCGGGCGGGCAGAGTGCACCCCGTTGTGGCGGTGTGGAGGCGGGGCGGCAGGAAGCCGCCCTGAACGGAAAAAAACGCAAACAGGGACGTTTGCGTTTTTTTCTACCTCCCGGCCCCCGGCTACGGCCGGGGGCTGTCCCTCCTCCTTTGAGCCGTTGATGAAGGGTTTGCGGAGGAGGGAGCGAAGCGACCGGGGGAGCAAACCCCACCTATTGTTTTTGAGCGGGGGAAGCCCGGCGGCGAGGGGGAGGGACAATATATGCCGCCGCCACACCGCCACCGAAGTACGCTCATCGTGAAGGTTGAGCGGCCCTGGGTGGGCTTAGTATACTGAGTTCCCCACGGCGCTTTATCGGGAGGGTAAATGTTGCGGTATGCGTGGGCCGGAGAGTGTGGCTGATGGAGCCGTGTATTCCCCGGTATGCGAGGGATATGCGGAAATGGAGGGCGAGCGGCGGGGCGGTATGCTCCGCCGCCTGTTTGCCTGCTTGGGGCCGCAGGCGGAGTACGGGGCTTGCCCCGGTACGGAGACGGAGGCCGACCCTTAAAAACATGGATAACAAAATATCAATATGAAATATTGATGAAAAAGATAGTGGAGCGGCTGAGGGAGTTATCGATACAAGGGTGTTGTGGATCGAGAGGGTATGATGATAGTGGAGGGAGTGTAGGTCCATTGACTATTCTACGGCTGATGTGGTTGACTGGTGAATATAAGGAGGCAGGAAAATTATGGACATATACAAAACCCTGCGGGAAGAAGCATTTGAGGCTAACATGGAAATCAAAAAACAGAACCTCGCCATATACACCTGGGGTAATGTCTCAGCCTTTGATCCCGGCAAAAGCGTTTTTGCCATAAAACCCTCGGGCGTGGCTTATGATAAACTGCGGCCGGAAGATATGGTGCTGATTGATATTGACGGTAATATCGTTGACGGCGTTCTGAACCCTTCATCAGATACCAAAACCCACCAGGTGCTGTACCGCGAATTTACAGGTATACGGGGCGTTACCCACACCCATTCGACCTACGCGGTTGCTTGGGCGCAGGCCCGAAAATCAGTTCCGGTGTTCGGCACTACCCACGCGGACCACGGCACAGAAGAGATTCCTTGCACGGAGTATATGAGTCCCGAAGCGGTCAAAAATAACTACGAACTGGAGACGGGAAACCTTATTGTGGGGACCTTAAAACAGAGAGGACTCAATCCCGTTCATGCCAACATGGTGCTGGTCGCGGGGCATGGGCCTTTTACCTGGGGAAACAGCGCAGCACAGGCTGTGTATCACGGCGCGGTGCTTGAGGAAGTCTGCAAGATGGCGTTGCTTACCCTGAGCCTTGATCCGCTGACAAAGCCCCTGCCGGAACATATCATACATAAACATTGGGAGCGTAAGCACGGACCTGATGCCTATTACGGCCAGCGATAGATTTATTCTCCGTTCCTGTTCCGGTATTCTTTGCAGGTACAGCCGGAAATTTCCCGAAACACCTTGCTGAAATAGTAGGGGGTTGAAAAACCGGCCTTCTCCGCAACCTGGTAAATTTTAAGGCTGGTTGTGGCAAGCAGTTTTTTTGCCTTTTCAATCCGGTACTGCACAAGGGCGGCGTTGAAATTCACGCCGGTTTCCTGTTTGAAAATAAACGAAAGATAGCTGTTGCTCACCCCCGTGTATTCCGCAGCCTCCGCCAGGCCGATATTGTGTTCATATTCGCGCTCGATAAAATCATTGCACATTTTTACGATGTGGGAATAACCCGCCTTGCCGTTCTGTTTGGTGAATAAAAGTGAAAGGTATAATTCATAGATGTACATTTCCACATCACTGATAAAGGGCAGATCAAAAAGAACATCATGTTTGAATTTTCGTTCGCTTAAAGACACTTCTTCCTCAAGCTGGTACTTTTCATGTATCAGTTTTCCTATCGAAAGAAAATCAATAAAAGCGCTGCAAACAGTGGAGTAATTGCCAGCTTCCCGCAGTTTCGCAAAAATGCTTTGTATGTATTCAAGCATACCGTCTTTTTGATTGGCGTCAATTAGCTCCATCAGTTTAGCGTAACTAACCGGATCGGCCCTTTTTGCTCCGCCGATTTCCTTGTTCCCTGAGTTTTTATTGTAAATTCCCACAAATACTTTTTGGGAAAAGAAACAATCAAAGCGAGCTTGGTGGGCTTCCCATAAAAGCAGGCTGCAGTCGTCAATCTTGCCCAATGAACTCACTCCGATAAAAGTATTAACGTCAAAATACTGGCGGATATTCTTTATCAGTTGCAGGGCAGGGCCGCTGATTTTCTCGGCAAAGAATTGTCCGGTATCAACGTTTTCTTGTTTTTCTATTGGCACTATCGCCGCATAATAAAAATTGTCATCATAATACTGGCCCGTACCGGTGAGGTTCGCAAATGCGTCTTCAAATAAAACACCGATGGTTTTGGAAAATTTTTCATAGGCCTCGTTTAACAGCGATGTGGTCCTGCATACCACGCTGAGCATTACACAGGTGCCTGTTATTGAAGGAGGAAAAGCGGAGTCAGGCGGCCTAAGATGCTGATCTCCCTTTTCATCTTTGAACTGCCGGTTAAACGAAGGCAGAAGATGTTTTTCGATAAACACCTTCAAATTCTCTTTCCATCCGGCCGTGTGTTCCGTCTCCGGGGATACATCGGAGTCCAAATACAGGGATTTTAAAATATTTTCAAGGTTTGTTTTGGTCAGCTCCGATTTCAGAATGTACCGAAATGCGCCAAGGCTTATCGCTTCCTGGGCGTAGGAAAATTCATCGTAGTGGCTAAGGATAATAATCCGAGCCTTTTTGTTCCGCGCCCTGATTCTGCGGGTAAGCTCAAGCCCGTCCATTACCGGCATTTTAATGTCCGTTAAAATAACGTCGGCCGGGTTTTTCTCAAAAAAATCAAGCGCCTCCTTGCCGTTAGCGGCTTCCCCTGCCACCGTATAGCCAAACATGGCCCAATCCACGATTGTTTTGAGTCCCAGGCGCACGATATACTCATCATCAACGATTAGTATCTTTTTCATTTTCTTTGTAGTAATCTATGGTACTATAGATAGTATATCACGATATGGGAAGTATGTAAAGATGAAGGGAACGAAAATTTCTTGGAATATTTTTCTGGGTATGATAGCCCTGAGCGGCATGATACTTATCATTATGTCAATACTGGTAAAGACTTCGTATTCCGATTCACTCAAAAAAAATGAGATAAACGCCCAGGTGCGGGCGACCATCAGATCAAAATACCAGTTTGATTATATTATGAGCGTCATCGACAGTACAGCGCGGGAAATCAGCGCCAGCGCCCAGATAACCGGCGCATTGCGGAACGCCGAAATGACAGATCAATCGGAGATCGGCGATTTTTCGGTCAATACCTTTCTCCAGTCTATGCGGACCATACAGCCCTTCCTGGGCGATATTACCATTGTGGGAACACAGGGGCAGTTTTTTTCGAGTAATCTGGCGATAAAAAAAACCGCGATGCTCGCCCACTTCGGCAAATATGTTGAGAGTTTCCAGGGCGGAAGCGGGGCAGATTTTTTTGTGGATATACAGAGCAGCCTTATCTCGCCGAATGCCTACAATAATTTATTAACCGGCGTCTGGCCGATATTTGAAACCAGAAGCCAGGAACTCTGGGGCGCGATCTTTGTTGGTTTGAGCTATTCGGTATTTCAGGAACTCTTTATCCTCTCACCGCTGACCAACGATGAAAAATTTCTCATGGTAAACAAGCCGGGGGAGATCGTGTATACCTATCCAGCCTATGAATCCTTTGACCATGTTCTTACCGAATATCCCGGGATTTTGAATAACGCCGATATCACCATTGAAGGGAAACTCTGGGGAAAGGATTGTATAATTGTTTCCGAAATTTCGGCGGTGCTGGGCTGGAAATTCATCAGGATAATCGACGCAAAAAACGTGACAACCGACACCCGAAAAATGCAAATGTACTTCAATATCGCCTTGCTTGTTTCCATCGTTATCAGCATCCTCTATGGTTTTTATGTCTCGAACACGCTTGCGAAGAAAGAATTGGCGGAACAGAAGCGGGAAAATGAACTGCGCCTTGAGGTGCTGCAGGCGCAGATAAATCCGCACTTTTTGTACAACACGCTGGATTCAATAAAATTTCTCGCGACATTACAGGAAGTTCACAACATCGCGTCCATGTGTCAGGATTTGATACGGCTTTTGAAATACAATTTATCGGTGCAAAATACAGCCCGCCTCTGCGAGGAAGTTGAAAGCATACAGAACTATGCGGGGATTCAGAAATACCGCTACGGCGATATTTTTGAACTGAAAACCGAAATAGGCGCCGGAACGGAACAATGCGTCATTCCCCGCTTTGTGCTTCAGCCGCTGGTGGAAAACGCAATCATTCACGGCTTTGATGATATGGAGAGCGGCGGAGAGATAACGGTACGTTCTTTTTTTTATGATTCAAAAATATGTCTTGAAGTGATTGACAACGGCAGCGGCATGGACGAAGGGGTTACCAAAAGCCTGAATGTCGCCGAAGAGACCGCGGCTCTTAATGGGAACGGCGCGAGTCCGGGTGGAGTGCGGGTCGGCATAGCCAATATTCGCGAGCGGCTCAGAATTCAGTTCAATGGCAGGGCGGCGCTGGTTTTTGAAAGCACATCGGGACAAGGATCAAGAGCGCGGCTTATTTTCCCGATGGAAACCTAAAAAATTTGCGGTTTTTCGTAAATTTTTTGTGGTTTTTGGCACCGGTAAAAAAATATTACAATAAATAGATAATCTTTTGGCTATCCAAACTTTTACGCTTCCCTGTAAAATAAACCTAATAAATTTATAAGTGTTTGTGTACGTGCCCGGTAAACGAGTGCGGGTTACCGCAAACAGAAGGAGTGGAAGATGAAGAAAAAATTGTTGTGTTGTGTGGTACTGTTTGCCCTGGCGGCGGCGGTCTTTGCGGGAGCCAGGCAGGAAACCGGAAGTACCGATTCAAAGGCAACCGGCACCTTTGACTGGAAGCGGTTCAGCGGGCAGACCATCACGGTCTACATGGTGGAACACTCCACCTCGTCCGCCCTGCAGGCGAAGATTCCGGATTTTGAAGCCAAGACGGGCATCAAGGTGAACATTCAGGTAACGCCGGAAGCCAACTACTTTGACCAGGTTTCCAACGCCCTGTCAAGCCGATCCGGCAATCCTGACCTGTTTATGACCGGCGTCTATCAGGTTTGGAATTATTCAACCGCCGGCAATGTGGAGCCGCTGGATGACTATTTCGCAAATTCCGCGTTGGTCGCGCCTGACTATGATTACAACGATATTGTTCCAAGTGTTATCAATTCGCTGAAATGGGACGGCGTTTCCGGTCATGCGGCGGGGAGCGGCAAACTCTGGGCGCTTCCGCTTGGCTGCGAAGTTTACAGCCTTGCCTATAACAAACGGGCTTTTGAAAAAGCCGGCATCACCAAAGTTCCTGAAACCTACGAGGAACTGCTTGCCGCCTGCGACAAACTGAAAGAATGGAATGGTCCCGGCTCCTATCCCATCGCCCTGCGCGGCGCCCGCGACTGGGGCACTATCCATCCCGCGTACCTCAGCGTCTTTTCCCAATTCGGCGCAAAGGATTTTGCCGTTGAAGGCGGGAAACTGGTTTCAAAAGTCAATTCGCCGGAATCGGTAGCGATGAACCAGTTCTGGGTTGACCTGGTAAAACGCGGCGGTTCGCCCCAGTGGTCAAACACATTCTGGTATATCGGACAGGCTGAACTCGGCGCCGGAAAAGCCGCCATGCAGTGGGACGCGGATAACAACTCCATTCAGGTAAATCTGCAAAATATGGCCGAAGGCGGAAACATCGCGTTTGCGCCGCACCCGGTGGCAAAAAAAGGCGATACGGTTAAATCCAATTTCTGGATTTGGTCAATCGCGATGAATTCCTATTCAAAAGCCAAAGGCGCGGCCTGGATGTTCCTGCAGTACGTTACCAGCAAAGAATTCCTTGAATACGCTTCGGTTACAGGCAATAACATGGATCCCGTGCGCACCTCGGTGTGGAATTCCGCGGGCTTCCAGCGGAAGATGGCCTCCCAGGAAGGTTACATCGACACCTTCAACAAAACATCGCCTAATGCGGGCATCCTCTTTACGCCCCAGCCGGCCTTCTTTGAAACCACCCTTGACTGGGCCGAAACCCTGCAAAACATGGTCGCCGGCCGCGTCACGGTACAGGCCGGCCTTGACGCCCTGAAACAGCGAATGGATCGGGCGGTACAGCAGTAAAACTCCCGCCGGAACGTGAGTTTAAACGGCAGGGGGACATCCTCCCTGCTGTTTGCTTCCTCCAACTCCACGTTTCGGCTTTAAAAAAATTAAGTAAAGGCGAAAGGTAAACTATGGCGAAAAAACATATTGAAACGGAAATAAATTATAACGAGCCGCCCAAAAATATCAGGATGCGTCCGTATTATATTATCGCGCCGGGAATGATAATCCTTATCGGGATTTTGATTCCCTTTATTACCGCGATACTGTTGAGTCTTACCAACGCCTCGTACCGGATCCCCATAGAACAATGGCGTTTTAACTGGTTCCGAAACTGGCTCAGTTTTGACCGTTATGACGGGAAACTTGTGTTGGGGGGCATGCTGGGCAATCCCGATTTTTACCACGCGGTAATGATCACG
The DNA here is from genome assembly GCA_031257385.1 of Treponema sp. Lineage (GTDB taxonomy): Bacteria > Spirochaetota > Spirochaetia > Treponematales > Breznakiellaceae > WQXQ01. Next base: position 7,456 of record JAIROT010000109.1, read on the forward strand.
CTCATTTACGCGATTTCTTCTACCGGAACTGAATTGCTCTTGGGGATGGGTATAGCGTTTCTGCTCCGAAAAGACACTCTTTACAGCCGTATTTTAAAAGTGGCGCTGATGTTTCCCCTGATGGTAGCCCCCGCTATTGCGGTGCTTATCTGGCAATTGATGATTTCCAACTCGGTTGGCATAGTCGAAAAGTTTTTGAATATCTTCGGACTGTTTAATTTTCCCTGGGCGGCCTCGCATAAAACCGCTATGTTCACCGTGGTGATGATCGATGCCTGGGTAAACACGCCTTTTATCCTGTTGCTTGTTCTTGCGGGTATTCAGTCCCTGCCCAAGTCACCCTTTGAGGCGGCCCAGGTTGACGGTGCGGGAGCGTGGTTCACGTTCAGGACCTTAACCCTGCCCATGCTCAAGCCCTTTATTTATATTGCTCTGTTGTTCCGTTCAATGGCGGCTTTGCAGGAATTCGGCATTATTTTCGCGCTTACCAAAGGCGGGCCGGGTAATTCGCTGATGAATATTTCGCTCACCAGTTATCTTACCGCGTTTACCTACCAACAGCCGGGAAAGGCGCTGCCCTACCTGTTGATGCTGTGGCTCATAGTGAACATTACCGCGAAAAGACTCGTTGAGAAACAGCGGAAGTACGCGAAAGAAGCGGCGGGATTGTAGTTAAGGAGAATTATGATGAGCACCGATATTGAACGAGCGGCGAGTAACAAAAAAGCACAGGATGCCCTTTTGGAAGTTGGCCGTAATTTCGGCCTTACGGTATACGCGATCTTTGCAATTTTTCCGATAATGTGGATGCTGCTCATGTCGTTCAAGTCCGATGCCGAGGTGGTGACCACAGTATTCAAATTTACCCCTACTTTGTCAAATTATCAGGCGGTACTGTTCCGTCCTGATTCCGATTACATCAAAGCCTTTATTCAAAACTTTATCGTATCAGGCGGTGCGGTGCTGCTCACGGTGATTGCGGGCGTTCCTGCGGCATACGCGCTTGCCCGCTATGATTTTAAAAACAAGGAAGGCTGGGCCTTTCAAATTCTCTCGTTTAAATTCGCGCCGGAGATTCTCGTTATCCTTCCGGTATTCCTCATTTTCCAGCGGATAGGTTTGTATGACACTTATTTCGGCCTGATATGGGTGTATCAGTTGATTACCATGCCGCTTTTAATTTGGGTGGTACGCGGGTATTTTGAAGACATCAGCGTTGAAGTGGAACAGGCCGCGCAGCTTGACGGCTATACCTGGTACGCGGTTTTTTTCAAGGTATTGCTTCCGCTGGTAAAACCGGGTTTGGTCGCGTCGGGCCTGCTGGCGTTTATTTTCGCGTGGAACAGTTTTACCTTCCCCCTCATTTTAAGCGGCATGAGAGTTCAGACCATCACAATCACAAGCCTTCGTTTCATGGCCAGCGACGCGGTACATTACGGGCAGGTGGCGGTGGCGGCGATTATCGCGGTGCTGCCCGAAATTATTATCTGTCTGTTTATTCAGAAACATCTGGTGCGCGGACTCAGCTTCGGCGCGGTCAAGGGGTAGAATATGGCCCGAATAGAACTTGAAAACATTACCCGGTGTTACAAAGGCATGAGTAAAGATGCGCCGGCAGTTAATCATCTGATCCTTGATATAAAAGACAACGAATTCTTTGTTCTCTTTGGCCCTGCGGGAGCGGGAAAGACCACAACCCTCAAACTTATCGCCGGTATTGAGTTTCCCGATGAGGGCGTGATAAAAATCGGCGGCGAAATTGTCAATCTGATTGAACCGCTGTACCGGAACGTGTCAATGGTGTTTGAAAACTATGCGCTCTACCCCCACCTTTCGGTATATGACAATATCGCTTTCCCCCTGCGCAGTCCCCTGTACAAAAAGGACGAGGACTATATCAAGGGGGCGGTAGAAAAAATTATCACCATGATGAATATGCACAAGGTCGATGGGATCTACGAGCGGAAACCGAGCCAACTGTCAAACGGTCAACGTCAGCGCGTGGCAATCGGCCGCTGCCTGGTACGGGATCCGAAAGTCTTTTTAATGGACGAACCTTTGGCCCACCTTGACGCGAAACTGCGCCACTTTATGCGGGGCGAATTAAAGGAAATGCAAAGCGCCTTTAACACTACCACGATTTATGTTACCCACGACTTCATGGAAGCCATGTCTCTGGCGGATCGCATCGCGGTGATGAACAATGGGAAAATTGAACAATTGGGTACATCACTGCAAATGTACTACACCCCGGTCAATGAATTTGTCGCCCGGCTTTTCGGCGAACCGGAAATCAATGTTTTTTCGGCGGAAATCAAAAGTGAAGACAGCTTGCTCACGCTTAAAGCGCTGGGGCAGGAAACGCCCCTTGTGCCGGAACAGGACGCGGCGCAGGCCTTACGCGAAAGCGGTATTGCGCTGGTTGATGTCGGTGTGCGGGGAATAGACGTGAGTTTTAGCCTTACGCCGCAGGATACGAGTTGGATACGGGGTACGATCTACGCCTTTGAGCCAATCGGAAACAAGATTATCATGACCGCTGATGTAAACGGTGAAAAGATACGGATCGCCGCGCCTAACAGCACAAATGCCGATTTGGATGATCCGCTGTATCTCAAATTCAACATGAAGAACGCGCTTTTTTTTAACGGGGAAACAAAAACTTTTATCACCCGTAGCGAAATGGAAAAGTACCGGTAAGGGAGGTAAAGAGTGTCCCGGTTAATTTTGAAGAATGTGTACAAGCGTTACGACAACGCCGAAAAAAAATGGTTCGGTAAAAAGAAGGCGCTTAATGATTTTGCCGTTAAGGACTTCTCGTTTGAATGTCCTGATAATTCCTTTATCGGAATTCTGGGACCTTCCGGCTGCGGGAAGTCCACCACGCTGCGTATGATCGCCGGTCTCGAACAGATAACGGACGGTAGTATTTTTATTGACGACGTGCGTATCAATAACCTTTTACCCAAAGACCGGAATATTGGTCTGGCCTTTGAGGATTATGCCCTGTATCCGCCGCTTACGGTGTACGATAACCTGGCCTTCAATCTTCGGGCAAAAAAAACGCCCGCTGACAAAATCAAAGCGGTGATAGATAAAGTAGCGCCGCTTCTCAAAGTTGACGAACTGTTGCGCATGAAGCCGAGCGCTTTATCCGGCGGGCAGAAACAGCGGGTGAATATTGCCCGCGCTATTGTCCGTCAGCCAGGACTCCTCTTGCTGGATGAGCCCTTAAGCCACCTTGACGGCAAGATGCGCCAGACCCTGCGGCAGGAAATTAAACGGATGCACAGGGAGATTAAGTGTACTACGATTATTGTCACCCATGATCAGATCGAGGCCATGTCGTTAGCCGACATCATCATCATTATGAAAGACGGTGAGTTGCAGCAGATGGGTACGCCGCTGGAGGTGTACGACAGCCCGGTCAATGAATTTGTTGCGGGCTTTATCGGCGAGCCGCCTATGAATCTTTTAAAAAGTGTTATTGTCAAACGGGAAACCGGTTTCTTCTTCACTTTTGACGGAAGCGACCTTCGTGTAAAAGTTCCTGAGCGGTATCTGCCTCTGGCTGCGGATGGTAAAAAAGTGACTCTCGGCGTGCGCCCCATTGACGTGCTTATTACCCAGGCCGATACCAGTACCCCGGTGGCGGTGGTGGTTTACGAAAATTTTGGCGACGAGCGGCGGGTATCGGTCCGTGTCGGCGAGGGACATCTGAACATTACCACCACGGAGAATGTGGCATATAAAAACGGGGATACGATCCGGCTGGATTTCAATTCCGAAAAAACACATTTGTTTGATCCCGAAAGCGGAGACGTTATCAAATAATAAACACGGAGGAATGTATGAGTAATTATCCGAAAACCATGAAAGCCCTGGTGGCCTATAGCAAAACCGATTACCGGTTTGAAAGCGCCTATCCCTCGCCCGAGTGCGCTGATGATGACATCATCATCAAAACCGAGGCCTGCGGTATCTGTGCCGGGGATCTCAAGTGCCAGCACGGCGCGGCGATGTTCTGGGGCGATGAAGTGCAGCCTTCATGGGTAAAGCCGCCGTTCATACCGGGGCATGAATTTTTGGGCTGCATTGTTGAGATGGGAAAAAATGTTAAAGGCTTTTCGATTGGGGATCGCGTAACGGCGGATCAGATTGTGCCCTGTATGGAATGCCGTTTCTGCAAGAGCGGCAAATACTGGATGTGTCAGCCTCACAATATTTTTGGTTTCCAGACCGGGAACAACGGCGGCATGGCTGAATATGTACGGTATCCGAAGACAGCGGTTATTCACAAAGTTCCCCAAGATATGCCTTTGGAAAAAGCTCTGCTCATTGAACCCTATGGCTGTTCAAAACACGCCGTTGACCGGGGAAATATCCAGTGTGACGATGTGGTTGTCATTTCCGGCGCGGGAACCCTGGGGCTGGGCATGGTCACCTACGCGGCGCTGAAACATCCCAGGACGCTTATCGCCCTGGACATGGCTGATTCCCGGCTTGCCAAGGCGAAAGAATTCGGCGCGACTCATGTGTTTAATCCGGGTAAATGTGATATTAATGCGGAAATTATGAAAATAACCGATGGGTACGGTTGCGATGTGTATATCGAGGCCACCGGCCATCCCTCAAGCGTCATCCAGGGTTTGAGCGTTATCCGCAAATTGGGAACCATGGTTGAATTCAGCGTATTCGCCGAACCTGTCACAGTCGACTGGTCAATCATCGGCGACCGCAAGGAACTGGACATATTCGGTGCGCATCTGAGCCCCTATTGCTTTCCCTATGTGATCGACGGCATCGCTTCCGGTGCGCTCAAGACAGACGGCGTCATCAAAACGATACTCAAGCTTGATGAATGGGAGAAGGGCTTTGAGTACGCCACCGGTAAGTATGGCGACCTGAAAGTGGCGCTGGTACCGTAATGGAACAATACTTACTAGGCCTTGACAACGGCGGTACCATCATAAAGGCTGCGCTTTTTACCATCAACGGTAAAGAAATAGGTATCGCCTCGCGTACCACGGAAATCAGTACCCCCCATTCCGGCTGGACCGAGAGGGACATGGAAACTCTGTGGGATCAGAACTGCGCCTGCGTTCGGGAGGTGATCGCTAAAACGGGCGTACAGCCGGAGACTGTTGCCGGCATTGCGGTCTGCGGCCACGGCAAGGGGCTGTACGCCTGGGGCAAGGACAATAGACCCGCCTATCCGGGGATCATTTCCACCGACAACCGGGCATGGAAGTTTCCCGAAAAGTGGAAAGCCGAAGGGACCCACGCGAAACTCTACGACCGGCTCTGCCAGCAGTTTATGGCCTGCCAGCAGGTATCGATCCTTGCCTGGTTCAAAGAACACGATCGAAAAACCTACGACAATATTAAGTGGGCATTTTCGGTGATCGATTATATCCGTTTCAGACTGACCGGTGAGGCGTACAGCGAAGCGACGAATATTTCCGGTTCAGGGCTTATCAATGTCCGTGACGCCTGTATTGACACCGATTTGCTTGACACGCTTGGTATACCGGAAGCTACCGGTATGATTCCTCCGATCCGTTATTCAAACGAGCGTTTGGGAAGTGTGACTGCGGCGGCGGCAGAAAAGATAGGTCTTAAAGCGGGGACGCCGGTTGCGGGAGGTATGTTCGATATTGATTCCTGCGCAATCGCCATGTCCGTTACGCGGCCCGAAGATTTTTGTACGATAACCGGCACCTGGACGATCAACGAATTTATCTCGAAGAAACCGGTAACCGGAACCGCCATCGCCATGAATTCGCTCTATGCGATTCCCGGGTTCTATCTTATCGAAGAGTGCAGTTCAACCGGCGCGGGAAATCTTGAATGGGTGATCCATAACTGCTTCACGGGCGAGACGCCCCAGGACGGTAAAAAACTCTACGCCCATTTGGACGACATGGCCGCCGAAGTTCCGGCCGACGATTGCGATGTGTACTTTCTACCCTTCCTGCAAGGCTCCAACCGGCACCCCCTGGCAAAGGCAAGTTTTATCGGCTTAACGAGTTTTCACACTCGGGCGCACCTTTTGCGTTCGGTATATGAGGGTGTCGTGTTTTCGGCAAAGGGCCACATCGACAAGCTGCTCTCGATACGGGAAAAACCGGCGGCGGTGCGTATGGCTGGCGGCGCGGCCAACTCGTCCTTCTGGGTACAGATGTTCGCTGACATTCTTGAACTGCCCATCGAGACCGTAACCGGTGTCAAGGAACTTGGTGCGCTTGGTTGCGCAATGGCTGCTGCGGTGAGCGCCGGTATCTACAAGGATTACAACGAGGCAGCTACGGTGATGGTTCGCATATCAAGTCCGGTCTACCCCAATCACAGCATGGTGGAAACATACCGGTCAAAGTACGAAAAATACACCGCCGTCTGTGAAGCGTTAGATACGGTGTGGAACCGGTTCGAGGTTTGAATGTCCACCTATAAACTCGGTCTCTACGAAAAGGCCATGCCCGGAAACCTGCCGCTTGTGGAAAAACTCGCGGCGGTGCAGGAAGCCGGCTATGATTTTATGGAGCTTTCGATTGATGAAACTGATGAAAAACTCGCCCGTCTTGACTGGACGGATGCCGAGATTTGCGCATTACGCCGCGACACCGAAACGGCCACCACACCGGTTTCATCGATATGCCTCAGCGGTCACCGGCGTTTCCCTTTGGGCGATCCCGACAGGGCAACGCGGGAACGGGGCCTTGCTGTCATGGAAAAGGCAATAAGGCTTGCATCTCGTTTGGGAGTGCGACTCATTCAGATAGCGGGCTACGACGTGTACTATAAGCAGGGGGACAAAAACACCCGTGCCGCTTTTGCCGAAAACCTTGAACGCTCCGCTGAAATAGCCGCCGCCCATGCGGTGACCTTGGCCTTTGAAACCATGGAAACTCCGTTTCTCAACACGGTGGAAAAGGCCATGTATTGGGTACATACAATCAATTCCCCTTGGCTCAATGTGTATCCCGATCTGGGGAACATCACCTGCGCGGCGGAGGGCGATTCTGGACGCGTCCGTGCCGACCTTGAAAGCGGTAGGGGTCGTATCTCCGCGTTGCACCTCAAGGAAACCAGACCTGGCGTTTTTCGGGAAGTTCCCTATGGTGAAGGCCATGTGGATTTCGCAAAGGGCATACAAACCGCCTGGGCGCTGGGGGTACGGATGTACACCGCCGAATTCTGGTGGACAGGCGGTGCGCTCGCCACTGACGATAGTTGGAAGACAATGCTGCGGTGGAACGAGAAATTTCTGCGCGACGTTTTTCAGAATTAACACATAACACTTCAAAGGTATTAAGCCTCTGTTTTTCCCATCTATATAAAACCGAGAAGAACAGGAAAGAAAACGGGCAGGGCGGCCATAGGGGGTAAAAAAATAGTACCTTTTTACCAGGATTCGGAGGGTAAAAAACAGCGCCGAATTAGGGCATGGATGTACTTTCCGCCAAAAGGGGTAGTTAGATACCCCTCGTAGAATGTGGGGCGGTATATGCTATGTTTTGGGATATTTTTTATGAAGCAATAATCTACATAATTTTTATTTTCACACAATACAACCAGGATTTTGTTGAAATGATTGCAGATGTGATTGCAATATCTTGTCATTATTAGTATTTCCTGATAAGTCTTGGTATCAGAAAGTAGTTGAATAATTCATTATCCCATAATAAGATATAGTAATAAATTCCAATAGGGGATAGACAATATCATTGCTTGGCGAATATATATGACGTTTTTGCGGTTGCGATAAAGGAAACCATAGGTTTCCAGCAACCTCAAAAATGTGGCGGAGAAAAACCGCACAAAGGGCGTCGCCCGACTGCGGTTTTTCGTAGCCCGATTGCGCTACTGCGGGCGCAGCGTAAACAGCCCTGTTATGGTAACACGCAGAACGGACGTGTTTATTCTAAATATTTCCAACCAATTTTAGAGTGTTTTTTATGCGATTCTTTTCTGCATAGCCGCTTGTTTATATAAGTATTCAATCAACCCCATTGTCCCGGCATCTTGAATTTTTTCAAATCCAACAACTCCAAATTTATTGTGGGCGTGTCAGGGTTTTCTTTGTGGGGAATAAGCGCGCCGGTGTGGATATTATCTGGACACGGCTCATTTCCGCAATCTGTTACAACCGCCTTTGACACTATGAGTACGCGCCGCCTGATACGAAAAAACGACCATGTTTTTAGATCGGCGTGGGAACAGCCGGCAATCAATCCTTCCAACTGTTTCACAGTTTGACATATTGAAACAACCGCAGTATAATACGTTGCAAGGAGAAATCGTGAAAAAAATCATCACAACCGGCAAGGCGCCGGACGCTATCGGACCCTATTCGCAAGGCGCAGCCGCAGGCGCCGTCATTTACACCAGCGGGCAACTTCCGATAGATATGGCTACGGGCAATCTGGAAACCGCGGACATCAAAAAAGCCGCGAAAGCGTCACTGGAAAACTGCAAAGCCGTCCTTGAGGCTGCGGGCGCATCTCTCAAGGACGTGGTCAAGACAACGGTCTTTATGACAGACCTCACGGATTTCGCGGCGATGAACGAAGTCTACGCATCGTATTTTACCGAAGATCCGCCCGCCCGAAGTTGCGTACAGGCAGCCGCGCTTCCAAAAGGCGCGAAGATCGAAATTGAAATGCTCGCCGTAAAGTAGACGCAACATGCGCGGAGCTTTGTTGTGCGCGCAGAATTCATAGAACGCGCTTTGCATGCAGCAAGGGAACCGGCGTCAGCCGGCGGTTATCCTATTCGTACCCGTCCACGCAAACTGCGCGAGAGGGTGAGCTTGTCTGTGTATTCAAGGTCTCCGCCCACAGGCAGGCCGGACGCAAGGCGGCTTACCTCTACGCCTTCTTCTTTGAGCAGCTTTTGTAGGTACAAGGCGGTGGTGTCTCCTTCAACGGTTGGATTCATAGCAAGGATCACTTCGCGCACATCGCTTCGCTTCACACGCGCCAAAAGCTGGCCGATGGTGAGATCGCCCGGACTTATGCCTTCAAGCGGCGCAATGAGTCCGCCAAGCACATGAAAATGCCCATTAAATTCGCGGGATTCTTCTATAATGCGCACATCTTGGGCGCGTTCAACCACGCAAATCGTGCGGGAATCGCGGGTTATATCCGCGCATATTGGACAGGGGTCTGTTTCCGTAAAGCTGCCGCACACGGAGCAACGTTTTATCGCCTCGTGCAGGGACGAAAGCTGTTCGGCGAGACTGCGGGCATAACTTGTGTCCGAGTCAAGGATGTGATAGGCAAGACGGGACGCGCTTTTTTTGCCGATGCCGGGCAACCTTGAAAGCAAAGCTACGAGCCTGTCAATAGCGTTGAGTTCCCGAACGATCACGCCATACCCGCAAATAAAGAAGAAAGATTCGGCATACCGACGAGACCGCCCATCTCTCGTCCGATGGCTTCTTTCACTTTCTCCCGCGCATCCGTAAAAGCCGCGACAATAAGGGATTCAAGCATGTCTTTGTCATGCTCGTTCACCAGTTCCGGCGCTATTCTGATCGCCTGCAACTCAATGAGTCCGTTCAGATCGACTTCCACCATGCCGCCGCCTGATGCGCCGGTTGCGCTGACCGCTTCAAGTTTTTGCTGCATGTCGCCCATCTGCTCTTGCAGTTTTTGAACATTTCTCAAAAGATCAAATGGATTTATTTGCATGTCCGCTCCTTTGTACTAGGGTTCCTTCAAATATCCTCAAGACGCGCTCCGCCTGGGGTGAAATTTTCCGGGCCGGCTTGTCTTCTCCGGCGCCTGTCTCGCGGTTTGCGAGGTACCGCTTGAAACCCTCGCTCAAGGTCTCTGACGGCGGCGTTTTGGCGGCGATTGCGTCGGCAGTGATGCCGGCGGCGCCGCTGTGATCAGAAATGGCGTCCGCCGGCAATGTCGCAGGCATTGCCGACGCCGCTGAAAAATGATTTTTTTTTTGCTCACCGAAAGGCGCGAGCAGTTCCCGCGCGCCGGCGATGGCGGATCGCAACTCCAGAGGCGACACCCACTTGTCGAGCAGACAGAGCTTTGAGACAACAGTTTCAAGCTCGAAGCGTGGGGAAATAGAATAGCGTATGTCACGGTACAAACCAAGCAGCAAATCCAAAGCCCGCTCGATCTGCTCCGGGTTGAGCGTTTGCGACACTTTTTCCGAAAAACGCTCCGGGCTGTTCGACAAGAGGGACTCTTTCCTGACTCCGGCTTTCAAAAGAAGGAGGCTATGGTAAAAACCCGCCATATCAATGACAAACTGCTCAATGGCGATGCCGGCGTTCAGCAGATCGTCAACGAGAAGGAGGGCTTTTCGCCGGTCGTTTTCAACACAGGCTGTCGCAAGCGCGTTGAGGTTGTCTATGCCAACAAGCCCCAGCTTTTCCCTGATGACGGCGGATTGAATGTTTCCATCCGAAAAAGAAACCACCTGATCGAAGAGGGTGTAGGCGTCGCGGAGGCTGCCGGTCGATTCGCGGGCAATCCAGAACAAGGCTTCGTCTTCGGCTTGTATCCGCATCTCTTCGCATGTTTTTTTGAGGATTCCGGCGATGGTTTCTATGGGAATGAGGCGGAAGGCGAACTGTTGGCACCGGCTTTTAATGGTGGCAGGCACCTTGTGAAGCTCCGTTGTGGCGAAAATAAAGACCACATAGGGCGGCGGCTCTTCAATGGTTTTGAGAAGGGCGTTGAACGCGCTGTTTGAAAGCATGTGAACTTCATCAATAATGTATATCTTGTAACGGCTCGAATTGGGCGGGAAAAGCACTTCTTCTATAATTTGCCGCGCATCATTGACTCCGGTGTTGGATGCGCCGTCTATTTCGATGACATCAAGGCTCCTGCCTTCCGCTATCTCCCTGCAACTGACGCACTCGCCGCAGGGGGGTGAGACGGGTCCCTTCACGCAGTTGAGGGAGCGGGCGAGAATGCGCGCGCTGCTGGTTTTGCCGCACCCGCGAGGCCCGGTGAACAGGTAGGCGTGGGCGATTCGCCCTGTTTCCAGGGAGCTTTTCAGAGTGGCGGCGACAAATTCCTGACCCGCCAGTTCGTCAAACGTTTTCGGTCTTTTTCTTGTGGCGGTTACTTCGTAAGCCATAGATCATATTATAGCAAAAAAAAATCCTGCAATCAAGATGGACACGGCGCTGCAAGCCTCCGCTGACCGTTGCTTCCTTCCGAATCTGGCGGGGTTGGGCGGCGCTTGCCCGCATGTTTCCTGATTGCAGGGTTTGTATAGCATAGCCGAAACGCGATGGAATGTCAAGCGCTCGAAATGCCTCATGGAAAATGTCGCCGAAAAGGATATATGCCTCAAGCGGACGGACGAAGCGCCGCCGGACGGCCGGACTTCAACATCACCTCAAAATTGCGGGGAAAGCCGTAAGCCTCGCGTCCATTGACCGACGCCTGAAAAAATGGGTAATGTTCTGGGATTATTGGATCACACATAATCCCCCCCAAAAGCAGACATTTATTATCAGGGCGACAACTATCTTGCGCGTCTGTTCTGTCTTCGAAAAACGAATCCCTTTCCTCACTAACCGCCCACACCATCTCCTCAACGACAGATGTTTCCGCTCTATCTTTTGCGCGTTTTTCTTCGTAACAACCAGAATCGCTGATGAAAAACGCTCATAATACGCATAGTTTCCATCGGCATACACCTTCCCTATGTTATGCGGTATAAGCAATTCCAGCGGCTTATCCAGATTCTTATGTTCCCCCGCCCCAAACCAGAAAGCTATAACTTCACCACTCTCATGGTCAATCGCCCGCCGCTGCCAGATTTGACGCTTCTTATCATAATAAAAACTCCACCCGGATTGTGATGTTTTCATGGGATGAAAAGACAGTCTTTGTTCACATATTCTATCACTTCCTCTTTCTTTTTCGCAATTATATACTTACGTACACATAAATACATACCTACTACTTCTATATGGTTTATATACTTAAAACGCCTCTATTACCTATATTTATAGCTCTTGACTTTTTTGTCCTTTTGGCTGTGTTGTTAT
>JAIROT010000203.1 GCA_031257385.1 Treponema sp.
TCCTTGGCGTTCTTATAGGGCCGCTGGCTGGTTTGCGCCTCATAGGAGCAGGCCACGGCGATGATCTTGGAGTAGAGGCTGATCTTGTCCCCCGTAAGCTGCCGGGGGTAGCCCCCCCCATGTTCCCGCTCGTGATGTTCCAGCGCGGGGAGGGTCACCGCCAAGGGCAGGTTAAAGGATTTCAGCAAATTGAAGCCCAGCGCCGGGTGGGAGAGGATGGCCTTTTGCTCCCCGGAATTCAGGCGGCGGTTGTTCATATAGATCGCCGGGGGCAGCCGGATCATCCCCGCTTCGTGGAGAATCGCCGCAATCCCCAATTCGATGAGGCGGTAGGTAGCGAGTTTCAGGTAGGATCCGATGATAATGGACAGGATAGCCGATTTGACCGTGTGGGAAACCAGGTAGTTCTGCTCCGTCTCCGGCTCGGCGGTTTTCAGCTCCCGCAGAATGTACCGGCGGTCATTTTTAATGAAATCGCAGATTTCCCTGACCCTTTCCGTCATTTCTTTCAGATCCGGCGCGGTATTGGCCAGTATTTGGGCAAAAACAGTGGACACATAATACTGAAACTGCAGGTAGATAGCTTCGGCGCGGCGCATCTGCTCGATGTCCGCCATATCCTTAAAGACGATTACCGGCGATTCCGGGCCGGGCTTTTCCTCCGGGTATTCTTCCACGGGCTCCCCTTCGCTGAGCAGAACGGCAAAGCCCCATTCTTCCAGCGCCCCCCTGATCGCCGCGGTGATGGGCATTTCCGGCGCGGCAATGACAAAATGCTGATCCAGATACACCGGCCTGGAAAAATAGGTCTGGGGAGCAATGTCGGCAACCGGATATTCTTTCATAATTAGGAAAGTATATTACAAAAAACGCCCTTTGTTTAGCCCCCCGAGGGACGAATGGGGGGAATGGCCGCGAAGGGAGCGGGGAGCCCTTCCACTTCGGAAGCGGGGGCATCCCGGGTCATCGGGTAGTCCGATGACCCGGCCGGCTTATTCGGTGACCGGCTCCGGTTTTTCGTTCTTGGCAAGCTGGGTGTCCAGCATCCGCAGAGCCTCATCGGCCTTGAATTCCGCAAACTGGGCGGCTTCGCTGTCAAACACCGCGCTCAGCGCGGCCTTGGCGTCCGAAATTCTATATTCCGTCAGATACCACCAGGTTCCGTCCGGCGCTTTCCACCGCTTAATAGGCCGGGCGCCGTTCAACTGCATGGAGCTAATCTGGCGGCTGACATCTTCCTGGAGGGAAAGAGCGGTCTGGCTGCCGACGGTTCCTGCGTCCCGCATATAGTCGGTGAACATGGCCTCAACCTTTGTGTTGAGCTGCCGGGCGATGCTGGTCCGGGCGCGGGCCTCCGCGGTGGTCATGGACATCTGTTCCGAGGACTGCTTGGCGGCGCCTATGCCCCACAGCACATCCTCCGGCGCGAAGTCGTTGATCCATTCCGGCACATTCGGATCGTTGATCCGCTGGGGTTCCGGGGAGCCGCCGCAGCCCGCCGCCGTCAGCGCCAGAACGAGCGCCGCGCAGCGCCAAAAATACTTTTTCTTCATCACGTACCTCCTGATACCGGTGATAGTATACTTGTTCGACCACCTGGTGGTTGTCTCACAGGTCTATTAAAAAGCCTCCGACGCCATGGCCGTAATCTCCGCGGTCATAACATCCAGCGCTTTTAAACGCAGCCGCCGTGTGGACCCGACTCCGGATATGCTGCCGGTAATAACGATATTCGCCCCCAGCAGTTTGCCGATTGACACCGCGGAATCATCGTCGACATCCCCGGAGGCCTGGAAATTCTGTTCGGACCTGATGGCTTCCAGGCTTTTCCGGTCAACCACCTTGAAATTTCCTGAGCTGACAATGATATACGCCAGCTCGTCAACCACAAAATCAGCGGCTTCAGCATCCCCCGATGCGATGCTTACCACCGCGATGGTGGTTTGCGGCTGGAGCCTGGCAATAATCACATTGGCCGCGGCGTACAGCGCCGATTCCAGCGTCGACTGGCCTATGGGCTTTTGGGGCATAGCGGCGGCGGAAGTGGCGGCGGCCGCGGCAACGGCGGAAGATGCGGCAGCGGCAGAGCCTGCTATGGAGATAACAAAATTATCGAGGGTATTCGCCGCAATGGAAATCGCCACCGTCCCCCCTGCCGTGTTAAACGCTATTTCTTCGGTCTTCATGGTGGACAGCTCAGCGTAGATTTTGTGCGGGCCGTCGGAAACCGTCACCGTGCCGGATCGTCCGTTCGCCAGGGTGAGGACATTTTTCCCGTCAATGTAGACCCGTTCCCGAAAGCCCGCATTGACCTTGCTCGCAACCCGCTCTATCTGCAGTTGGGTGTCCCCAAAGGCAAGGGCCGCGCCCAGAACGAAGACCGCGGCGGCCGCAAAAACACATTTTTTTTTCATAACTAGCCCTCCCGAAAAACAAGGTTCCTTTTACAACACAGGACCGGCGCTGTGTCGCGCGGGCCCTGTGGAGTTAGAACTTTGTGCTCAGGCCGATGATAACAAACCTAGAAAAAGGAAATTCATATTTGTAGCCGCTAATCTCTTTTTCCAGACTGTACCGCTCAAAGCCGGCCTCGCCAAAAATCCCGATGCGGGGAGTAAAGTAGTAGGCGGCGCCCACGTCAACGCCAAACCCGAGTCCGTTAATGTCCTCCTCAGTCTGACCGCGCTCTTCGCCGCCCCCCAAGACATAGCCAACCTTGCCGACCAGATAGAGATCCAGATTCGCCATAAGGTCAAAATGGTAGGCGGCGCGAAGCAACAGTGGAATCGCGTAGCCCGAAAGTTCGCCCATCTCGTCATCGCTCAGTGAAGCCGTATCATAACCGGCCTCAAAACCCAGGGACAGAGGAACGCTGATGGGGAGCAGATAGTCGAAAAATATGTTGCCCCCAAGACCAATATCGCCATCGTATGAATAGCTTCCGATTTTCGCCTCCATGCTTGACACCGCAAACCCGCCGCTAATCGTAACCTGCGCGGACGCTCCCGCGGCCAGGGCCGTAAACAGCGCCGCAAAGATCGCCGCCCGTAAAAAACTTTTCTTTCCCATCGTCTACACTCCTTATGGCAATACGTGCTGCCGCCTTCGCGCAATGCGCGGACTCGGCGCTCCGCATGGTAGTAAGCGGGGACAGCGGCTACCAGGCTCCGCCGCCCCCTGAAACTCTGGTCCTGTTTTGCGCCTGGGTGGTAATTACCGTAAAAATTTTCCACAAATCGTGTAATTACCGTATAATCATTCATAAAATATATGGTAAATACAAGATTGTCAAGCATGTAATCGGGTAATTACGATATTTTTAGCCTCATGGAGAGCAATTTCAGGAAAAACCTGAGAGACGAGCTTGCGTATCAGAATTTGACCGTCAAGGAGCTGGCGGCGAAGTCGGGGGTGGCCAAAGGGGCGCTTGACTGCTATGTGGGCAAGCAGGCCTCGGTGCCGCCGGCCACCACCGCGGTAAAAATAGCCAGGGCCCTGGGGGTTTCGGTGGAATACCTCGTTTCCGGACAGAAACCCCGGCATGAAGAACTGGTCATCCCCTCCAGCCCCAGGGTCCGCGCCATCCTGAAACTATTCGAGGACCTGGACGGGGAGGGCCAGGATATTATGGTAGAAATTGCCCAGGTATTGCGAAGGCACAACGGGCACAGGCTATGAAAG
>JAIROT010000208.1 GCA_031257385.1 Treponema sp.
CGGTATGAGAAGAAAGCGAGGAACTACCGGGGGCTGGTAGAGTTAGCCTGTGCCATAATAGTTTGGCGCAACCTGATCCCGGTTCACCCCGGACTTATTCCCGGATAAGTTCTAAGTAATGAAAAAACAATCGTTGTAAAAAGCACCTGCCCGAAATTAATAAGCTCCGCGTTCCTGGTATACAAATAAAGCATAATAATCCAGGGAGGAAGTATGGAACTATATGTATAGAGCCAATTTTGTCTCATGTATAGACAACTCCATTTTGTTATTGTAAAGGACTTCTTTAAAAAAGTTCAAGCCACCGCATTATCTCACTAAAAATGCAGCCCGCTTCAAGGCAGCCTATCCGGAAGCAACCACCCCCGGAGGTCAATATGGACTTATCCATAGAGAGAAAAACGAAAGTCATCACCGGATACCGTTTCCGCTTTACCGGAGGAATCACAGGGGAAAAATCCAGCAGTTTGTCAAACACAAAGGGAATATCCGGTGGCATATAAGTACCGGTGGAGAAAAAATGAAAGTCAATGGAAACGAACAGGGCGCTGCCATCGTTCCCGTTGCGGCCCTTTTCAAGGACTATTGGCTTTTTACCGGAAAGGCGGTATACTGTCAGGGTCGGGAGCCGGACATGAGAGGCCCGGGAGCGTCTGATATGCCGTTTTGGAGGTATGTTTTGAACGGGAAACGTCATTTTTTAACGCTTGTTTGTACTGTCAGTATCATTAATGCGCTTATCGTGTCTGTCCTTTTGTTTCTGTTTCGGGATGCTTCGGTTTCCTCCTTCACCATGGCGCCGCGGGTCGGGCTTTCGGGACTGGGGTTTGTCATCCTGTCCGTCCTGGTTCTGGGAAGGAGCGCCCGGCTCTTTGATTCCGCCAATTTTCGGGTTACCGGCGAGACGTATAGGGAGGCCCTGAAAAAAATCGGTATCGTTCCGCTCAGGATGATTGCCCTCCTCACGGTTCTCGAAAATCTCCTTTTGGCGGGGCTTTTTATTCAGGGCCCTTCCGCCGGGATTCCTCCGGGAATGGGAACCGCCCTGTACCTCGTGTGTCTGTCCCTGGGGCTTTTGGCGGGAACCTTTGTCTATGTACTGGCCGACCGGCTGGTATCGAAAACCCTGATTGCCGGCGGTCTCACCGAATACCCCCGGGATCTGCGGGAGGGGCGGCAGAGCATCAAGATGCTCATCATCCCCATTGTGGTGGCCGTTATTTCAATTCTCTACAGTCTTTCCGCCGTCCTGTTAATCCTTACCCGTGCGGGAGGAAATCTGTCTGATATGAACAGGGGGGACCGGGGCATTCTGGCGGCCCTTATCGCCTTTCTGGTGCTTGTCGTGTTTGCCCTGGCTCTTACCCTGAAAAAAAGCACTTCCAGCCTTTTTGACGGGGTGATTGCGCAGCTTGAAAATTTGTCCTCCGCCAAAAAGGATCTGACCCGGCGGATATCCATCTGCTCCGTGGACGAGGTGGGAACCATCGCGGGGATGGTTAACAGTTTTTGTGAAAACATGGGAGCCGGGATGCGGGACATCAAGGGCGGTCAGGGGGATCTGTCCACGTCGGGACACCGGCTTGAAGAGAACGCCTCCGGCATGGCCTCATCCCTGGAGCGTATTGCGGCGGCGGTGGAACAGGTCCGGGTAAAAACCGAAGAACAGCTTGGGAGCGTGGCGGAATCTTCCGCGGCGGTACACCAGATTGCCAAAAACATCGAGTCTCTGGACAACTCCATAAGCACCCAGGGGGCCAGCGTAAGCCAGGCATCCGCGGCGGTGGAGGAAATGATCGGGAACATCGGTTCCATCGGAGGGGTTACGGAAAAAATGGCGGTTCAATTCAGGACCGTAGGCGAGGCCGCAGAGGCGGGGGGCGCCGTACAGCGGGAAAACGGGACCAGGATCAATGAGATTGTAGAACAGTCCCAGGCTTTGCAGGAGGCAAACCGGATCATCGCCACCATTGCCGCCCAGACCAACCTGCTGGCCATGAATGCCGCCATTGAAGCGGCCCACGCCGGGGATGCGGGCCGGGGCTTTTCCGTAGTGGCCGACGAAATACGGAAACTGGCGGAAAATTCTTCCAATGAGTCCCGGAATATCGGTTCCGAGTTGAAACAGATTGTGGAAACCATCACCCATATCGTTAAAAACGCCAAAGCTTCGGAAGAGTCCTTCGTTCAGGTTTCCGCCAGGGTGGATGAAACGGGCAAACTGGTAGAGGAAGTGAATAACGCCATCAGGGAACAGAGGGAAGGGGCCGCCCAGGTTATGGAGGCCCTGAAGGTGATGAACGATGTGACCGCCGAGGTTGGCACGGGTTCCAAAGAGATGCGTGAGGGCAACGAATCCATGCTGAAGGAGATTGGTTCCCTGCAAAGTCAATCCCAGGAAATAGCCGGCAGCATTTCCCAAATGGCGGAGGACATAAAAACCGTGAACGCCGGGGCTCAGGAAATTTCCCAACTGGCCCTGACCAACCAGGCGGCGATCACGTCAATTTCCCGGATTGTGGACGGTTTCGAGGTTTAAGTTAACGCAAAACCGCCGCTACATCGAATTTATGAGAGATCGCCTGGACGCCCCTATCGAATACAGCCCTCTACACCGGGGGTTTTTCTATGCTGAAAAGACCTTCCGTCTTCCGGCCCGCTTTGCCGCCGCGGAAGATATACTGGCTTTGGATATGACAAAAACCCTGCTTTCCCTCTACCGAAATATTCCTCTTTATGAGTCAGTCCGCCGGCTTATAGATAATATTACCGCGCCTCTGGCCGGTGAAGAAAGCGGCAGCAGGACGGAAACATGGTACGAAAAACGCATCCTGGCGCCCCTCAACGCCTCTTATCCGGTTGATGAGAAAATATGGAGCGCTATACTTAGCGGCCTTCGGGAAAACCGGATCATCACCTTTGAATATCAGAGTACCTGGAGAGAAGATTTTATGCCCCGGAGGGTACGACCCTATCAACTCCTCTTTGACACCGGAGTTTGGTATCTGTACGCATACTCCGAGGAACGCGGGGGATACGCATGTTTTCCCTTTTCCGGATACAGAACATAACTGTTACCGGCGAAAGATTCAGTCTTCCCCGGGATTACGATTACAACACCCGGGCTGACGGCAGTTATTTCGGCGTTTTTGCGGGCAGGGAGAAAGAGCACTTCCGGGTAGCCCTTTTACGATGATTATGCCCTCTGGGCAAAAGAACGGATATGGGCGGCGGATCAGAAAACCGAAGATACCGCGGACGGGGTCATCGTTGATTTTACCGGTACCCAATATGGCAAGGTACTGGAATGGGTCCTTTCAAAAGGCGCCTGGGCAATTCCCCTGGAACCGGTGAAGCTGGTACGGGACTGGGAATGGAACATTGATCGGATGAGAGACAATCTGAAAAAAGCGAAAAAAACTTTTGGTGCATCGGTGGATGATGTATCAAAAGTATAAAATAACAATAGTACTTATGTAATTGAGTTATGTGCAAAAGCAAGTATTTATAAAGGAGAATTCTGTATGAGTTATGGGACAACCGCTGTAATAACGGTACATGGACATAATAAAATAATTGATAAAATCGCCGTAAGTCAATTTTATAATTTTAGAGGCGATTTTTATTTTCCTGGTAAGGGGAATGATGAAAATGCACAAATATATTTAGTAATATGTCAAAAAGAGCGGTTCAAATGTTAATAGAAGATATGGAATATATGGGGCCGGTACGAAGGACAGATGTTAAAGAGGCACAGGAAAAAATTATAAACATTATTCGCCATCTTGGACAAACCGGTGAAATTATTATCCCATATCCCAAAGGAGAAACAACGGAATGACACATGATGAATTTGTAGAAAATATTATGATATTGTTGGACGGATAAGGTAATCGCCGAAAACACGGAAGACACTGAAAAGACGGCGGAGGCATATCTTAAAAAGAGCCAGTGTTTACAAAAAATGGGAAAATACGAAGAAAGCAAAGAACCCGTACAAAAAGTCCTGGCCCTGTTTCCCGATATGGTCGAAGCCGTTGTACAGTTGGGGAATATATATCTGAAAGAAAAAAACTACGATGAGGCGATAAAAACGTATAACCAGGCCATACAGATAAACCCCGGCTATACGGCGGCTTTTACGAACCGGGGAAACGCATACAGCAGGAATGGGGAGCCGGAGAAGGCGATTGCCGACTACAGCGAGGCGATACGGCTTAAGCCGGATAACGTGATGGCCTTTATAAACCGCTCGAGGAGTTATGATAAAATCGGCAAATATGACAGGGCGGAATGGGATGAGGGGGAAGCTGTCCGTCTACAACCGGATTTGGAGCCGGCTTTGAATATCATAAATGATCCCTCTAGTCCAAGCGGCCTGGAAGATATTAGAGCTTTAAGCGGAGCGATGAACCTCGAACCGAATAATCATGAATATTTTTAATGTGGATTTTTCGCAGTTTTTCGCAGAAAAACGAGAAAAATAATAGGGCAACGCTGATTAGCGTCAAGTTAATCAGCGTTGCCCTAAACGCCCTTTTCAATCATCAGTATTACGGTTTAGAATGAGCCATGTACTTGCTGCACGATCCGGCTTGCAGGTTTTCCCACCGGGATTACGGCATCATGCTTCCCATCTCGGCGTCCAGGGCAGACCGTGTTGCCGGGTCCCTTGCCGCTGTTCCGCTTGATATGGCCGCCGCGGCCGGTAAGCTGCGTTTGGCCGGTCCCGTACTGAACAGGGAGGATATGGAGCGGGTGCACTCAAAGGATTTTATTGCCGCACTGTACGGCGAAGGCCCCGGCGGGAAACGCTCCCTGCTTGAGGCATTACTCAACGCATGGGAGCTTATTGACGGGCAGGGCCGCCCTCACCGTTACGAACCGGAACAGGCAACGCGTCCGCTGGAAGAACTCTTTGACAAGGTGCTGGCCCAGGCCGGCGGAACCTACCTTGCCTGCCGTCTCGCCCTTGAGTCCGAAGGCCCCGGCTTTTGCTACTATCTCGGCGGCGGACTGCACCACGCCCGCTATGAGGGCGGGACCGGTTTCTGCCTGATCAACGACATTATGATCGCCGCCCGGAAGATACAGACCGAAGGGCGGGCGCCTCTGGTCTGGATCATGGATGTGGACGCCCACAAGGGATGCGGAACGGCGGAACTGATACACCTCGCCCGCGTGCGGGGCGAACTGCGCGCGCTTGACGGCGGTAAAAACGCGGCCATCCCTCAAATTGTAAGCCTTTCAATACACATGGCCCGCGGCTGGCCGCTGGACGCAGAGACCCTCGCGAAAGCCAGGCCCGGCCATGCGCCGCTTATCCCCTCGGATGCGGAAATCCCCATCGAGTCAGGCAGGGAGAATCGCTATATCCCAGAGCTTGAAGAAGGCTTGCGAAAACTGGAACGGCTTTCGCAAACGCTTTTACCTGACCTGGCCATCGTGGTAGACGGCGCCGATCCCTACGAGTACGACGGCCTCCCCTCCTCCGCCCTGATCAAACTCACCCTGGATCAGTGCGTCCGGCGGGATCGGCTCATCTATGACTATCTCAAAAAACGAAACATCCCCCAGGCCTGGATCATGGCCGGCGGCTACGGTGAACGCGCCTGGGAACCGGTATCAGCTTTTCTCTCATCACTGCCGCCTACTTAACCGCGCTGAACCGTGTCCGCCGGTATGCGCTGCTGTCCGCCACCTTGTACTTGCCGATGGATCGTTCCACGTTGGCGATGCGGCGGGCCGGGGTTGGATGGGTCTTGTTGAAGCCACCGGAGCGCCCGCTCTGGATTTTGTTCAGCTCCCTGAGCATGTCAACCAGGCCAGAAGGGTTATAACCGGCTGAGGCCAGAAGGCTTAACGCGGTATTGTCGGCCTCGAATTCCTGGTTCTGGGAATAGCCGTTATTTACCATAGTGTTCACGATTTCGCCTACCGATTCATTAAAAACATCGGTAAGTTCGTTGACATCCATTCCCGCCGCGGCGCCCGCGGCCGAGGTGCCCGTCACCATCAGCGCCTGCGTAATGCGGCTCGTTTTAATCGCCTTGATGCTGTGCTGAAGCTGGATATGGGCTATTTCGTGAGCAATGACCCCGGCCAGCGCGTCCTCGGAAACGGCGGCGGCGACAAGCCCTCTCGTGATAAAGATATGTCCGCCGGATGTAGCGAAGGCGTTTATCTCGCCGCTGTCCAGCAGCATCACATGGTAGCCGTTGTAGATTTCAGGCTTCGGCGAATTGACCGCGATGGCGCTGCAAATCCGGTTGACGTAGGCGGTCAGCGCGGGGCTGCCCGTCCAGACCTTGTAGCCGGCCAGTATATTGGCCCCCACCGCCCGGCCGATATAGTACTCCTGTTCAGGGGTAATTTCCCCGGCGGCGTTGTCGATGGCCTGGCCCGAGAGACTTATCGCATCGGCGGTATTTTGGTCAAGAACCCCGGCTGCGGCTGCGGCCTGCGCTCCCAGGCCCGCGACCGCGCCCATGCTCCCGCAGGAAAGCGCCGCTACGGCACAAACGGCAGCCGCGAAAAAAACGGTATACGCTTTTTTCATTTATTCCCCCGTTGCCAGATGGCCGTCGACCAAAAACGTATAGAGGTCCCTGTCGGACACATTCTGCGACTCGGTCAAGTCCACATCCGCGTAATTGAGGCCGCCCTTTGTCTTGTAGGCATCCTCAACCTCCTGGTTAAAACCTTTTCCCGCGAGCGCCACTTCCTTGGCCGACGCGCTGCCCGTATTTCCCGACACCACCCGCTTGGCCGTCAGGTTGGCCGCGGCCGTCCAGCCCCGCAGTGAAACGTTGGAGGATGAGCGTACCTCCCGCCACTTGCCGTTCACCTGCAGCACCGTCACCTGCGCCCCGTAGGAAAGCGTCGCCTGCGTTTTGGCGAAAAACCCCGTGGAAGATTTCAGGTTCACCGTTTTGGCCCCTACGTACATCGTACCGCCCCTGGAATCCTGCGCCCAGACGGCGGCAGCGACAAACAGGCACAGGCCGGACACGACAATCAGCTTTTTCATACTCACACCTCTCCGGTAGTATATATCCCCGCCCGCGAATTGGCAATTACCGGACGCATGGAAACCGCTACTGAAAATACCTGTTGCCAGCCCTGCCCGCGAACTATGCTTGACGGCAACATACATTAACTGTTGGTTTAAGACATATCCGGACTATGGTACGCTATATATGGGGCACGGGGTCCAGGCGCTATATATAGCGTATTGAATGGCCAATTTTTTTTGAAGCGCGAAAATAGGAAGGCATAGAAACGGCATCGTAAACACGGTAGTATAGTTGCAAAACCAAACTATCGGGCAGCCGAACGGGGACAAGCATATCGAATATATGAAATCGAAGGTGAGGGGCAAAGCAGAGCATATGTTTGCGGTGGCAAAGGGGCGATTCGGGTATCGAAAGACGGTTTATCGAGGATTGAAAAAGAATCCGGTCCGGCTGTATATGCTGTTTTGCGGTGCCAGTCTGCCGAGATGGTCAATGGCATGAGGATGGGGAACGGGTGTCCGTGAGCCCTTAAAAAGAGCGGCAAGCCGGAGCTAAACCGCCGCAAGGCGGGTTCTTGGGTATTAAACCAGACTTTCGAATGAGCCTCCGCGCGGCATCTGGAACGTGGGGCAATTTCTTGATCGGAGGCTCGTTCGAGAGGAAATTTATAATACCGTCTGGTTTAATACCAAATTTTTGAAATTGCTACGTTGTTTGAACCGCGGCAAGCCGCGGGGTATTAAACCAGACTTTCGAATAAACAATACCACCTGGGGCATAAAAACCAGAATTGCCATTTCCAGAAGCACCGCCGCCAAAAAAGGAAGGCTCGCCCTGGTATATTCTTCGGGCGGGCAATTGATAATACCACAGACGGTATACAGCGCGGAACCAACCGGAGGCGTCATTACGCCAGGTCTGCCCGCTGGTTGCGAAGACGCCGTTCCAGGTTTTTACCATGTGTAACTGTCCGTCCCGTGAGTTTTGATACCAGTCTGTTCCCATAATTAACCTCTCCTTTGACGGCTTTGCCGCCGGTTTTAATCGAACATGAACATAAATTGAAGGCTAATCGCCGGAGATTCACATTCCAGCGCCGAAGATTGAAAGCTAATCGCCAGCGATTCAAATTCAATCGCCGGAGATTAAAAGCCAATCGCTGGAGATTCAAATTCAATCGCCGGAGATTAAAAGCTAATCGCCGGGGATTCAAGTCTAATCGCCAGCGATTCAAATTCAATCGCCGGAGATTCAAGTCCAATCGCCGGAGATT
>JAIROT010000209.1 GCA_031257385.1 Treponema sp.
CGGTATGAGAAGAAAGCGAGGAACTACCGGGGGCTGGTAGAGTTAGCCTGTGCCATAATAGTTTGGCGCAACCTGATCCCGGTTCACCCCGGACTTATTCCCGGATAAGTTCTAAGTAAAAACGTCCGTCCGGGCGGCTTTCAGTTCCGCCGTCAGCTTCTCCCATTCCCCGGTTTTGTCCTGTATGGCGGCGGTACATTGATCCAGTTTGAGCTTTACCGTTTTGACCCTGCCCCCGTTGGAGTATAGCTCAGGACGGGTAAATTCTGTTTCCAGCCGCGCCTTCTCTTTTTCAAGATTCTCCAGGGCCTTGAGAATCTCCTCCTCCCGCCGCGCAAGCCGCCGGAGGAGGGCCTGCCTCCGCTTGTCCAGTTCCCGCGTTCCGGCGGCCGAATTAGCCATAGCGGGATCAGGGCCGCCCTCGGCAGGGCGGGCAGCGTCTTCCCCGCCTGCCGCCTCCCTGTCCAGCCGATCCAGATAATAGGCGTAATTGCCGAAAAAGAGCCGCGCCTTTGCGGGGACGGAGATTTCCGCCGCCGGCGACAGTTCCAGAGTCTTGGTGGAGAGGGCCTCCATAAAGGCGCGGTCATGGGAGACAAAGACGATGGCGCCCTGAAATTTGCACAGGGCATCGAGGAGAATGTCTTTTGAATGGAGATCAAGATGGTTGGTGGGCTCGTCCAAAATGAGAAGGTTCATGGGCTTGAGCAGCATGCGCAGCAGGGCAAGGCGGTTTTTCTCTCCGCCCGAGAGCACCGAGACGGGCTTGTACACGTCATCGCCCCGGAACAGGAAAGCGCCCAGCATATCGCGTAACCTGGGGATCAGCGCCGCGGGCGCTTCGGCTTCGATAAACTCAATGACATGTTCGCCGCCCGTCATCGCTTCGGCGGCATCCTGCGAGAAATAGCCCGCGACGACGCCCGCGCCGTATTTCACCGTTCCTTCGTAAGCGCGGTCGGCGCCGGCTATAACGCGGAGCAGGGTGCTCTTGCCCGCGCCGTTGGGGCCCGTCACCACGAGCCGCTCGCCGGCTTCAATGAGCAGGTCAAGGCCGGAAAGCACCCGCCGCTCACCGTAGTTTTTACCGATCCCCTCAAGGGCAAGAACCGCCCGTCCGCAGCGGGGGGGCGGCGGAAGGGTAATATTGATCTTTTTCAGGCTTTCAGGAATTTCAATCCGTTCGATTTTTTCCAGCCGTTTGATCAGCTCCTGGGCAAAAGCGGCCTTGCCGGCTTTGTAACGGAAACGGCGGATCAGGGCTTCGGTTTTCGCTATCTCCTCCTGCTGTTCTTTATAACGCTTCATCAAACCGGCAAGCTCAATTTCCCGTACTTTTTCGTAGGCGCTGTAGTTGCCGGCATAACGTTTCAGATTTCCCTGGAAAAGTTCGTACACCTCGTTGACGGTAAGATCCAAAAAATAGCGATCGTGCGAAACCAACAGGCAGCCGCCGGGAAAATTTTTCAGCCGGTTTTCAAGCCAGGTCCGGGCTTCAATATCAAGGTAGTTGGTCGGTTCATCCAGCAGCAGAATGTCCGGCTGTTCCAGCAGGATCTTTGCCAGGGCGATCCGCATCTGCCAGCCGCCTGAAAATTCGCCGGCGTCCCGATCAAGGTCGTCAGGGGCGAAACCAAGGCCGCCGAGCACCGCGGCGATTACCGCCTCCCGGCGATAGTAACCGGACTGTTCAACCTGTTCCTGCAAACGGTGGTGTTCCTCAAGCAGGGCCGCCACCGGGCCTTCATCGCTTTTGGCCTGTTCCAGCGTTTTGCCGATTGCCTCAGAGCGGGCCAGCAGTTCCCTGATTGGGGCAAAGGCGGTTTCAGCCTCATCCCGCAGGCTCCTCCCCTTGTGGACAAGTCCCGATTGGGGAAGGTACGAAACGCGCGTGCCTTTCTGAACGGCCCGGTCTCCGGAGTCGGCGGCCAGCGCTCCGGCGATGACTTTCATCAGCGTGGATTTGCCCGAACCGTTGGCCCCGGTCAGGCAGGAGCGCGATCCCGCGGCGAGGCGCAGACTCACGTCTTTCAGGATATCCCGGTCGCCAAAGGCAAGGGAAATGTGGGAAAACTGAACAAAGGCCATAAGCGCCTAGGGAACAGGGATGCCGGAAAATTCATCCCTGAAGAAGTACAGTACCACAGGGGAACTGTCGCGCCGCGTAACAATGCCGTCTTCAATACAGTAATCGGGGACCAATTCAAGCCGGAAACCCTGGCTGTCCAGAATGTACATAAAACGCACCGCCGTTTCCCCACGGGGACCGTCAAAATAGAAAGTACAGGCTCCGTTGTAACGCCCTTCAAAAGAAGGCGTGAGGAAAAGATCCATGGCTACCCTTCCCCCGCCGGACCTTTCGGGGATCACCTGGGGAACCAATAGATCAAAACCGCTCCAGCCGAATTCGCCGTCTTCGGTAAAGACTATGGTCCCGTAGTTGTTGCTGGTAAAGACCGGCCCCTGGTTGTAAATCGAATAAAAGAGCGCTTCCCTGCGGGCATTCTCCTGCATGATAAGGTCGTCGACTCCGGCGGGAAGCGCGGTAAACAACAGCGTGCGGGTTGCGCCGTCATTATCGGCGAACTGTACCGCCAGGGCGGTGTCGGAGCGGAGGTTCATCCGCAGGCTGGTCCCTTCAAAGCGCCAGGCCCGGTCCCCATCGGGGCGGATGCCGCTGTAGGAAAAACTCCGCTCCATATCGGGAAGGTAAATGTGGGCAATCCCCGTATCCTGGCCGATATAAAAGCCCCAGCGCCGGGCAAGCTCTTCGGTGTTGACCCGCCTGTTTGCCAGCATCTGCCCGTAAGATTCGGGGGACCACACTTTCGCCATAAGCGCGTCCAACTCCGGGCTGGCGGCTTCTTCCCGTTCCACCGGAGCGGCGACCAGCGCGCCCCCCCAATGTTCAAAAAGTTTCAGACGGTAGGAAAAACAGTAGCCCGTACTGCCCTCAGCGGTCAGCACCCGGTACCAGTCGCCGGGCAGCGGCTCCCCGCCGGCGCCGATTGCCGGATTCCCCTCCACCCGTTCAAGAATCTTGATAATCTCCCCGGTCCGCAGCCGGTACACCCGCCTTCCGCCGTTGTCGGGGCCGTCCCTGATCGGCAGCCCGTCCTGCAGGTTCTCAGCGTAAGTCCGCGCGTACCTGGCGAAGTCCCTAGCGCGCCGCTCGGCCTTCCTTTTACCGCCCGCCAGTTCAAACCGCGCCAGCGGCACCTCAACCTTGTCCAGCCCCCCCGCGTCCCGGAAGGCTTTGGGCACTCCCAGTACCCAGACTTTGTCGATATTGGATCTGATATACACCGGCAGCACCGTACCCGAGGGAATGGGCGGCTCCTCGGTGGCCCAGAGCAGCACCCCCCAACCCTGCCGCGAACAGGAGGAACAGACCAGCGATAAAAATAGAAGGGGAAAGCCCAGGAACCGGCCGCTTTTTCCAAAGCACATACGCCGACAGTATAGCAGGATACGGCAAGAGGGAAAAGGGAAAGGCGGCGCTTCCCTGGGCGCCGGCATTTACTCGTTTTTGAGTCTGTCAGTGGGATGAACTGCCAAAAAATCATGTAATTTTAGCCATACGGTGGGAATTATCTGATTAAACAGGCCAAAAATAAAGGGTCAAGTGGGTAAAACAGTTACCTTTTTAAGTAAATGCCGGCGCCCTGGATACCGAAAGGTATGCCTTGACACCGAATCCGTCTGTATGACACTATTATTCCATGAAAATCGAGGATTTACAGGAAACCGCCGATCTGGCTCATCTCAATCTGGGTGAAGAAGAACTTTCCGCCGCGTTTCCCGCTTTTGAGCAAATGCTCGGCTACTTTGCCGCAATGCAGGCCGCCGACAGGGACGAGGCCGCCGCTGCCGGCCACACCGAGGGCATGGCCGCTTCTTCCAGGCTTGTGTCGGCCGATTATTTTCGGACCGATAGTGTAAATCCTGCCAATTCCAACGCCAATCCTCCTGAGGATCTGCCGGAAAATATGCTGGCAAAGGCCGGTGAGCGGGACGGCCGTTTTGTGGTGATCCCCAATGTCCTGTAGTTTTGTTTTATAGAATAGAACCGCAAAATGCGGAACATTTTGCAGGATTTGTTCGGGAAGCATGGACTTTAGTCCGTTAAACAGATTCCCGAACAGGTCAAATCTTTGTTGTGGAGCGTGAATGAGTTCAAAACTGCCTGAGGGCTTTATACAATACGCGAAAGAATGGGAAGCAAAGATAAACGCCTTTATCGAATTGAGGCCTGAGGCAGGCGCGGGCGGCGAATGTTCCGCTGCCGTTCTTCCCGAAGCCGCTGCCCTTGTCGCGGGGTTCCCCTTTGCCGTCAAGGACAACATCGCGGTTAAAGATTTCCCTTTAACCTGCGGGTCAAGGTTGCTGGAACATTTCCGCTCCCCGTACAGCGCCACTGTAGTGCGGGCCATTGAGTCCGCCGGCGGGAGGGTGATCGGCAAGACCAATCTCGACGAATTCGGCATGGGTTCTTCCACGGATAATTCCGCGATCAAGCGGACCAATAACCCCTGGGATATTGAGCGGGTACCCGGCGGTTCTTCCGGCGGCTCGGCGGCGGCGGTGGCTGCCGGGATCGTGCCCTTTGCCCTGGGAACCGACACCGGCGGCTCGGTGCGGCAGCCCGCGGCGTTCTGCGGCGTGGTGGGGCTTAAGCCCACTTACGGCGCGGTTTCCCGTTACGGTCTGGTGGCTTACGCCTCAAGCCTTGAATCTGCCGGGGTGCTTTCCGACACGGTGGCCCGCTGCCGGGCGGTTTTTTCCCTTATCCGGGGCAGGGACCCCATGGATGAGACCACTCACGAAGCGCCGGCATCTGCGGCGCCCCTGTATCCGGCGGCGGGTAAAGGCGTGAAACGCATAGGCGTGCTTTCGCCGGAGGCAATCGCGAAAGCCCTTGCCGCCGCGGCCAAAGATACTGAAGGCGGCGGGGACGGCGCCTCGCCCGCGGGCGCCCTTGAAACCGCGGCCCAGGCTTCGGTGCTTGAAGAAGAGGTCCGCCGGGGCTTTGAGCTTGCCAGGGAGCGCCTCGCCGGATTGGGGCATACCCTGGTTGATGTTGAAATCCCCAGTCTGAAATACGGCGTTCCCGCTTACTATACCATCGCTACGGCGGAGGCCAGCGCGAATCTGGCCCGCTTTGACGGTATCCGCTACGGGGCGCGTCCCGGCCGGGCGGAAAACCCCGATGAGCTTATCGACAAGGCCCGCGAGGAGGGATTCGGCGCGGAGGTAAAACTGCGCATACTTTTGGGAACCTTTGTACTCCGCTCGGGCTTTCAGGATCGCTACTACTTGCGGGCACAGCGTATCCGCGCCGGTATCAGGCGGAGTTTTGAATCCTTCCTGGGTGACGGTGAATACAAGGAACGGGCGGCGCTGGACGCGATTCTTATGCCGGTTTTCCCTTCGCGGGCGTTCGGCAGGGGGCCTTCCTCACTTTCGGCTTTTGCCCAGAAAGCGGCGGACCTGTACACCTGCTGCGCGAATCTTGCCGGATTGCCGGCCCTTTCTTTCCCCGCTTCGGTGGAGGGAGGGCTGCCGGTGGGCGTGCAGCTTTTGGGCAGGGCTTACGCCGAAGGAACCCTGATGGACATTGCCGAAGGCTACGAGCGGCAATATCCCTTTCCCCATCCTGAGGGCTACAGGGCGTTTTGGAAGTGACGCGGTAAGGGCGGGGGTTTTAGGGGGCGGCGCCCCCTAGGAGAGGGGGGTGGGGCGCGATGAAATGCGCCCCAGGGGGGAGGCTTCCCCCCTTTTGAATAGTTTTTTAAAGGCGCTCTTTCAAAACTGAAATTTTGAAAGAACCTCGTTGTACCGGAGGTAGCATGTACGAGTCATTTATCGGACTGGAAGTCCATATTCACCTTCTGACCAAAACCAAGGTTTTCTGCGGCTGCCGTTCCGCCTTTGGGGACGAGCCGAACACCGACGTGTGCCCGGTCTGCATGGGCTATCCCGGCGTGCTCCCCAGTCTCAATATTGAGGCGATGCGCATGGGCTGCATGGTGGCCAGGGCTTTTAACTGCCGTATTCCGGAAAAAACATGGTTTGAGCGCAAGCAATATTTTTATCCCGACATGCCCAAGAATTATCAAATTTCGCAATTCGCCTCCCCTCTGGGGCAGCAGGGCAGCGTTGATATTGAGGGGAAGATCGGCGGCAAGTATATAAAAAAGCGGGTGCGCATAAAGGAATGTCATCTTGAGGAAGACGCGGGAAAGATGATCCATACCGGAACCGTGTCGCTTTTGGACTATAACCGCGCCGGGGTTTCGCTGCTTGAAATTGTTACCGAGCCTGATATGGAAACCGGTGAGGAGGCGGAACTTTTTATTCATCAACTGCGCCGTACGGTGCGTTATCTGGGGGTCTGTGACGGTGACATGGAAAAAGGCAGCCTGCGCGCCGATGCAAATGTGTCGATTAATTTTCCCGGCAAGGGGCTGGGTAAAAAAGTGGAAATAAAAAATCTCAACTCATCCCGCTTTGTAAAACTGGGCCTCAATTATGAGATCGCCCGGCAGGGGGCGCTTCTTGACGCGGGCAAAACCGTTGTGCAGGAGACGCGGCTCTGGAATGAAAACCGGGACGAAACCCAGTCCATGAGGAAAAAAGAAAACGCCCATGATTACCGTTATTTCCCTGAACCTGATCTTCCGGTTTTTATCCCCGACGCGGCTTTCCTCAGATCGGTGGATGAGGCCATGGTAGAACTGCCCCTTGAAAGGGTAAAGCGCATGATCGCCGAATACGGCCTTTCCGAAGAACAGGCGGATCTTATCTGCGAGGAAAAAGCACAGGCCGATTATTTTGAAGCCGCCGTTGCCGAGGCCGCAGCCGGCAAGGCGGCGGAGCGGGGCCTTTCCAAAAAGGACGCGGCCGCCCGGATAGCCAACTGGCTTTTACAGGACATCAAACACATCCTGGGCAGGGAGGGTATTGAGTTACGCGAGCTCGGCTCTTTCCGCCTTAACCCCAAACGGCTCGCCGGCCTTGTGTCCATGAGCGCCGCCGGCAAAATATCCGGCAAAAACGCCAAGCAGATTCTGGAAGCGGTTATAAAGGAAGATAGGGACCCCGAGGTGATTGCCAAAGAGCGGGGCTGGGAGCTTATCTCCGATCCCGCGAAAATCGCCGGGGCGGTAAAGGCCGTGGCGGAAACTGAAACGGCAACGCTGACGGAAGCCAGGGCGGCCGACGACAAGCGCCGTCAAACCTTAACGGCGTATCTTGTGGGCAGGGTTCTGTCCGCAACCGGCGGCAGGGCAGACCCCAAAATCGCCGGAAAGCAGGTTGAGGAGTTGATCCGGGGGGAATGATATTATTGTAATTAAAAACGCATGTTTTGCAATCCGTAGGGTGAGAAACTGCAAGGAAACCGAAAAATGAGCCTCCGCGGAGCAGAGCGCCGGGGTATTAAACCTGACTTTCGAATAACCGGTTTTTAGGGGTTCCCGACAGTATTTTGGCGGCTGTGGCCGTCGGGTTTGTTTATTCGAGGGAGGGCTAATACCGCGCGGCTTGCCGCACGGAGGCTCATTCGGCGCCTGTCGAATCGTTCTCCGGTTGATTGGATCCTATCAGGGCACGGCGGGCCCAGGGCCAATTGCGCTTTTTCGCTTCCGGACGGATGGCAAAAGTCAGATCCAGCGCCGCGGTGGAAAGCCGGCCCGGTTCAAGACCGAGTTCCTTTCCGTAATAGGCTGTGTCAATCTCAAAGGGGCCGAGATCAAGACCCAGGCCTACGGCGGGCAGCATTTCGTTCAAGCCCAGGCGCAGGTTGACCAGGCCGCCCAAAGAAAGCTGCGTACCCAATCCGAGATCAAGGATCGCGTTCCTCCTGGAGTAATCATCCTGCTGAAAAATATTGGTTAAATCCCGCCAGTCGGCGGCAAAGGAAACTCCGGTTTTAGCCAGGAAACCGGGGGCGTTTTTCCAGATTTGACCTAATTTGAAATCGTAGGCCAGACCCAGATTCATGGAGAAAGGTACAAAGTAGGTATTGTTGTCGCTACCATAAAAATTGGCGGCCACCGCGCCCCGTGTAACAATATCGTCAAGGGTGAGGCCTGCGGATAAACCGGTATCCCAGCGGTACAAGAGGCCCAGATCAAAACCGGCGCCGATAATCAGGGGGGCGGTTATAGAAAGATCGCTATCTGTGCCGAGAAGTCCCAGAAGGTTTATTTTTTCATACGCCCTGACCCGCGCAAAGGGTTTGACGGTAAGGCCCGCGTCTATCGCGTGGCCGTTAACGTCCAGTACCTTGACGGCGAAACCGACGGGCAGTAACACATCGGCATACACATCAAAATTAAAACGGAGGCCTATAATATTCGAATTGACAAAGACACGGTTCCATAAGCCAAAGCCGAAGCCGTCCGCCACCCAGGCAATGGAAAGGGGAAATTCTTTCAGGTCAAAGCCCATGGAAATTTTTCCGTTTTGCCTGCTGAAAATATCCGCCGCGCCTCCCAGAGATCCCAAATCGCCCCTGGAAACAAGCCCGTCAATGGCGTCGATTAGGCCGAAAGTGCTTTGAGGACTATACAGGGTGGGGGATATGGCAAAAAAACTCCGCTGTCTCACCCGCATCATGGCCGCGGGATTTACCAGAAGGGAAAATACATTGTCCGTATACGCTACATGGGTGCCGCCCATGCCGCTGTCCCGCGCCGTGGGCATGGCAAAGCGGGGCATGGCGACATCCTCGGCAAAAACCCCAACGGTACAGAGCGACAGGATCAACGCCGCTATTTTTTTCATTTCTTCTCCTATTTTGTAATCATTCAGCCCCCTCGGAGTCTGTGGGGCTTTAGCCCAAATGATAAAGAAAATGCACAATTTTGTGCATTTTCTACCTTGCAGACTCCCAAAGGAGCCCAAAAATCGGGGGTTTTTGCGGTCAAAGGCCGCAAA
>JAIROT010000233.1 GCA_031257385.1 Treponema sp.
AAAAGCGGGAAGCCTGAAGTACAATAACGTTCTTATAGAGGGAGACAGCTTTACCCTGCCATCCGCTCATGTAACCGTAACCGCGGAATTTGAGGAGGTTCCGGCCGGCATATATACCGTAAGTGTCGCCGCGCCTTCAAACGGGGGCATAACCGCAACCCCCCAATTTGGTCCGCAGGGGACACAAATAACTTTGACGGTTACCCCTGCCTCCGGCTATGGGTTAAAAGCGGGAAGCCTGAAGTACAATGACGGCAGCGCCGATGTGCCTATAGAGGGATACAGCTTTATCCTCCCCGCCGCGAATGTAACCGTGACCGCGGAATTTGAAACAAAGACTGCTTCGCAGCTGGTTGACGCGGGGACCGAATACCTGATCAATGGCAGCTTTGGCGCCGCCATTACAGCCTTCGAGTCCGCCTACCAGCAGAACCCCAATGACACTGCGGCGGTCGTCTACTCCTCCCTGGGCGCGCTTGCATCCATTGCCAGTGACCGGAATGTCCGGAATCTGGTGAGGGACCGGCTGGGCTTTACCGGCTATCCCGGGACCATAGACTCGCTGATCACCGGCGGCTGGATGGCGACCTATGCCGATGAATACCGGGTTGACTACTACTATGAAAATGGCAAAGGGTATGAGTGGTATGACCCCCAGAATGAGTATTACGCAGCGGTCCTGAAACGTTACGGGCTGCCCTTAAAAGCGGGGTATTACTATAGAGAATCTCTGGCAGAACCTCAATTTGTCCTTGTAACTGCGGAAAGGAAAAACGGTCCGCTTGATAGTTATTATGATGAAGAACTCAACGTTTATGCCTCCTGGTATGATGATTCCAATTCCGTCTATATCAACGGCTACCGGGGGCAGGGGTACTACTACTATTCCTTCGATGATTATACCTACGTTTTTGTAAGCGACATACAAAAAACCGGCCCGCTTGATCATTATTATGATGAAGATTTACAGGTTTGGGTCAATTGGAGCTATTCCGATCCCGGTTATGGCAACGGCTACCAGGGGCAGGGGTACTATTGGACAAAAATGGAGGTCCTTTACTTGGGAAGTGAAACCCCGCGGTACGAAACGTGGACCGAACGGATGCCCGGCCTGTCGGCGCCTTCCTGGTTTACGGAAACCGGCGCCTACCAGGACAGCTTAACCAGCGCCGGGGCTTTGCAGGCATCCCGATGGCCGCTGCTCCTCTTTGCCAACCTGGTTGACAAGAACCAGGACGGGCTTAACGACCTGCTGGGCGATATCCTCTCCTCCGTGTTTGGCGACGCCTTTGAAAATGCCGCCGCCCGGTTTAAGGATCTGCCCTATGATCAGTCTGTCGAGGTGGACGAAAAACTTCTTGAGGCCCTCGGCCTGACGGATGTCCTTGAGGGAGACAAGATATATGTGGGCAAGGCGGAACTGAGCCTCCTGTTCTCCGCGGTGCGGCTCTTTAAGGCCAGCCTGGAATGGGTCGCTGCCTATGACTGGAACACGGATATCAGCTTCCTCAAAACCGACTGGAATACCCTTGACAGTATCAGCGCCCTGTCTCCCAAAAACCTTCCCTTTGGCAACGACTTTTTGAAGGACCGGAACAACGGGATGATGGTCGAATCCAGGGACGATTTTCACAAGGCCCTTACGGATTCTATAGCCGCGTACGAACATCTCATCGGCGAGGCCAGCAAGCTGCCGCCGGCCTATATTGAGGAAATGAAAGAATTCCTGTGGCTCAAGGACGGCCTGTCCAAACTCGACGCCGCCATTCAAAACGGCGGGAATTTCTACGTGCCGGAAAATGAACCTTCAGGAAACACCTATGATAATTCCCCCGGAAGCGCCAGAATCGGCATTAACATGGGCAAACTGTTCAATCCCGGCCAGTTCGCCATCGATCAACTGATCACTACGGAGCCCGGCGGCAAGGCGCCGCAGTTCTATGCGTTTGACAACGGCGAGCCCCAGGCAATTACGGGCAAAGCTGAAATGGATGATGCCCTGGATAGAGGCTCCTATATCGGGGTCAGGATCAAACTTGACCGGATCAGGGAAACGATTGTCAAGGGGATGAATAAAATCTTCGCCGATCATGAAACAACCATAGATATGCCCCTGTTCCCGGCGCAGATCGGGAAGGAACTCTACGATTTATACCATAAGTAAAAACAGAAAAAGTGCTTAATGAAAAAAGAGCCCCAACCATAGTGTTAGGGCTCTTTTTATATCTTTTTTTCCCCGGAACGCTCCCCCTTGGGGCGGACCCGGGCTTTTCCGTTTCCGCGGAGGCCGGGCCGCTCTGGGTCGACGATGGGGGCGCCGCCTTTTCCTGGCGAAGCGGCCTTTCCTTCAAAAAGGGGGAACAGTTTTATTCTGATATTGTTCTGGGACAGATCATTTCCGATCTGCCCCGGGCGGAGGGGGCTGTTTTGGGGGGCCTGGGCAAATTCGGTTTTGACGCCCCCCGGTTCGGCCTTGACCTTGGCTTCGGTTTTTTTCAGCATGGCCTGCTCAGCAGTGAAACTGAATATTTCTCCGGCTATAACGACGGGGGGCAGGGTTTTTTTATTGCCGCCGCGGCGGCCGCGCATAGCGGGGAATGGAGCGTTGCGCCCTCCTTTTTATACGGTTCCGCAACATGGGCCGGGGGCAGCCTGCACTGGTTTTTCGGCGGGCCCGGGATTCCCGCCCTCGCCGTCTACGGCCTGTCCCTTGGGTATCGCCGGCAGCATGAGCTGGCCTTCCGGTATCTTTCCATGGATACGGATATTCTTTCCAATGACACAGAAAGTCTTTTTGCTTCTCCTCTGGAAGCATATATCGCCTATTACCGGGTTTCCCTGGAAATTTCGGGCCTCCGCCTTGGAGGAAGCCTGGGCGGGCTCTATGCCGAGGCCGGAATAAAGGGATCCCTGACCGCGTCGAATCAACATTTCGCGTACTTTCCCTACAATTTCTATAGTATAGACGGTTCCTTTGGCGGCTATGCCGGATTCGGAGCCCTCGATCTCAAGCGGACTTTTTCATTTTTTCAGTGCCGCGTTATGATTGGAGCGCTTCATATTTTTCAGGGCGAGGGCGGCGCGGATATTCATTATAAAAAAAAATCCCTCTTTGGCGGAGAAGAGATCTTCGATACTATGCCTGCGGACCTGGGGGGGATCGGGGCCGCCTTTATGCTGCTTGACGCGGGATTTCCTTCGCTGCGGCTTGGCAGGCACAAAAAGGAGCGCCTCTCCCTGGGTCTGAAAAAGCTCTTTGCCCTTCCCTGGGGTTATGAGCGGGCCCTCCCCGACAGCCCCGCTTCGCCGGAGGCGCAGGAGCCCGCAACGGGCAAACTGTTGAAAACCATACTGCTTTCGGGTTTATCCTTTTACGGCTCCCTGCATTGGTGATTTGATGAAATAGTTTGTGTCTGCAACCCGTTCAGCAGGGCTTGACAAATCCCGCCGCGCCCTTTAGCATGGTTTCAGATTGATATTGGGGAAGCAGGGTGTAATTCCCTCGCAAGTGCGTTACCGTTACAGCCGGGATACCAAGGTCATATTACTTTGCGCTGACCAAAGGATATGAAATGAATTTTCGGTTTCATGGGTCATGGAGCGCCGCGTCATGGCCCTTTTTGCCAAGCGGCGAATCATCGGACAGTTTGAAACTCTTCACCCCAATACTACGCCTGTGGACACCGGGGAGCTTGTCTCCCCGCAATTTTTTCTTAGGAGAGGAGTATATGAACAAATTTTCGAGAATAGCGGCAGCCTGCGCGCTGCCCCTGTTGGCCGTCCTTCTTCCCGCGGCCTGCGCCAGCTCAGGCGCCGCGGCGGGGAAAAAGAAACCGGTGATTCTGGTGGTAAGTTTCGGCACCAGCTTCAACGATTCCAGGGCGGAAACCATCGGCGCCGTTGAAAAAGCCATTGCCGCGGCCTATCCGGCCTATGAACAGCGCCGGGCGTTTACCAGCCAGATCATCATTGACCGGGTGTACGAACGGGACGGAGAGAAGATCGACAACCTTGCCGAGGCCATGGAAAAGCTCAGGAAGGACGGCGTGCGGGAAGTGGCGGTTCAGCCCACCCATGTAATGAACGGGTTTGAGTACGACGAAATGCGGGAGGCGATCAAGCCCTTTGAAAAGGACTTTGCGCGGATCAGTTACGGCCTGCCGCTGCTCTCTTCCGACGCGGATTTCAACGAGGTCGCGGAGATCATCGTCGGGGAAACGAAGCAGTATGACGGCGAAGACACAGCGATTGTGTTCATGGGACACGGCACCGAACACGAGGCAAACAGCGCCTACGCAAAGCTGGACAAGATTCTGAAGGACGGGGGGCATCCCAACTATATCATCGGCACCGTGGAGGCCGAGCCTTCCCTGGACGACGTTATTGAACAATTGGACGGCCTGGGGGTAAAGAACGTAGTGTTGCTGCCCTTTATGATCGTCGCCGGGGACCACGCCAACAACGACATGGCGGGGGACGAGGACGATTCCTGGAAGTCGGTACTCCAGTCCAGGGGCTACACGGCACAGCCGGTCCTGAGGGGCCTGGGGCAGTACCCTGAGATTCAGGCCATGTTTGTCCGCCACGCCGGGGAGGCTGTGGGCAGACTGTGAGAGTAGGGCGGTTCCTGCCGGTTTGCCTGGTCATTAACCTTGTTTTCGCATCCTGCATCCGGGGAGGGAACGGCGGCGCTCCCTCCCCGGACGGCAGGGCCGCCATCAGTTTTGTTGACGACGACGGCAGGGCCGTCAGTCTGGGCGGTCCCGCGGGGCGCATCATCTCCCTCTACTCCGCCCATACGGAGAACCTCTTCGCCCTGGGAGCGGGGGACGCGCTTATCGGCGGGCACACCACCTGCGTTTACCCGCCGGAAGCGGCCGCCTTTGCCGTGTACGACTACAACGGCGACCCGGAATACATCATCGCCGCGGAGCCGGATCTGGTGTTGATCCGGCCCTTCATCCGCAGGCA
>JAIROT010000259.1 GCA_031257385.1 Treponema sp.
GGACGCCGGACAGACACGGACAAAAAAAGAGACTCGGAGTCTGTGGGGCTTTAGCCCAAAGGATAAAGAAAATGCACAATTTTGTGCATTTTCTACCTTGCAGACTCCCAAAGGAGCCCAAAAATCGGGGGTTTTTGCGGTCAAAGGCCGCAAAAATCCACAAGTCCCACAGGCTCCCAGGAGCTTGTTCCCGGGTTCTTCATTTTTTCTCCAGCCTCCATGAAACCGTGCATTTCCATTTATCAGGAAAATCTTCCGACGCGACTTTTACGCTGAGACGGCCCGGCTTAAAACGGATGCCTGCGCTGAATGAGGTATCCCATTTTCCTTCCTTGCCCGCGGCGGCACTGTGTCCCAGTTTTGTTTTGAATTGAAAAATCCCCGGTGACCAGGAGATTTCGCCGCCGGCCCTGACGGAATCAAAGTCCCAGGGGGATTGGGCCAGCGGATAGGGCGGAGGATTTTCATCGGCAGAACTTTTCCCTTTAAGAGAACCGGAGAGGTTGACGCTCAGGGGGCTGCCGATTGCTTCTCCCCTGACCGTCCGCCGCGAAAGGCCGGCAAGCGGAACCGGGGGAAGGTTCACCGAGAGGCCCAGGGTTCCGCCTATGTCGTCGCTTATTTTGCGGATGTCGGCGGCGTTTCGATTCACGTTGAGGGATATGCGGGATATCCTGAGGGGAAAGGACCTGACGCCTCCTTTGGCGCCGCCCGCCGCGGCAGGAACGGGGAAACGATAATAAACGCCGCTGGAACTCCGGTTAAAAGTTTCTCCCGCTCCGGGACCGGAGAGAGTGGTATTGAGCCGAAACAGGCTGTTCCGTTTTCCCTTCCATTCAATTTTTCCGGCGGTCCTGAAACCCGCTCCGGGGCTTGAACCGTCTCTGCCGGTAAAGCGCTCTCCCCCGCCGTCCGCAGCCAGTGAAATTGACCAGGGACCGGCGCGGGTTTTGCCGTTGGTCTTTCCTGCGGCCCCAGGCAGAGGCGGGTTTAAACGGATACCCAGGCTGGCGTACATGTCCCGGCCCCGGGCAAAGGTTTCGGAGTAGGCCCAATCGGAACTGAGGGACAGCAGTGGAGTATTCACCAGCAGGCCCAGTGCGTAAAGCTGAAATTCCCGCTCCGGTAAAGGCGGAGAATCGGAAAACCAGGAATTGCTTTTCCGCGCGGGAATTTCATCTCCGGTGTAAAAACCTTCCAGCAGCACCGACGCATTGTTGCCGAATTGGGTTTCCAGGCCGCCTGAAAAATCAGGGCGGAAACCGCTTTCGGTTCCTGTTTGGGCCGAGGCAAATCCCCGCAGCGTGGTTTCCGGAAAAAGGGCAAGCCGGGGACTTGAAAGGTACAGATAAGCCTCCGGTTCTTTGCCTGCGGAAACGCTTGTTTTAAGATCTGCCATGAGCGGTTTGTGATTCTCCGCATAAGGCGCCGAGCGGCTCCAGGGGTTTCGGATACGGGCGGCCAGTCCCCATTCGTCCAGCGTTCCGTAGAGCAGGCGGGAACCGGTGGGCTTATGGTACAAAGCGCCGCCAAAATTGCTGACCCCTTTTGCGGGATCGTCCCAGGGCGGGTCGAGCTCAAAATCAAAAGGACGCTTATCAAGCGCCTGGCCCCTCAAAAGCAGGCCCGGCAGGGGGAATCCCAGCCGCAGTTCTCCCCGATTATTGAGGGTTTTGCCCTCATCCCATACGCCGGTCCAGAGCAGGTTCCAATTAAAAAGCCTCTGATCCGGCGAAGTTTCCGCGAAAGCCAGAGCGCCGGACAGAAGCAGCGCCCCAAGGAAATAATTCTTCATATCCCTTATAAGGCACAAAGATGCGTGGCGCTTTAGTCAAAAGTATATTTATTACGAAGAATGTAACTATTCAGGGGGAGGGGGGGCTGTTTCCATACATGGTCCGTACACCGCCGCCTTTTTTGTCCGCCCCCCCTACGCTCCGGCCCCTTCGGGTCCTCCGCTACCCCCCCCTTGGGGCCTTGCGGACAAAAGCGGCATTGCGCCTCGCAGGGGCCAACGAGTGTGAGCCGGGGGAAACCTTCCCCCCGGCTGAATAGTTACAGACGAATTATTATCCGCAAAGTAACCGGCTTTGTGGACAGACACGAATTAGTGATACGCGCAAATACCGCAGATGCGGCGGCATTCCCCTACGGAGTTCCCCAGGTCTCAATGTGTAAAACCGCGCCGATGTTCTTCTGTGCGGGAATGACAAGCGATGGCGTATCGGCGTCTTTCTCCGCCGGCAGCTCCCGCGCTAATAGCGTGGCGGCAAAATTGCTGATGACGCTTACGGTATCTTCATGGACGCTTGAGGGCAGGCGGCCCCGCCCCGGAAAAAGAACCGAATAGAGCGGGCGGCTCAGGGGGTAATCGCCATAATCCAGAGGACCCGCGCCCTCAATGGCGGCAAGGATAGCTGGCCGGGGGGAATTTCGCAGGATTTCCATGAGCGCCGGGTAAGGATTTTCCGCCGGCCTGCGCCCCGCAGCGGTCACACGGTCAGAGACCAGGCAGAGCAGCGGGACGCCGGGCCGGGGAAGCGGGCCGAGGCCGGTAAGCCGCCGGGGTTTAAGGCTGCCGAAGCGCTTTGCCATTTCCATTCTGAACCGCAGATGCCAGGCCGCGCCTTTCGGGACTTCGGGAAAAACCGGAGGATCCGCGCGGTAGGCCGTCCAGAACCGGCTTTCCACGGCGACAATTCCCCTTACATTGGCGAAGCGCGCGCTAAAAGCGGCGCTTTCCGAAAACGACACCAGGGCGCCTCCGCCCGCGCCGTACCCTGCAAGGATGAGCGGTGTTTTTCCGAAAAGCGGCCCAACAGACCCGGCGGTGTTTTCCAGCGCAGCCGGCAGGCGGGGAAGCAAAAAATCAATGTCTTTCAGCCGTTCCGCTTCAAGGTTTTTCCCCTGTTCATTGGCCTTTTTCATTTCCGTCCCCTTGCGGAAAGCCCGCCACATCGCGCTGAGTTTTAGCGGGGAAATCAGGTATAGCCTGCCGTTTTCACCTGCGGCGGGGAAATCAAAACCCCGGCGGGAGTAGCAAATTACGGTAAAACCCCGGTCACGCAGCCCCGCGCAGATCCGGTCTACCGCCGTGACGGAACCCGCTTCGGGCGGTATCAGGAAAATAAGGGGCCGGATACCGGGGCCGCCGCTTTCATCCGCCGAAGACACGGGCCCGTAAATCCGCAAAAAATAAACCCGTCCGTCGCTTTCATCCCGAATTTGCCGTAATTCTACACCATCCACAGTCAATCCGGCGGGAATTTTGGGGGAAAAGACAAACATAAGCAGGAGAGATGCACCCAGAAAGCCGAAACCCAGGACGGTAAAAACGGGGGTCCGGTCCTGGAAATCGTCATTTTGCCGGGACGAGGCGCTGAAAATCATAGAGGGAATATGTTTGACAGTGAGAAACAAGGCAAATAGAAGCAAAGGGATACACTCAGGGCGGAATCCGTAAGCGGGGAAAAGCCCTGTACTTATCCCCAGGGCAAGCAGGGGCAGCCAGGTAAGCCCGTCCAGGGCGCCAAGCCCTTTAATCAAAGGCCGGGCCAGGTGCAAAATGAGAAAAGCTGCGGCTATACATTCGGGAATCCAAATCTCTCTCATTTTCCATAGTACTATATCTTATTGACCAATCCATGGATAGCCTGTATAATTCCAGAGTAGGGTACTTCGTGCTTTGTGCCGATTGGCACATTATTTTGAAGTTTTCAGGAAGGATGAAGGATGGCCGCCGCCCAATCTCTGGTTGTAGATGAATCCAAGGTAAAAAAAGCTGTTCAGTCAGGAACCCCCCTGACCATAACAACCTTTACCCTGCCCCATGAGATAGAAGTTTATATAGAGCAGGTACTGACTATTTTCCTCAAACTGGTTGATCAGGAAAAACTCAAGGATTATGTCGTTTACTGCGTGCAGGAACTGGCGGTAAACGCCAAGAAGGCCAATACCAAGCGGGTGTACTTTACCGAACGCGGCCTGGACCTCTCCAACCCCGCTGACTATAAGGAGGGGATGGCGCATTTTAAGGATGATACCCTCAGCAATATCGGTCATTACCTCCAGCTTCAGAAAGAAAAAGGGTTGTACATCAAACTGATATTGCAGATAAAGAAAAATATTATTCATATTGAAACCCGTAACAACGTAGCGGTTACCAGAACGGAGCTGATCCGCATTCACGACAAACTGGCCCGTTCACGGCAGTACAACAGCCTTGAAGACGCCCTCTCGCAGGTCCTGGACGATTCGGAAGGAGCGGGGCTTGGTCTCGTTATTCTGGTGTTGATGCTGAAAAAAATGGGGCTTGACGAAGACTGCTTTGATATTCTCGGCACCGACAGGGAAACCATAGCCCGCATACTGATTCCCCTGGATCAGACCAGGGTGGAAAATCTTTCGCTTCTTGCCGAGACTATCGTTAATAATATCAATTCACTGCCGCATTTCCCTGAAAATGTTATGCGGGTACAAAAACTCGTCGCCGACCCCAATTCGGATATGGCGTCTATCGCCCGGCAAATATCCATGGACCCGGCGCTTACCGCGGACCTTCTCAAGATCGTAAATTCCGCCCAGTACATGCTGGCCAAAAAAGTGGAAAATATTTTCGGCGCGGTTAAGATGGTCGGAATCCGCGGCTTGGGAAACCTCCTTTATTCCTACGGAACACAGAAGATACTGGGCGATGATACGGTGGACAAGAAACAGCTTTGGGAACATTCCTACCGAACCGCTTTTTACGCCTATAATCTGGTCAAGAATTTCAAGAAGGATCGCAACCTGCTGGATGACGCCTATGTGGGCGGAATACTCCACGACATGGGGAAGATCGTTTTCTTAAACGTCCACCCGGATCTGCTGGACAAGATCAAGAAGTTCTGTACCGAAAAGGGACTTTCCCCTTCTACGTTCGAGGATCTGTCCGCCGGTATGAACCACGCCGAAATCGGCGCGCTTATCGCGGAGAAGTGGAATTTCCCCGAGGGCCTGGTTGAGGCCATCCGCTATCACCACGATCCCACTTCGGCCTCCGGTAAAAACAAAGACATGATTGAGACTATATACCTTGCCAATATGTTCTGTGAATACGAAAACGGCAATGTTACTTTCGATCAGTTTGAGCCTTCGGCGCTGGACAATTTCGGCATACTCTCCAAAAACCAAATGGACAGCCTGCTGGAACGCTTCTCTCTGGGATTCAAAAGGGAAAGCCAGCTTTAACCCCATGGGCTGATCCTCAAATTCGAGAAGCTATCGGACGGCTCTCGGAGCACCTCGAACGGCCCGAAAAATGGTTCGAGAGGCAATGTCTCAACAGGTTAAGGAAGGGGAAGTCGCAGCAACTTTGTTGCCAACGCCTTGTAGAACCGGGCGGTTACCCGCCCGGAACCCCCACAGACCCGGACGTGCCCAATTAAGGCATCCGGTTCTTCTGGAAAAAGTTTCGCTAAACGTAAGAGTGTACTATGAGTCTGTGGGGCTTTAGCCCAAATGATAAAGAAAATGCACAATTTTGTGCATTTTCTACCTTGCAGACTCCCAAAGGAGCCCAAAAATCGGGGGTTTTTGCGGTCAAAGGCCGC
>JAIROT010000197.1 GCA_031257385.1 Treponema sp.
CCAATACATCTCTCAATAACAGCTTGCGATAACCCCTTCAAAGGCGTCAAGCTGGGGGGAAATAACGGCGATGGGATCTGTTTTTCTTTGCAGTCCCGAAAGCGATTTTGGGATGGTGATGTCTTGTCCGGTAACTTCCCGCATCAGGCCCGCC
Organism: Treponema sp.; assembly: GCA_031257385.1. Classification (GTDB taxonomy): domain Bacteria; phylum Spirochaetota; class Spirochaetia; order Treponematales; family Breznakiellaceae; genus WQXQ01. Next base: position 155 of record JAIROT010000197.1, read on the forward strand.
TCCCTGGCCGGGTGTCCCGTGGCGAGAACCACGGTGTGTACCTGGCCGCTCCATTTCCGGGCTTCGGCAACCTGCCTTGCCGCGGCAAGGGCGACGGCTGTGTGGGAATCGATGTGGATGCTGTATTTTTTCCAGGCGTACTCAATGGCCGAAATAGTGAACTCGTCGCTGATTGAAGCGGGATATACCATGTTGCGCATAACGGTCGGGGCCTCTTTGTAGAAAGACGCGAGGCGCTCGTAGTTGGAAGGGACGCTCACGTCCAGGGCCGGGGATTTGGTATTGATAAGAGGGCGGGAAACAAAAGGCCCGCCCCGGATAAAATCGCCGAAGGCGTTGTTGGCGTTCATGGCGGCGATAAAACCGTTTACCGGCATGCCGAATTTCCACGCGTAAAGGCCGGCGATAAGATTGCCGAAGTTGCCCGAAGGCACGCTGAACGCCAGATCGCCGGCGAAGCCTTTTTTGATTTTGATAAAAGCATACAGATAATAAAAAGTCTGGGGAAGAAGCCTGCCGGGGTTAATCGCGTTGGCGCTGGTAATACCGAAGCGTTCCGCGAATTTCCGGTCATTGATGGCTTCATTGATGATGCGCTGGCAGTCGTCAAAGGTTCCCCTTACCTGAATGGGAATGATATTCCCGCCGTTAGGCACAAATGACGCGGGTTTAAGACCCCGGACAGGTCCCGAAGGATACACCAGAACCAGGCGGAAGCCCTTTTGCTTGCTGAAGGCGTGGGCCATGCTGACCCCGGTGTCGCCCCTGGCCGCGGCAAGCACGAGGGCCTGCCCCGAATTTTTCAGCAGCTCCTCCATTACCGCGGCGAGAAAGGCGATGCCGAAATCTTTGAAAACCCCGGTAGGGCCATTGTACAGGTTGAGCATGGAAAGCCCCTCGTCAAGGCGGATCAGCTCCGGCTCAAAATCAAAGGCGCTCTCCGTCACTCTGGACGCGGAAAAAGGATTGAGTTCCCCCTGCAAAAGACTCGGCGCGACAGTCGCCACCAGTTCACGGAAACTCGTTTTTTCATCCATGTACAAAAAAAACTGCCGTATATCCGTCACCTTATCGGGGACATACAGCCCCCCATCAGACGGCAGACAGTGAAGCACCGCGTCTTTGAAGGAGACTAAAGGCCCTGATGATTTGGTGGAACGGAACTGCATTATCGCCCTTACTTGTACGTTACCAGATCATTCGCCGATCTCCGGCTTGAGGCGGCGCTTACCGCGTCGATTCCGGCGCTGATCCTGCCCGCCCGGACCAAAACCACGGCGCTGTGCCCGACGGGAAGTCCGAGGTCGGATTTAAGGCTGCGGTTTATGCTGTCAATCGGACCGGTGTATATCCTCGAGCCGTAGCCCAGGGCCTGAGCCGCCAGATAAACGCTTTCCGCCGCCAGCGCGCAGTCGATAATCTGTGCACCGTTGATTTTACCGCCGCCCTCGGCGGATATGACGATAAGCACGTTGCCGTTCACGGCCTGGGGCACGATCTTTTTTACCAGCGTCAGGTCCTGCACCACCGTAAAATGCCAGGGCTGACGGTTGCCGGCGCTGGGGGCGCGGACCCCCGCCTGAACAATACGGTCCAAATCAGCTCCGGGGATTGTCCCGGCAACGAACTGATTATTATTGGCCGCGTAATGGTTGATAATCACCCCCGCAGGACCGGCCTGCTGGGCAAAAATCGAAAGAGCGCCCATCCCCATGGACAGGATTACGAACGCAAAAAGATACTTTTTCATTTGGTCACCTCACTTTTTCGATTTTACCAAAAAAACACCTGTATGAGAACCTCTAAAAACCTTCCGTCAGGATTAGCGGTTCATAACTCGTGTGCAAGCGGCTAATCTTCCGAATATAATCGCAGCCGTCAAACTGAAATATATCTCGTTTGGCTGCTCGGGCTCTCATTTCTTCCCCAATGAGAGCGGGTTCGATTATAATTAAAGCATGAAATCAAAGCAGTGGGTGCGGGTTGTATTCAGAAGGCGGGTATTTGTTATCAGTACCCTCCTTGTGCAGATTGGATTTATTATCGCGCTCCTTGCCGGGACGGGTATATATTTCCGGTATGTGAACTGGGCGCTCAATTTCCTCAGTATTGTCGTGTGCGTACATGTGTTGAACAAGCGGGAAAAGTCCGCCTATAAACTTACCTGGATTTTTCTGATTATGCTGTTCCCCTTCTTTGGGGGCATTATGTACATTATTTTCTATTCACAGTCAAACCCCCGCAAGCTCAGGCGGCTTATTGAAGAAAAAAGCCGGGGCAGCAGGGAATTGCTGTGCCTGCCCGGAGATCACCTTGCCAATCTGATCGAGGCCTATCCTGAATTCAGGCCCCAGGCCCATTATCTGCAGGAATACGCCGGTTTTCCGGTGTATATCCACACCAGGACGGAATATTTTGATTCAGGGGAGTCTTTTTTTCAAAGGGTTCTTGCCCAAATGGAAAAGGCGGAACGGTATATATTTCTGGAATTTTTTATTCTCAGGGAAGGGGTGATGCTGAACCCCATTATTTCCCTTCTGGAACGGAAGGCGAGGGAAGGGCTTGATGTCAGGGTCATGTACGATGACCTGGGCTGCTTTATGAGTCTGCCTCAGGATTACCGGCAGCAACTGGAAAAAAAGGGGATCAAATGCTTTGTGTTTAACCCTTTCAAGCCTATTCTGTCGTCCCAGCAGAACAACCGCGATCACCGCAAAATCATTTCGATTGACGGCAAAGTGGCCTTTACCGGAAGCCTGAATCTGGCGGATGAGTATATCAACGCGGTTGAGCGTTTCGGCCACTGGAAGGACGCCGCCATTATGCTTGAAGGCGAGGGCGCGTGGTCACTCACCCTTATCTTTTTGCAGATGTGGAATTTGCGTTACGGGGCAAATGACGATTACGTTTCATTTTATCCCTGGAAAGACAGCCCCTGCGATTTTGCCGCGGACGGCTTTGTGCAGCCTTATGCGGACAGTCCCATTGACCAGGAAAACGTGGGGGAACATGTGTACATTCAGATTATCAACAACGCGAAAAAGTACGTGTACATCAATACCCCCTATCTCGTTATAGACGACAATCTCCTGTCCGCCCTGACACTGGCGGCGAAAAGCGGGGTAGATGTGCGGATCATTACCCCGCACCGCTGGGACAAATGGATCGTGGCGATCACCTCACGTTCGTATTACCGCCAGCTTATCTCCGCGGGGGTAAAAATATACGAGTACAGTTCGGGCTTTAACCACAGCAAGACTTTTGTGTCCGACGATAAAATCGCCACTGTGGGCACTACCAACCTGGATTTTCGCAGCCTCTATCTGCACTTTGAATGCGGGGTTCTTGTCTATAAGGGCGACACCGTGCGGGCGGTAAAAGAAGATTTTCTGCGGACTATCCCGATTTCACAGCAGGTGGGGCTTGAGGATTGCGCCCGCAACACATTCCAGCGGATCATTCCCGACGTGCTGCGGATTTTCGCCCCGCTGATGTAGGCGGACTGTCAGCCCTGCGCCCCGCCGGCGGCTGATTCGGCGGGCGGCGTTTTGGCGGCCTGTGCGCTTTTCTTAATAATAAGTTCTTTGATCTTGGCGCCTTTGCCGATCTTTTCCCGGATATAGTAGAGCTTGGCCCGCCGCACCTTGCCGGGGCGCACCACTTCAACCTTGACAATCCGGGGCGAGTACAGGGGAAATACCCGCTCAACGCCGACGCCGTAGGAATTCTTCCGCACCGTACAGGTTTTGCCGACACGGGAATTCTTCATGGCGATAACCAGACCTTCGTAGATCTGGACACGTTCGTTCTTGCCTTCGATGATCTTGAAATGCACCTTAACAGTATCCCCGACTTTGAAATTGCCGGGTTCGGATTTCATCTGCGCGGCTTCGATGGCCTTAATCTCGTTCATCTTTTATATCTCCTTCAGCTTCTGCTGAGACCTGGCGGTCTATAATACCATTTGTTTCCCCGCTAAAAAGCCGCAATTCCCTGCCCCGCCGGATCAGGTCCGGACGCAGCCGCAGGGTTTTTTCAACCCTCTTTTCAAGGCGCCAGCGACGGATGTTTTCGTGGTGCCCCGAAAGCAAAACCTCAGGGACTTTTATTGTATCATAAACTTCCGGGCGTGTATACTGGGGATACTCCAAAAGTCCGTCGGAAAAACTTTCTTCCGCAAGGGATTCCGCGCTTATCACCTGATCCACCAGGCGGTACGTAGCGTCAATGATCACCAGCGCCGCCGCTTCTCCCGAAGATGTTACATAGTCGCCGATGGAAATTTCGTCATCAACATAAAGATCGATGATCCGCTGGTCAATACCTTCGTAACGGCCGCAGAGCAGGATCAGTTCCGGCTCGGCGGCCAGTTCGCGCGCCAGGGCCTGGTTAAAAGGGCGTCCCGCAGGCGAAAGACAGATAACCCGCGGCCCGGGAATCTGCCGCGCCCGCAAGGTTTTCCCCCTGACCGCCCCCGCGGCTTCCAATGCCCGCCCCAGGGGTTCGGGCAGCATCAACATTCCCGGTCCGCCGCCGTAAGGCGCGTCATCGCAGGTTTTGTGCTTATCCAGGGCAAAATCCCTTATATTAATCGCCCGGTATTCGATAATACCCCGGTTTATCGCCTTTGCCATGATGGAAGCGGCAAAAAACGCATCAACTATTTCGGGGAAAAGGGTCAAAACCGTGTATTTCATTCCAAAATCCAGCGGTTGAGGAGCGCCGCCCTGCCCTTTTCAATGCTGATTTCGGCAAAGAATTCTTTTCTGAAGGGAACCAGCCTTAATTCCCCTCCGGGGGCTTCTCCTTTTTCGGCGTTTTCGCTCTGCGGGGAAAGCCTGATCTCCACAAGGTCGCCGCCGCCGCCCTCAACGATGTCCGTGATGCGGCCCAGGGTTTTTCCGTCTTCCCAATCAACCACCGCCAGCCCCCGCAGGTCTTCAACGTAGAATTCACCCGGCCCCAGGGGGCTGGCCTGTTTCCGGTCCACCAGGAGTTCCGCGCCGCGCAGGGTTTTTGCCGCTTCGGGGCTGTCTATTCCGGCAAATTTCATCAAAACGGCGGCGGGGGCGGGGGAACTTTCTTCTATTTGCATGATCCGCTCTTTTCCGGCAAGGCGGACAACGACCGACCGTAGCGTTAAGAGATGTCCAATATCGCCTGAGAATGGACGGACTTTTACAAAGCCCTTAAGACCGAAAGGAGGGCCGGCCAGTCCGATTACAAATCTTTCCGTCACTTCCCGCCCCGGCTGAATAGTTACGATAGAACACTAATCCAGTATTTCCAGTACCGTGTGTTTGCCGGTTTTGGCGGTGGCCGCCTGTAACACAGTTCGGATGGCTTTGGCAATGCGGCCGTGTTTGCCGATTACCTTGCCGATGTCGTCTTCGGCGACACGGAGTTCTAAAATAGTGGATTTTTCACCTTCTACTACGGCAACCTGCACCTGGGCGGGATCATCCACCAGGGATTTCGCAATATATTCGATTAGTTCTTTTTCCATTTTGCACCCTCTTCACCTGAAACCGCCCACCCCCGGCGGCCCGGCCTTCACCGTTAACGGTCCCGCAAAGCCGTTATTTTACGGCAACGTTCTTTTTGTTGAAAATCCTGCGCACCGTATCGGTTACGGTGGCGCCTTTCTCAAGCCAAGCCCTTGCCTTTTCGGCGTTAAACTCGATCTGCTTGTCTTCGACTGCAATGGGGTGATAGTACCCCAATTCTTCAATGGTTTTCCCGTCACGGGGTTCCTGCTTGTCCATAACCACAATGCGGTAATAGGGGCGTTTCTTCGTTCCGAACTTCTTGAGCCGTATTCTGGCGCTCATTATTCCTCCTCAATATATGAAACTCCCAAGCTCCCGCTTCCGGAGTTTTTTCGCGCAATCGTGTCCGGTGACACGAAAATTTAGTATATATAAACAGGGGCGGTTCGTCAACACATCGATTGCCTCATTCCAAGTTTTTTTGCAGCACGCGGCGGTTAGAATGGCATGGTTACTCTGGGGCCGCCCGCGGCCAGAATGGTATCAAAGCCCCGGGCCTTCGCATGGGCAAGCAAATACTCCGGTTTGCTCACCTTGTTTCCGCCGAAAACAATACCGCACAGATCATCCCGTTTTATGTAGAAATTCATATAGCATAATCCTCCGGGGACATGGCGGTGATAAAATCGCTTACCCGCTTCGGCATGGCTTTGCCGAAGATTTCCGCCGGCGTACCGTAGGCGGCCAGTTCGCCGTTGTCAAGAAAGGCGATAAAGTCCGCGACTTCCCGGGCAAAGAACAGATTATGGGTTACGATTATCATGGTGTTGTTTTCCTCTACCAGGGTCCGTATAACTTTAAGTACTTCCCGTTCCAGTTCCGGATCAAGCGCGCTGGTGGGCTCGTCAAAGAGCAGCACGTCAGGCCTCATGCCCAGGGCACGGGCTATGGCGACCCGTTGCTGCTGGCCGCCGGAAAGAGTCGCGGGGTAGCTGTCCTTTTTGTCGGACATTTCAACTTTTTCAAGGAGGGCAAGGGCGAAGGCCCGGGCCTCTCCGGGGGGCTCTTTTTTTACCAGCACCGGCCCTTCCATGATGTTCTCCAGAACCGTTTTATGGGGGAAAAGCTGGAAGTTCTGAAATACCATGCCGGTATGCCGCCTGAGATCCAGAATTTCCCTTTGACGGACAAAATGCAGTCTGCTCAAGGGAGAAGGGGTTTTGTTTTTTTCAAAACGGATCTCCTTGCCGGCCACCCGGAGTACCCCTTCGTCAGGTGTCTCAAGCAGGTTGATGCACCGCAGCATGGTTGATTTTCCCGCGCCGGAGGGGCCGATAATCGCGGTAGTCTTTCCCCGTGGAGCGTGAAAGGTGATGTTCCGCAGGACCGGCAGCGTCTTATGGGGTCCCTGCCTAAAACTCTTTTTTACGGAGTCCAGGTAGACCATATCAGCGTCCTTTTGACAGGGCCTTTTCCATCTTTCCCTGAAGCGCGGTGAGGACGGTAGAAAAGGCCAGGTAGATGAGCGCGGCTATACAGTAGAGGAGCATCGGCTCGTAAGTCCGGGCGGCAATACGCTGGGTTGTCTGGAACATTTCCGCGATGGTGATATTCGCCGCCAGGGACGTGTCCTTTACCAGGCTGATAAAGGTATTGCTCAAGGGCGGCAGGGCTATGGCAAAACTCTGGGGCGC
>JAIROT010000244.1 GCA_031257385.1 Treponema sp.
TCAATCGAGAATAAATCAGTGCTACTTTAATGTGGTTTTTTCGCAGTTTTCCGTAGGAAAACGAGAAAAATAATAGGGCAACGCTGATTAGCGTCAAGTTAATCAGCGTTGCCCTAAAGATTAAACCTGCCCCATGTTCCAGATACCGCGGGGCTTGCCCCTCGGAGGCTCATAAGCTTAAAGATGACTTTCACCTTAACCTGAACGTTACCGGATAGCGGTAGCGGGTGGAGACCGGCTCTCCGTTGGCTTCGGCGGGGGCGCCGCGGCGGCCGGTGAAGGCCTTGACCGCCGCTTCGCCGAAGCCCCGGTTAGGCGGGATTTCCTGCAGGATTCGGATCTGCCGCACCAGCCCGCTGCGGTCCACAAAGAGTTCGAGAATTACCCGCCCTTCAATCCCTGAGCGTTTGGCTATTTCGGGGTATATGACGGCGGCGGCGATTTCCTTTTCGTCAAATTTCGGGGCCACGGAAACCTGGTATATGGGAAGGTATTCCGGAACCGGGTTGACGGGGACCGGCGTGATCACTCTTGACGGGGCCACGGTCTGCGGGGGAGGGGTATCCGTGGCGATCATGTTTTCCGCGATGGATTCAGCTTCCGGCAGATTCGCGCGCACGGGCGGAGGCGGCGGCAATTCCGGAGGCGGAGGCGGCAGGGGGATCTCCTCGGCAAGATCGGTCACTTTCATGACGCGGGCGCTTTCAGGCGGCGTCTGGGCGGCGGCCTTGACGCTGAAGGCCAGAAAGAGAATCAGCAGGACATGCAAGCAGGCGACGGCTATAAACAAAAGCAGCCGCATTTTTTTTTCAGAAAGCATCTTTCACCACAAAACTCACCACGCGGTATTGGAGTATCTGCAGAATTTCCAAAACGCCGTTTATTTTTTCGTAGGGGGTGTTCCTGTCGGCGATGATATGGACGCGGGTGTCAGGCGCGCCGCGGTAGAGATCCGCAATTGCAAGTTCCACTCCCGCCCGGTCCGAGCGTTCGCCGTCAAGGTACACCCCGCCTTCGCGGTCAATCCATATCTCAAGGTTTTTTTCGGCGCTGGTCCGCTGGGCGCTTTTCGCCTCAGGGTATTCGATTTTTACTTCCTTGCGGTAATTGATCAGCGCCACGAGCATAATAAAGATCAGCAATAAAAACGCCACATCCGACATGGAGTTGAGGGGAATATAAAACCGCTTGCCTGTATCCCAGCGCAGCTTCACGGCGTTTCCCTCCGCATGGAAAACGAAAAGGAATCTATCTGTAAATCCTGGGCAAGTTCCACAAAGGACACCACCCGCTGCCACGCGGCACGGGGGTCTATGCTGAGGATGACCGCGATATTCGGGTTGACCCGCTGCGCTGATTGGATCAGGGTTTCCGTTTCGGGAATATCAAGGACCGAGCCGTCATGGATAATGCTTCCCGAATCGTCCATATAAAAGCGGAGCAGGTCTTTCTGCAAAACAAACCGCGTGGAATCCCTGGCGGGAAGATTCATCAAAAAGCCCTTGTTGATATTGAAACCGGCGATAACTATAAAATAAATTATCAATAGGAACGCGACATCGCTTGAGGCGCTTGAATCGGTGAATCCCTGTCTGTTCCGGCGTTTCAGTCTCATGCTATTGTTTGTTCCGGTTTGTCCCGGCGGAGGACCTGGCGGCCGCGAGCTTACGGGCCGCCGCGAGGTACTGGTCGGCGATTTGGGCTATCAGGTTCGAGCAGGTCTTTTCAGTCTCCGCGGCGAATCTGTCCACCAGGTGGCTGAATATCGAATGGAAGATCATGGCGATAATGGCGATGATGAGGCCGAAGACGGTAGTAATCAGGGCCTCGTAAATGCCGCTGGCCACGATCTGGGCGTTTACATCGGTGGCCTCGGCGATAGATCTGAAAGCCCCGACCATGCCCGAAACGGTACCGAGGAATCCGGTAAGGGGAGAAAGGGAACCCAGGGCGGTGAGGAAGTTGAAGCCGTTCTCCAGGGAGTTGACGCAGTTCATCGCCTCGGTTTCCGTTACACGCTCAAGGCGGTGCTCAGAGAAACCCTGTCCCGGCTTGGCGCGGCTCACCAGGGCGAGGAGTATCCGCGCCCCCATGCGCCGTTTGGTGAGTCCGGAAAGGTAGGTGATCGCCCCCGTGTAATCACGGCGCTCCACATACTCCGAAACCTTTTGGCCGAGATCATCAAGCCGCAGATTGTGGTAGGTCAGGTACACGGCCCGTTCCAGGGAAATGGCAATCACCGCGATTGAAAAGACCAGCAGGGGCCACATGAAAATCCCCCCCATGTTGAAAAGTTCCAGCAGAGAAAAAGAAACGGTTCCGGCTTCCATTGTATTACCTCACTTAATCCGTTGCAGTGTATGTTCTCGGGAAAGCAGCTCAACGATCCTTTCCCATTCATATTCCAAGTATATCCATCCAAGGGCTTCTTCCCAGTCTCTGAGCAGTGTCCCCGAATTGCGGACCGTCCAAAGCTCTTCGGGGAAAACCCGCTCGGTATAGTCCGTGTTCCAGCGGACATCCTCCGCCCAAACCCATTGGGCGCTTTCCCGCCGCCACTCGGCGGGCCGCTTTCCGACGCCGGCCATTTCGGGCAACAGAACAGGCTTCCAGTATTTTTCAAAGTCCCCGCGGCTTTGTCCTGCCGGGGCCTTACGCCCGCGCATCCATTCGGCAAGGGCCGTAATCCGATCACGGCGGTTTCCCAGGTTGCTGAGGGCCTCCTCTCCGGTGAGCCGCGTGTCGTAGCGCTGAATCCGCCCGCGGGAAATTTCCACCGTTTCGAGGTCCCGGGAAATACTGAACACCGCTTCGGTTTCGCCCAGGGCAAGACTGCCGCTTCCCGACAAGCCCAGGCTGTACTCGTTCCAGCCTGAGACGCTGCCCCCAAGGTACTCAAGGGATTCAAGGTAAAAGCCGCCCGCCGAATCGGGGATTGTTCCGCGCAGCTTCATTACGGGAAACTGATTCAGCGTGATGGCCACGGAGCGCTCTCCTGCCTTGTTTCGCAGTTCCCTGATTTCCATGGCCGCTTCGCCTGTTTTTGCCGTCCGGTACACGGCAACGGTCTTTTCCTCAAAAGCCGTGCCGTCCAGCACCCTCCCCGTCTTTTCCACCAGAGAGACGCAGCCGCCGCACAGGAACAGCACGGGCGAATAAATCAGCAAAAACAATTTCAGGTTTTTATGCACCGTTGTCCCATCCTAATAATTTAACTTAAACCCAAATGAGGGTATCGGTATAGGCAGCTCGTAAGACGCGGAATTGCTGCCCGTGTCCTCTTTGCCGGTATATGTGTTGAAAGTGGTGTTTCCCTGGGCCGTGTACAACAGGGCAAGGGTATTTTCAACCGCCACATATACTTCGTAGCGGCTCTTTCCCGCTTCGTTATTTCCCAAAATCGAAAATTTTATATCCAGGGGAAACGAGGGGGTGGTACGGTTATTCTCGTCCGCCACCGTGGCGCGCCGGTATTCTTCGATAAACATATTGTCTTCAAGGATATATACCGGATACGAAGTAATGGGGCCGACGATTTTCGCAAGCTGGGTACCGTCGGCAATTCCAAAGCGGGTATAGAGATTGATTCTGGGAATGGGTTTAATGTTGACAATCAGGTTCAGATTGTGAAAGCGGTGGTACGACGGGAAATACCAGCCGTCTTCGTTGCTTCCCCCTGAAATGCTGAATCCCGTATTTGCGCCGTTGGGATCGCGGTACTTTGTCCAGTTAAACGAATAGGAAAGCCATCCGTCCCAGTAACGGGACTGCAGTTTCTGGAGCATCAGGTCAATGCCCCATATCCTGCCTTCGCCGTCAAGAAAAGGAGTGGGCTGTACCCCGCTGCTGTCCGTTACTATCGGGATATAGGCCCGGTCAAAAATGTATTTGTAGTAAGCTTCAACATTGAGGCTCAAGCCTCCGGGAAACGCGATGTTGCCTCCCAGCACCGATGTCCAGGAACGGCCCGGCTTTGCCCCGTCAAGATTGAAACGCTCGTCGGCCAGGGCAATCATATCGTTTACCGATGAAAAAAGCCCGGTTCCGGCGCTGATGTCAAACGATTCGACAAAGCCCCTGTTCCTGAATACGTTAAAATCCAGATTAAGCCGGGGGTTTAAGACCGGCGTAGTGGAAACGGAAAATCCTTTTCCAAGCAGGTAAAAATGATCCAGCCGCAGTCCCAGTTCGGAGCCGAAGCGCTTGCCGGGGCCGGTGTATTCCACCAGGGTATAGGCGGAAGTTGAAAAGAGTTTGTTGTCTACGGTAGAACTGTATGCCGTAAGATAGTTGACGAGTAAAGTACTATAATCGACGGGAAAAGCCCCCAGCCGGTCTGCTACTTTTTGCCGGTCGGAAGCCGTAAGCCTGTTATAGAAGTTTTCCAGGCGGCCCTGGAATTTCATCGTATCGTTAAAATTGGTAAACATTTCCTGAACGCCGTAGGCTGCCACCAGGCCGTCAGACAATTCCCAGTCAAAATCGACCCGCCCCTGGGCGTCGATACTAAGGGCGTCTTCTTTGCTAATGATATTGTCATTTAATTCGTAGGGGTTCTGATAATTGGAAAAAAGCGCCAATGTCGGATAATTGCTTAAAAAATCCCGGGAAAAATACTTACTGACAAAGTAGCGCATGTCTCCCTCCACTTTCGACTGATGATAGCCGGTTCCCAGCGTTGTTTTGAGGAGCATATCGCTGCGGGGATTCCAGGAAAGGCCGGCGGTGATGAAACCCAGGTAATTGGTATAATCAAAGAGCATATCGGTACTACTGGTGAGTCCGTCCATTGTGGAGAGGCCGTCTTTGTAGTGTACCCCGACTCCGTCCATGCCCCAGAAGGCGGTGGACTGGAGTTCCAGGTTATCGAAAAACCGGTAGTTCAGGACAACGGCGCCGCTTCTGATATAGGGGGCCACCCGTACCGAGTTGATCACCTCAAGCTCCGGAATCACCGTCGCCGTCTGTTTTGCCAGGGCCACCACGGGATCGTAGTAGGTTACCCTCCCCATGAAAATAATCCCCCCCCTGCCGAACAGGGGAAGGGAAAGGTTGGCATTGGCGGCGCTGGTATTCAGCCCCAGCTCAAACTCGGTTTCGGTTGAGGAGGGCCTCTTTGAGCTTACCTCAAGCAGCCCCGAAACGGTGTGCCCGTAACGGCTTGAAAAGATCCCGTGGGAAAGCTGGGCGCTCTGCACCATCCGGGGATCAAAGATCGAATAGCCGCCGCCCCAGTGGTAAGGGTTGCTGATATAGTACCCGTCCAGGGAGGCGCTCATGTCCCCCGGCTCGCCGCCGCGGATACTGGGCAGGGCGTTGAACATACCGGTATAACCCACCCCCGGCAGCAGCTTGATCGTAGTCATCACGTCCTCGATCAGCCCGATTTCGCCGGTCTGGGCGATCTGCCGCTCGGTTACCGCGACGCTGCGGCCGGTCCTCGTCTCGCTGGTTCCCGGCCTTGGCGCCTCAATCACCAGTTCCCGGCCTTCCATAATGCCCGAAAGCCGCAGCCCCAGGGTAAAGCTGCTTTTCCCCAGGGCGAGCGCCAGCCGCGCGCTTTCATAGCCGGGGTAGGCCGCCTGCACTGTAACCGGCCGCCCGTCGGGGGCGGAAACCAGCGCCTTTCCGTCCCCGTCGCAGATATATTCCCTGCCGTCCCAGGACCGGATCAGCGCCCCTTCCAGCGGAATACCCAGCTCCATATCCTCAATGGTAATCTCCACATCACGCGGGAAAAGGGGGGTAAGGGCAAGTAAAAGGAACACGGCGGACAAGGCTCTGATTGTACTGTTTTTCAATAAAAGTCCGCCTTTCTGTAAGCGTCTGTTTCGGGATTAGGGGGTTTCATACTATATCTCTTTTATTATAGTAGCCGAACAACATAAAAATTTAAAGTTGAGCGGCGCGGTTTTCGCCGAATTATCAATGTTCCTTATCGGGAACGCCCGGTTTTCCGTCTTTTTCCCTGTTTTTGTCCGTACCGTATAGCTAACAGTCAAAACAAGGGCGGAGGCAGGACAAGCTTTCCTGTTTTGATTTCGCATAACTTTAATGTGTGCGGCGAAATTCCCGCTCCACGTCGCGCTTGACATCCCGTTCCCTGATATCCGCCCGTTTATCAAAAGCCTTTTTGCCTTTGCACAAGCCCAGTTCCACCTTTACCCTGCCCTTTTTGAAGTAAAACGACAGGGGAATGAGGGTATAGCCTTTTTCTTCCACTTTGCGGGTGATCCGCTTGATCTCTTCTCGGTGGAGCAGGAGCCGCTTTTTCCGGTCGGGGTCATGGTTGAATACCGAAGAAAAGGGGTTTTCCGCGATCCTGAGGGAACGGAGCCAGACCTCACTTTTGATAACTTCGGCCCAGGCGTCGGGAAATGAAATCTTCCCGTCTCTGAACGATTTGACCTCGGTACCTAAAAGCTCTATGCCGCATTCGTAAGAATCGTCCACCGAATAGTCGTGCCGGGCTTTGCGGTTTATCGCAATGATTTTAACGCCTTCAGCCATATATCCCCGCTTTACCGGAGCGCCGGTTGAGCCGGGAAATCCGCGGCCCGCCTGGCAATTACAACCCGGAAGGAGACAAAGGGGGAACAGAAAGCCGGGGGCAGGGATGCTCTGGTTTCCGGCGTTACGGAACCGGCGGGGTTGAGCGGGGAACCGCCCCGGACGGCGCGTTCGGGGGAGTCTATCGCGGCAATTCCCTCAGGGGCGGCGTTAATGAAAGCAAGGGGGGCGTAGGGATCAAGACACCATTCCCACGCGCCGTCTTCCATGTTTTTGATTTCGGTTTCGGCGCCTGTGGCGGCCCAGCGTTTTACCGATTTGGCTGTGTACTCCCACTCGGCCTCGGTCGGCAGCCGGATTTCATAACCGTTCATTGAGGGGGGGAGCCGCTCCCCAAGCCAGGCGCAAAAAGCCCGGACCGCGTACCAGGAAACGCGGGTGACGCCGGCCTCCGGTACGGCGGGCCCGTCGTCAATGAGATAATCGCCTGATACCAGTTCTTCCGCGGCAAGCGCCTCCCGCTGATCGGAGCGCCACCGGGGATTGGCCTCAAGGAATTCCGCGAAGAGCGATGAAGGGACCTCGGTATCGCTGATCATGAAGCCCTCGACAGGAACGGCGTGGGGAAGGGGTTCGCCCTGAACGAGGGTTCCGGCGGCCAGGCCGGTAAAGGAAAGGCCGCCCACCCCAAGCCGCGCGGGAGGAGACGACAAGGGAGCGAAGGGCGGCGGGGCAAGGATTTCTTCGATCCCGGCTTCGTCAAAAGCGGCAAGCTGCGCCTGATACCAGGGTGAGGCGCTTATTAGATTGGCGGACTCCGCAGGAAGTGTTTCCGCCAGCCAAACCGCGCTGCCGGGATTTTCTGAAAGAAAACCGATTATGTCCGCAACGGAACGGGCCAGACTCAGCGGCGAAGGCGGAAGACCGCCGTTATCCGCAATGGTCTTGGCGCGGACAAGGTCCCGCAGGGCGGCCCCTGTGACGGCGAAACGGGCCGAGGCTTTGAGGAATTCTTCCGGTTTCCAGCTCCGGAAAGCGGCGCCTGTCCGGTAGGCCCCTTCGGAAAGGCTCAAAGGGACCTGCCAGGCCGCGGTAGGTTCGCCGCCAAAGGTCCACGCCGCGTAATCCTTCGCCGCCGCGATAAAGGCCGCCGCCGGGTCCGTTGCGGTCAAAGTAAGTTCCAAAGGATAGCGCCGGGGGAACAGAACCGAAAACAACAGCCGCCCCGGTATCTCACACTCGATCCGTTCGGTGGTAAAACCCGGCAGGACCAGTTCCAGAGTATGCCTCCCTTTGGAAACAAAGACCTTGTCCGGCGCCGTTCCCCTGTACACGCCGTCCACCCGCAGGGCGGCCCCGGCAGGTTCGGTTTTCAACACAAGTACTGAACCGGGCCGGACAAGGCCGGGGTAGACCAGTATAAAAAAAAGGATCGCCATGAAGATGAGGGAATAAATGACGGCAAGGTATATCCCCGGCTTCAAACCCAGAACCGGTTTCAGCCGGACCTGATCCTCGCGCCCGGCCTGCCCGTTGTCCGCGCCCAGGCGCGCCTTCCCCGCCTGTTTTTCACCCATGCCGTATTATAGCCCCTCCCTGCCCCCCCTTGTCAACGCTCGCGCCGCGCATCGAATTAAGCCATTCCGGTAAATGGCACGTAACGTCACACCGGCTTTTCTTTCCCCTGTGGCTTCCCCGCTTCCCTCCTCTTTCACCCGATAGTAAATCATCCCCAATTTCTTTACACTGCTAAGTGGAGGCATTTATGCAGCATTTTACCCCCCCAAAGGTGGGCAAGTTCTTAAGTCCAACGGCGTTGGGTCTGATCGCCCTGGGAATTGTGCTGGTAATCCTTTTGGGGACCAGCGTATACATTGTGGACCAGGCCGAAGAGGCTGTGGTTACCCGCTTCGGCAAATACCTCGGCACGAAGGGGCCGGGCCTGCAGTTCAAGCTGCCTTTCGGCATTGACCGGAACTATACGATAAATGTAAAGGCCGTGCGGACCGAGCAGTTCGGTTTCCGTACATTGCAAAGCGGAATATCTTCCACCTATTCGGGGGAGATCAGCGAGGCTACCATGCTCACCGGGGACCTTAACATCGTGGACGTGGAGTGGATCATCCAGTACCGCATAACAGATTCAAAGGCATGGGTCTTCAACGTGATGGAGCGGGAGCGGACCATTCGGGATGTGTCCCGCTCGGTGATCAACATGCTCGCGGGCGACCGGGCGATTATGGACATCATGAGTCCTGAGCGGGCCGCCATTGAGCTTGCCGGGACCGACATCATGAACGAAACGTTTGAAAGCTACGGCCTGGGGATCAATGTGATGGCGGTAAAGCTCCAGAACATTGACCCGCCCGCTGGGGTGCAGGAGGCGTTTGACGATGTGAACATGGCGATACAGGATATGAACCGGCTGATCAACGAAGGCCAGCAGGTCTACAACGAGGAAATTCCCAGGGCCAAGGGAGAGGCGGAGCGGGTGATCCAGGTGGCCCAGGGCTACGCGGCGGAACGGGTGAACCGGGCAAACGGCGATGTGGCCCGCTTCAACGCGGTCTACGAGGAATACCGCCGCGCTCCGGAAGTTACGCGGCAGCGGCTTTACTATGAGATGATTGAGGAGGTGTTCAGGGACGCCGACGGCATGGTGATCATCGACCGCAGTCTGAATAATTTTCTGCCCATGATGAATCTCGGCGGAGCGCGCTCCGGCGGCCAGGGAGGGACGAGATAATGAAAAAAACATTAACCGTTATCATTGTTATCGCGGTAATTATTATCGGCGCTGTTGTGGCCGGTCCCTTCTATACGATTGAGGAAGGGGAACAGGCGGTAATTGTCCGGATGGGGCGGCTGGTAGGCGTCATTACCGAAGCGGGCCTGCATGTCAAGATTCCGTTTATCGATGAAGTGATCCGTTACCCGAAACGGATCATGGCCTGGGACGGGGAGCAGAAGAGCATACCCACCAAAGAAAAGCAGTACATCTGGGTAGACGTTACCGCCCGCTGGCGTATCGCCGATCCCAAAAAATTCTACGAGTCCATTGCCACCATTGAAGCCGCCTATTCCAAGCTGGGGGAGGTGATCGACTCCGAAGTGAAAACCGTAACCGCGGAAAATTACTTTCGGGAATCGGTGCGGAACTCCAACGTCATCATGGAACGGGCCGGCGCGGTGGACGCCCTCGGCATCGGGGAAGAAATCGATCCCAGCCTGATCCAGTCTTCGATACAGCCTGACACGAGCTACGAACCCATTGAGAAGGGCCGCCGCCGACTGGCCGAGGAGATCCTTGACCGTTCCCGGCGCATGGTCCCCGAATACGGCATTGAGCTTATCGATGTGGTAACCAGGCAGATCCGGTATTCCGACGAGCTTACCCCCAGCGTCTACGCCCGAATGATCAAGGAGCGGAACCAGATCGCCCAGGCGATCCGATCCGAAGGCGAGGGCCGGAAGGCGGCGCTTCTGGGACGGATGGACAACGAGCGCATGACTATCCGGTCCGCCGCTTATAACCGCTCCGAGGCCATCAGGGGCACCGCGGACGCGGAAGCCTCCGGCATTTACGCCGACGCCTACAACCGGGACCGGAGTTTCTTCGATTTCTGGCGGGCGGTGGAATCCTACCGGACAACCCTGCCGAAATTCGACAAGACCCTTTCGACGGATATGGAATATTTCCGTTATCTGTACTCGCCAAGATGAGTGGATGAACAGGCGAATCTTTAATTTTGAGGTTGAGGGCGGGCCGGCTCTGGGCTTTGACACCGGCCTTGATTCCCGGTCTTTTGCCCAGGCGAAACTCGCCCTGTTTATGAACGAGCCGGGCCTGATTGTGCGTCCCGGCGGCGCGCCCCTTGAAATATGGAAGGCTTCGGGGGTGATTGAACGCGAGGGTGAAGACGCTGGGCTCAGCTCCGTGATGGTGGTCTGGGGGCCGCCTTTCGAGGGCAAGCGGCTGGATCTCCTTATCAACGACAGCGCCCGGCAGAACGAGGCCCTGGCGGCGGCGGTCCGATGGATTGAGGCCCTGAGCTCCCTGGGTGAGCGGCAGGTTTCCCTGCGGCCTTTTGCCGCGCTGGTTTCCTCCGGCGCTTCTTACCCGCCGGGGACGGTGTTCTTCGCGCCGGATAATCTGGCCCTGCGCTGTATGCAGGCCGAAGGGCCGGACGCCCTTATACGCGGGGGGGAAAGGTATGTCCACCCTGATCTTTCAGGAGCGCGGGCTGCGGCCTTTACCGCCGCCGCCATGCTCTACCGGGTCTTTGCCGGGGCCGCGCCCTTTCCCGCGCAGGAAGAACTCACATTGCGTCAGGATATGCGGGAGCTTAATTTTCTCCCTGTCCGGTTTGCCGCCCCCGGCCTGGATGAAAAACTCGCCGCTTTTATGCAAAAGGCCCTCAGCCCCGCCGCAGGAACAGGGGGCGGCGCAAACAAGGGCCCTCAAAGCGGAGCCGCCCTCTTCAGGCAATTACCCGAAATCTTAAAACCCGCCGGCGTTCAGGAAGCCGCCGTTTTCTTTTTCCATCCCCTTTCCGATGCGGAACGCCTGCGGCTAACAAAGGAAAAAGACCGCTTTCTGAAAAAAAAGAACCTGGCAGTAAAAACCAGGCGCTTTGTCATGCGCAATGCCGCCCTTATAGCCGGAGCCGCGGCGGCGGCCCTCATCACACTGCTTGCTGCCCGAAGCGTTGTCAAAAGCCAAGCCGAAGGACCGGGCACCAGGGGCATGGATTCCGCCCAGGTTGTGCAGGGCTACTACGGCGCCTTCGGCGGACTGGATCATCAACTGATGGAAGCCTGCGTAACCAAAGGAGCCGGAAAAAGCGACATAGAAATGGTGGTCAATCTTTTTGTGATAAGCAAAGTCAGGCAGGCCTATGAAACAGGAGCCGCGCCCCCGCTCATTTCCGCCGGGGAGTGGCGGGACTCAGGCGGGGGACCGGTCGATTCGCAGGTCTTCGGTGTCACGGATTTGGAAATTGAGCGCCTCTCCGGCAATGAGACAACGGATGAAATCCGTTACCGTGCCGCCTACACTCTCTGGCTGCCCCAGGGCCGGCAGGAAGAAGAAAGCCCGGACGCCGGAGGCCCCGGAGCGGCGGAAGCAAGCCGCCTGCCCCAAGGCGTTCAGTACACCGACGAACTAACCCTCGTCAGAAACCGGGGAAACTGGCGTATCTCCGCAATAAACCGCGCGCCGCGCTGATTTAACCAGGAGTCTGTGGGGCTTTAGCCCAATGATAAAGAAAATGCACAATTTTGTGCATTTTCTACCTTGCAGACTCCCAAAGGAGCCCAAAAATCGGGGGGGGGGGGGTTTCGGTCAAAGGCCGCAAAAATCCACAAGTCCCACAGGCTCCAAGAACCACCAGCGCCCCCGCAATGGCAAGTAAAAAGTCAGTCCGGTTCCTACGTGCGTGTTGCGCCAAACATCAAAAT
>JAIROT010000045.1 GCA_031257385.1 Treponema sp.
CCGGGAAATGACAAGCAACAGGGCGATCCGTTCCATTGCGGACTTTTCCGGCCTGAAGATCCGGACCATGGACTCAAAGTTCCATCTGTTGTTTTGGAGGTCCCTCGGCGCGAACCCCACGCCGCTGGCTTTTACCGAACTGTATATGTCTCTCCAGCAGGGCGTTGTGGACGCCCAGGAGAACGCAAACGATACTAACGTGAACTCCCAGTTTTATGAGGTACAGAAGTACCTTATAAACACCCACCACATCATATACATGAATCAGTTCCTTATGAACAAGTCCAGGTTCGACAGCCTCGCCCCGGCGTATCAGAACGCGATCCGCCAGGCGGTTGCCGAGGCGACCGCCTCGCTGTCGTCCCAGATGAAGAAGATCAACGACGATAACAAGCAGATCATGATCGACAAAGGCATGGAATCCATAGAACTTGACGCGGCGCTGGTGGACCGGATTATTGCGCAGGGGAGGCCTGTGTACGACGCGATCCGCGCCGAGATAGGTAACGAGATCGTTGACGCGCTCATCAACGAACTGGAGAAAGCGAAGTAATCGGGAAGGAGGCTACCCGATAGTTGGGCAGCCGTCCTCCTACACCACCGTTCGGACACGGCGCTTCAATGAATTGCGCGCAGTACCACTTGCCTATTCCCTGATATCCAGGCAGTTACAGGCGTACCGGGGAAAACCGGAGCAGGAGTACGGCGACGTGATAGAAAACGTCAAGGGAACCTGCCGGGCTATACAGAAAAAAACAGGTAAAACAGGCATTGCACAATCTGCTGCGATGTTTTCCCAAAATTTAAGGCCCTTCCCCTGTTCATGCCGTTTTTATATACTGGGAACGGAGGCTCCTATGCGCTACAGAACAGATAAAAGGTCGGGGAACAGACTGTCGATTTTGGGGTTTGGGTGTATGCGTTTTCCCAGGACCTTCGGCGCAATCGACATGCGGAAAACCGAGGCGCTGGTAATGCGCGCCGTAGAGGGCGGGGTGAATTATTTTGATACCGCCTGGATTTACCCGGGCAGTGAGGAAGCGCTGGGGGCTATTTTCGAGAAACACAGCGTCAGGGAAAAAGTTTATATCGCGGCCAAGCTGCCGGTAATTTTGCTAAAAGGTCCCGCCGATTTTGACCGGTACTTCAACAAAGAACTGGAACGACTGCGGACGGGCTACATCGACTATTACCTTCTGCACATGCTCACCGACACAGGGCTCTGGGCCAAACTCAAGGGCTGGGGGATAGAGAACTGGCTTGCCGAAAAAAAGAAAGCGGGACTGATACGGCAAATCGGTTTTTCCTACCACGGCAGTTGTGATGAATTCTGCAAAATCACTGATGACTATGACTGGGAGATGTGCCTGATACAGTACAATTACTCGGATGAGAATTTTCAGGCCGGTGTTACGGGCCTGAAAAAAGCCGCGGGAAAAATGCCTGTAATGATCATGGAGCCTTTGCTGGGCGGGAAACTCGCTACCAGCCTCCCCTCCGCCGCGGTGGATATTTTCAAAAAAGCAAATCCCGATTTGAGTCCCGCAGGATGGGGGCTGAACTGGGTCTGGAATCAGGCGGAAGTGACCCTGCTGCTCTCAGGAATGAGCGACGCGGCCCAGCTTGAGGAAAACCTGCGTCTCGCCGGCGCCGCCCTGCCCGGTATGCTCACGCCGGAAGACCTTGGCGTATACAGCCGGGTTCTTGAACTGGTAAACCGTGCCTGCCGGATCCGCTGTACCGGCTGCAACTACTGTATGCCCTGTCCCCGAGGGGTCAACATCCCCGGTTGTTTTGCTGCGTACAACGCCTCGTTTTCCATCGGCTATGTGCAGGGCATGCAGCAATTTGTTACCAGTACCGCGATCCTCACCCCGGGACGCTCAAGCAGCCCCGGCCTCTGTGTCAAATGCGGCAAATGCGAATCCCACTGTCCCCAGCACCTTCCCATCATTGAATCCCTCGGCCTGGTCCACAGACGGATGGAGCCTTTCTGGTTAAGGCTGGCCGCCGCCGCCGCGCGGTCCTTTCTGGGAAAGAAACGGAAGATATCCGGAAGATGACGCAAATTTTTGTATTCAGCCGGGGGTTCCTCCCCAGGGCCAGCGCAGATAAACTTTTTATCCTCTGCAAACCTCGTAAAACCACATAAATCATGAAGAAAAATCCACCCGGCCAAAGTTCGAATAAGTCGAAGAAGGAGGTCAAAAAGCATTGAAGTAAAAACTTTTTCGACTTTTTCTCATTTAATTGACCGCGCAGGCGGTCTTCTTTGCGGTAAAAATTCCGGTTTTCATCGGTATGCTAGTCAAAATGATTTTTAAGCGGATATTCATTGACGTAAACCTCTTAATTTACCTATTATATAAATAATGGGTATATTTACAGGTCAAAAAATCGCCGTCTACTATGAACGCTTCAAGAGCATTGATGTAACCTTTACCAGGGAAATAATCCAGGTTACCGGACTGTTGGCCCAGCAGGTGCATTTGAAGTGCCTTAGTGATTTTTGGCCCTGTGTACTCTTTTCCACATCCTTTCAGAGGGCGAAAATCGTCGTCAACGTGAAGTCCGGGCTGCTGCCAAAACTGCGGCAGGCAAACAACTCGGTGAGCCTCCGGTTCTGCTTCAAAACCAGCGAAAAGGGGGATCCGCTGACCTTTTTTGTGGCTGCCAGGGTGCTGGGCACCATCCCTTACAAGGGCGCGGACGACGTGTCCCTCTTAAGCCTGCAGTTTACCCAGCGGCCGCCGGATGATCTTATCGAAATTATGGGGCGGGTCCTGGACGCCAATGTCAATTCCGCCAAACGGCGGGACGAACGGATACTTATCACCAGCGAAACCCAGCGGAAACTCAATCTGTTGAGCAAAGAAAGTACAGTCTTTGTACAGAGGATACCCCGAAGGTGCATTTTGCGGGACATGTCGTTTTCCGGTTCCAAGCTGGTTATGATGGGGGTGGCGAAATTCCTCATGGACAAAGAGGCGGGGCTGCGGATTGATTTTGACGACCCAAGGGATAGTTTTCTGGTAAAAGGAAAATTCGTCCGAGCTGAAAATGTTGAGGGGAAAAAAGAAATGCTGGCCATGGCCCTGGAGTTCGACGAGGCCGATGTTCCCATGGGATACAAGATACGGCTCAATGATTTTCTCAACACGGTCCGGGCGGACAGCCGCATCGGCGGTCCTGTCGCCGGGACGGAAGCCGCGAAGGTCAACTAGGAGTCTGTGGGGCCTGCTGCACTTGCAGGCGATTTTGGAGATTTTATGCGTAAAGCGCAACAAACTGCTGGCGTGAAGCCCATGACCCGTCAAGGCAGAATAATCTTTCTTCCGGTTCCCGAAAGACTGCGGAACCGGCTTGAAGAAATGGCCCGCGAACATGCCGCACATGGCCGCGAAAGGCACGGCGGTGAACATGAAGACGGGGAACACGAATCCTGCGGCGATGATGCCGATCTTTCGATAAATCCCGATATTCCCATACCGGTTGAAATACCCGAAGGGGCGGAAAAGCTCAATCCGGAAGAACTCTCCCGCGAGATGATCCTTTCGGGGATGCTGCGGGTCATTGCCTCCGGCGAAGAAAAACCGGAATGGATAGGCTATTACCGCCAATTTGTGCTGGCCTCACAGCCCCGCATCCTGGAGGAATTTACCGAGGCGGCTATTCTAAAAGCGCGTAACGGTGATTTCGATATGGCGCTGGAAATTCTCGATGTCCTGCGGGGGCTGTTTCCTGTTTCGCCGGTACCGCTGCTTAACCGGGCCTTGACGCTGGAAGAGAAGGCGGCATTGCTGGAGCGGCAGGGCAAAAGCGAAGCGGCCGCCGCGCATCAAGCCGCAGCCGGGGCTTATGAAGAGGTCCTGGCCCTGGAACCGCCTTTCCCCGCGGCCCATTTTAACGGGGGATTTTTTTTCATGGGGCAAAAAGACTTCCGCCGGGCCAGGGAATGTTTTTGCCGTTACCTTGAAATCGCCGAAGAAAGCGATGGGGCCGGCAAAGACGATGAAGAAGGCAAAAAAGAGCGGGCAGAATCTATCATCAGGGAAATTGAAGAAAGCGGCCTTGAAGATAAAAATTTCCGCGAGGCCTGCGAGCTAATCCGGCAGGGACAGGAAACGAAAGGGCTGGAAAAAATCCGTAATTTTCTGGAACGCCGCCCTTCGGTATGGAACGGCTGGTTCATGCTGGGCTGGGCTTTGCGCAGGCTCAGCCGCTGGGAAGACGGGGCCGCGGCTTTCGGCAAGGCCGTCGAGTTCGGCGGCGGTAACAGCGACACCCGAAACGAGCTGGCCATCTGCCTTATGGAAACCGGCGATTATCCGGGCGCGCGGCGTGAACTGGAAACCGCGCTGAGGGAAGATCCCGAAAATGTCAAGATTATTTCAAATCTGGGAGTACTCGCCATGAGGAACGGCAATGACGAGGAGGCCGCTGCCTTTTTCAGAACCGTACTTGCATTAGAGCCGGACGATCCTGTTGCCGGACAATTTTTTGATCCGGAAAATATCTAGGAGCCTGTGGGATTATACCGCCTCCCCCGGATTTCTTTGCAAGAATCCCTCAAGTTGTAAAAATTGTATTTTTTTATCAATACCGCCCGCATATCCGGTAAGATTCCCGCCGGTTCCCACTACTCGATGACAGGGAATCATAATAGAGACTGGGTTATGACCTGCCGCACCGCCAACTGCCCGTGCGGACGTATGTTTTTCCCTGTTTTGCGCATCATACTGCTTTGCTATTTCTCCATAGGTTGTTGTTTGCCCGTAAGGTATTTTACAAAGAAAATTCCATATTGATTTTTGAAATGGAGTTCCCCTGGGTCTGAGCGGCGGCATAAAATCAGGTTCTTTGCCTGAAAAATAACAATCAAGCCATATGCGGGCGCATTCAAATATCGGCAGATCTTTTTCCATGGAATCTTTTTCCAGGGTACGGGCGAAATATTTTTGTCCCTCAATCCAAAGTCCCAAAATATTTTCACTGTCACTTGATACCGTAAGGAGCCCCACCGGTGATTTTATGTTACAAATGTATTCCATCTTTTGCCTCCCCTTTCCGTTCCTGTTTCCAGAACAAGTACAGCAATTCCCAGGAGCCCAAAAATCGGGGGTTTTTGCGGTCAAAGGCTGCAAAAATCCACAAGTCCCACAGGCTCCTGGCGTACTATATGATACATATTAAACTCACATTATGTCGAGTCTTCGCAAAACCAACCGGGTTTTTGGAAAACCCCTGTGCCGCGCTATTGAGCCGGAACAAAGCCCGAACCAAAGCTTCGGCGGGGTATTAAACCAGGCTTCGAATAGCCTCCGTGCGGCAAAACCCTCCCTCCTCATATACAAAAACCGCTCTTTTGCCGATAATAAGAGCGATGAGGTGTAAAACTAGCCGCTATACAGGAACGGCGATTTTCTGTCTGATAGGGTTTTGCGTACTGGCCCCGGCGGGGATCCGCGCCCAGGAGCAGGCCGGCGGAGGAGAATCGGCGCTGCCCCGGCAGTTCCGGGGGATAAGCCTGGGCATGGGCCTTGACGAGCTGAAAGCCGGCCTGCAGGAGGATCCGCTCTTCAATTTCAGGGGAGACCGGGACGTATCCTTCCTTCCCGCCAGGGAGCAGAGTCTGGTGGAAACTACCGGCTCCTCGTTTGTCAGGCGGGCCTTTTTCCAGCTTCGGGACGGACAGGTGTTCATCATGGCCTTTTCCCTCAACACCGCCCTGGTGGATCATTATTCGGTGTTTACCGCCATGACCGCGAAATACGGCGAACCTTCTTACCTCGATCCCCGTGAGGCGGTTTGGGAAACCGAAGATGTCAGGGTATCCATAGAGCGGCCATTAACGGTCAAATATATCGATAAACAGGTGTTCGAAGATATTATCAACGAGTCCGCCTTGAGCGAGTCCCGGCAAACGCGGCAGCGGCAGGATTTTCTGAATGGATTCTAGGAGTCTGTGGGGCTTTAGCCCAAATGATAAAGAAAATGCACAATTTTGTGCATTTTCTACCTTGCAGACTCCCAAAGGAGCCCAAAAATCGGGGATTTTTGCGGTCAAAGGCCGCAA
>JAIROT010000062.1 GCA_031257385.1 Treponema sp.
CAAGGGCTTCCCTCCCTTCCCGCCTCAGCGCCGCGTTGAGAAAGGCGCACAGCTGTTCTTCGTCCCCCTTTTCGCCCATGATTTTGAGAAACAGGTAGTCGTTAAGGGGGTTAAGCCGATCTTTGTTCATGCGGCGCCTTCTCTCATTGGAATATACTATGAGCCTATACTATATCCGGTATTGCCTGTTTTGCAAAGTAGCGGCAAAGAACCGGGACAGCTTTAGGCATAGAGCAGGGCCGGCGCATCATTTTGACTATCATACCGATGAAAACCGGAATTTTTACCGCAAAGTCGAAAAAATTTTTACTCCAAAGCTCTTTTTTGACCTCCTTTTTTGACTTTTTCGGGAGGATAGAGCAACGGAGGATACGGACGGCCACAGAGACGGGGTTTCTGAGCGGGAAGCAGGAATGGAAGGACCTTGCGAGCATCATAGAGTGCCGGACGACCTGTACGGTGGGGGATGAAACGAGGGTGAGTGTCCGGTATTTTATCAGCAATAAGGATATACCCGCAGAAGGGTTCGGGACGGATATTCGGGGGCATTGGTGCCTGGCACCTTTGGCGTTACCTTGCGTTTACATTTACCCTGCCGTTTTCAGCGATTACTCCTGATACTCTGCCGCCATTGCCGCGAAACAGTCAGCTTACTGATCTGCTCTTGAGAAAGCGACAGATTAACGCTTGGATTCCTATTTAGGGTGGCAATATCGGCGCTTATTTTTTTTTGCCACCGGTTCGTTTAGATCAAGTAACAAACTCCAATATGTTTGAGCCAATATTCTAAAAATTCCGGTTTTTCATCGGTATGATAGTCAAAATGATGCGCCGGCCCTGTTACCGGGTCCGTGCCTTCCCCTGCCTTTTTCGATATACTGATACCATGAGCCTCATGCTTCCGAAGGTTGATTGTATGCGAAGGGTACATACCCCGCCCCCTGGGGCGATAAAGGGGTATATACCCTGAGACAAATACCTTACCAAAACAACAGGAAATCAACGCTATGCTTAATGAAGAACCCAGGAGCAAGCTCCTGGGTTCTTCGTTGGATAGGAAATTTATTGTACTGGCGTGGTCCATACCCCGATACGCAAATCGGTTTATATCTTTCTACGGGTTGTAAATTTTCCGGAGCAAGCTCCGGGGTATGGACCACGCCTTCCAATCAGAACAGCCGGAAGAAATAGGCATGGCAGGGGCCGCGGCCCATATACGTATACTTTGCGGTCAAAAGAGCGTAGAAGTATACGTATATGGGTATAAAACCTTCAATACGAATCAGCCAAGAAACTTCGCGTTAATTCCGGAATAATCGTTGTCGATTTTCAGTTCGTCCAATATCTGGGATATCTGGCCCCTGTGGTGGATATTATGGGCCACCAGGGACTGGAGGGCAAAGAAGAGCGGCGTCGTGGCGGGCTTGCCAAACCACTGTATCGGCTTTTCCAAATCCTTGTCACTGAGGGCGGAAACGAATTGCACATAGGCCTTATCGGCGATCTTTAAGCCGGAGCAGAGCTTTTTCCACTGGGCCTCATCGAGTTTTTTCACGTCGCGGAAGGTTTCAACTTTGACCAGTCCTGCCAGGGCCTTGAGGGCGGCGGCGTTGTCTTCCACCGCTTCCCTGAACTTCCCCAGGAAGAAAAAGGTTCCCCCAAGGATGTGCCGGGCAAGGCCGGAGAGGCTGCCGTAATAGCTCTTGCGGTTTTTCTCCCGCTCGTCATTGCCCATCTTGTCCAGAATCGAAACAAAAGCCTTGTCGGCCTCTTCGTTCTGTTTGGCGAAAATTACCAATAATTCTTTCATGCCGCCCTCCCTTATAAAAAGAACCGTAGCAGGAAAATTACAAAGAGCACCCAGCTTACAACGCTGATTTCCCTGAACTTGCCGGCGGCGATTTTAAGCAGCACGTAGGATATCACCCCGTAGACAATGCCGTCGGCGATACTGTAGGCAAAAGGCATCATCACAATGGCGAGGAAGGCGGGAATGCCTTCGGTGGGATCGGAAAAATCAATGTCCGTTACCGGCCGCATCATAAGGAAGCCCACCATGATCAGCGCCGGAGCCGTGGCCGCGGTGGGGATCAGCAGGAACAGGGGGGCAAGAAACAGCGCCAGCAGGAACAGTACGGCGGTACTCAGGCTGGTAAGGCCCGTGCGGCCCCCGGCGGCGACACCGGCGGTGCTTTCCACATAGCTCGTAACCGTTGAGGTTCCCAGCGCCGCGCCGGCGACAGTGCCTACCGCGTCGGCAATAAGGGCCTGCTTGACACGGGGTATATCCCCATTTTTGTCAATAAGCCCCGCCTGGGTTGTTACCCCCACGAGGGTTCCCACCGTATCAAAAATATCCACAAAGAGGAAAGTAAAGAACACGGTAAAGAACTTAAAACTCAAAATCGTCGCCGCCGAAAAGTCAAACCGGAATAAAAGCGGCGCAGCGGGGAGACCCACGGGCGACCAGCCTTCGGGGATCGTGGTAACGCCCAGGGGAATGCCGATAACGGTGGTGGCCAGAATGCCGACAAGAATGGCGCCGGGAACTTTCAGGGTATAAAGTACAATGATAACGATGAGTCCGAGAAAGGCCAGCAGCGGGCTGCCCGCGCTCAGATCCCCCAGGCTGATTATCGTGCCGCCGGTATTTACCACTATCCCCGAATTGGCAAAGCCGATGAGGGAAATAAAGATACCGATGCCAACGGCCACGGCCTTTTTAAGGTTTGTCGGAATTGCCTTGACGATTGCTTCTCGGACATTAAAAAACGACAGAACGAGAAAGAGAATACCTTCAAGGAAAACCGCGGTAAGGGCCACCTGCCAGGAATACCCCATCCCCAAAACCACCGCGTAGGTGAAGAAGGCGTTAAGCCCCATGCCGGGGGCCAGGGCTATGGGCAGGTTGGCCGCGAAAGCCATAACCAGCGTGGCAATGGCCGAAGCGATTGCCGTGGCGGTGAAGACAGCCCCCGGCGTCATGCCGTTGCCGATTTCGCCCAACATACCCGGATTTACTATCAGGATATAGGCCATAGTCAGAAAGGTGGTGAGACCGGCAAAAATCTCCCGTTGGACCGTAGTCCCGTGCTCTTTGAGCCTGAACAATTTCTCCATAATTTCCTCCTCGAAAAAAATCAACAAGCTCGCCGCAGAATAGCGGGGGCATATTGTTCCCATAAGGTACAGGTCCCGGGTTTAATATAAGCGCCCAGAGTATCCCCCGCGATGCGGGTCCCGGGTATTAAACCTCCGCCACGAATAAACGGCGGCTGCCCATCACAGCCGTCGCCGAAAAATTACTTCACATACAGGGGCCGCTCCACATATTTGGTGTGGAGCAGTTCATGGGCCTTGTGGCCGCTAGGTTCGCCCAAAAATTCCTTGTATACCTGGGTGATAAAGGGATTCTGATGGGAACAGCGTAACTGCGACTTCTCGTCATCGGAATAAATACCGGAACTACGCTGTTTGCGGATAAGGTCGGTACAGCCGTAAGGCTGCCCGCCGCCGCCGATGCAGCCCCCCCGGCAGGCCATGACTTCCACAAAGTGGTAGGGCGTTTCCTTGCCCGAGTCCCGCGCCGCGCGGATTCTGTCCAGGACCGTGGCAATATTCCCCATCTGGTGGGCAATGGCTATGCGAATTTTCGTTCCGTTGTTGAAATCAACCTCCGCTTCTTTTACCCCCTCAAGGCCGCGGGCGGGTTTGAAATTCACATCGGGGAGTTCTTTCCCTGTCACCAGGTAGTAGGCGCTGCGAACCGCCGCTTCCATAACGCCGCCGGTTACGCCGAAGATAGTACCCGCGCCGGTATAGGGACCCAGGGGGCTGTCCGCTTCCTCGTCGGGAAGTTTGAGAATATCAATACCCGCCTGTTTGATCATCCGGGCCAGTTCCCTCGTGGTGATCACAATGTCCACGTCATAACCGTGACCGGCGCTTTTCATGTCGTCGTTGCGGCGCGTTTCCCACTTTTTTGCCGTGCAGGGCATAACCGACACCGAATAGACCGTGTCCGGATCAACTCCCGCCTTGTCCGCCCAGTACGCCTTGATCATTGCGCCCATCATCTGCTGCGGCGATTTTGCCGTTGAGAAGTTGGGAATCATGTCGGCGTAATATTTTTCCATGTAGTCAACCCAAGCCGGGCAGCAAGAGGTGATAAGCGGAATGTCGCCTTTTTCGGTAAGACGTTTTACCAGCTCGGTTCCCTCTTCCATTATGGTAAGATCGGCGGAAAAATTGGTGTCGAATACGGTTTTGAAACCAAGGCGGCGCAGGGCGGAGTAGATTTTTTTGGTGAACACCGTTCCCGGTTCAAGGCCGAATTCCTCAGCCAGGGCGACCCGTACCGCCGGGGCGATCTGCACCACGGTATGCTGATCGGGGTTGTGCAAAGCTCTCCAAACCTTGGCGGTATCGTCCCGCTCGTAGATAGCCCCTACCGGACAGTGGGCGGCGCACTGGCCGCACTTGATACAGGGACTTTCGCCCAGGGGAGCGTCCGCGGCGCTGGCGATTTTACCCTTGATGCCCCGGCCCAGAAATTCCAAAGCCCACACGTTCTGCACTTCCTGACAGACTTTGACGCATCTCCCGCAACGGATACATTTTTCAGGGTTGAGTATAATCGCCGGATTGGAATCGTCTATGGGAAGCCCATTCATCACTTTTCTGTAAGGCGCCTCCCTAATGCCGAATTCCTCGGCCAGGGTTTGCAGCTCGCAGCTTCCGTTCCTCGGGCACTGGAGACAGTCGTTGGGATGGTTAGAGAGGATCAGTTCCAGGACAGTGCGTCTCGTGGCGATGATCTCCGCGTCATGGGTGATAATTTCTTTGCCTTCCATGCTTCCGTCCACCGGGGTGGTACAGGCCCGGACCATCCTGGGGCTTCCCGCCATGCGGACAATACAAATCCCGCAGGAAGCCCAGGCAGGAAGATCCGGATTGTAACAGAGGGTGGGAATTTTTATGTTTGCTTTCTTGGCCGTTTCGAGGATCGTGTCCCCTTCTTCGGCCTGAACCGGAATGCCGTTTATCTTCAGGTTTATCATGGTATACTCCTTATTCCTTAGGCCTTGGTAATCGCGCCGAATTTACAGGTCTTGAAGCACTCGCCGCATTTGAGACAAGCCGCCTGATCGATGAGGTAAGGAGGCCGTTTCTTGTCGGGATACTTGGAGGCGTCTTCAACGGCGATACAGTTGCCGGGACATTTCTTGGCGCAGGCGCCGCAGCCAATACACTTGGCCGGATCAATAAGGAAACGTAAAAGGCTTTTGCACTTGCCGGCCCGGCACTTTTTATCCCTGATATGCTCCAGATACTCTTCCCGGAAATTCTTTACCGTAGACAGGGTGGGGTTTGGCGCCGTTTGACCAAGGGCGCAGAGGCTTGCCTTGGACATGGCCTTGCCGATGGTCTCAAGCTTGTCCAGATCGCTTTCTTCTCCGCCGCCCTTGGCTATTTTTTCCAGGATGTTGAGGAGCTGGGTAGTTCCGATGCGGCAGGGCGAACATTTGCCGCAGCTTTCGTCCACGCAGAAATCCATGTAAAAGCGCGCCACATCCACCACGCAGTCGTCCTCGTCCATGACGATCATGCCGCCTGAACCCATCATTGAGCCGTTGGCGGCGAGGCTTTCAAAATCGATGGGGGTATCAAGCACCTTGTCGGTAAGTATGCCCCCCGAAGGGCCGCCGGTCTGCACTCCCTTGAACTTCTTGCCGTCCTTGATACCGCCGCCGATCTCGAAGATGATCTCCCGCAGGGTGGTTCCCATGGGCACTTCCACAAGCCCCGAATTTTTTACCTTGCCGGTAAGGGCGAATACCTTGGTACCCTTGGATTTTTCAGTGCCCAGTTTGGCGAGCCACGCGCCGCCCTTGGCGGTGATCACCGGGATATTGGCCAGGGTCTCAACGTTGTTGATTATGGTAGGCCGCTGCCACAGTCCCTTGTTCGCCGGGAACGGCGGCTTGGGAACGGGCATTCCCCGGTTGCCCTCTACGGATTTAATAAGCGCCGTCTCCTCGCCGCAGACAAAAGCCCCCGCGCCAAGACGGATTTCAATATCAAAGTCAAAGCCGGAACCCAGGATGTTCTTGCCCAAAAGGCCGTATTCCTGGGCCTGTTTTAAGGCGATCCGCAGCCGCTCAATGGCCAGAGGGTATTCCGCCCGTATATACACAAAGCCCTGATTCGCGCCGATTGCCCTGCCGGCGGTGATCATCCCTTCGATAACCGAGTGGGGATCGCCTTCAATGGTGGAACGATCCATGTAAGCGCCGGGGTCGCCCTCGTCGGCGTTGCAGATAACGTACTTGATGTCCCCCTGGGCCTTGCGGGCAAGGTCCCATTTGAGCCAGGTGGGAAAGCCCGCCCCGCCCCGGCCCCGCAGTCCTGATGCCTTCATCTCTTCAATGATCCTCTCCGGCGTCCATTCAAAAAGAACCTTCTCAAGGCCGCTGTAACCCTCGCGGGCGACGTATTCGTCTATGTTTTCAGGATCGATGACGCCGCAGTTGCGGAGCACTACCCGGAACTGCTTCTGGTAGAACTGAATGTCTTCGACGGCTGTTCTCGTTTTCTCCCCGCCGTCTTCTTTGAACAGGAGTCGGGTAACTTCACGGCCCTTGACTATCTGCTCGGCGATAATTTCTTTGGCGTCTTCGGGTTTGACATCCACATAGAACGATTCTTCAGGAAGTACCTTGACAATAGGCCCGCGCTCACAGAAACCAAAACAGCCGGTCTGCACAATCTGGACTTCGCCCGTCACATTTTGGTTCCCGGCTTCCCTGATAAGCTCTTCGTAGATTTCTTTGCCTTTGTTTGATTCGCAGGCCGTACCGCCGCAGCATAGGATAAAGTGGTTATATGCCATGTCTCTCTCCTATTTAAGAATATCAGCGGCGGGCCGGTTGAGGATATGATTATCCAAAAGTTCATGGCCGATAATATGTTTCTGCACAATCTCCCTGGCGACCCCGGCATCAACATTGCCGTAGATGACATTGGGCATACCGGGGGAGATCACTTCCACCGTCGGCTCCGAGTGGCACAGGCCCATACAGCCGGTTTGCCGGACTATCACCTGATCCACAAGCCTGTTCTCATCCAGGGCATTGATAAACGAGTCCAGCGTCACCTTGGCCCCGGCGGCAATACCGCAGGTTCCCATACCGACGATTATCTGGATCTCCTTGCCTTCTGCTTCACGCCGCTGAATATCCGTCTTTTTCGATTCTCTGAGCTTTCGCAGCTCCTCCAGTGTCATTGCCATATATCTCTCTCCTCTCCTCAAAAAATTCTATTCTTCTTCCAGGGAGCGCAGGTACTTGTCCATCAGCACCAGCGATTCCGTATCCTCAATATCTCCCAGAACATCGACAAGGTCCGATTTGCGAACTTCGTATTCCAGAAGCGGCCCGCCCTCTCTCTTGCGGGAACGCCGTATGTGTATATCCGCCGGTCCGTCGAACATCAGGATGGTTCTGAACATCCCCGGAAGGTCGCCTGGCGGCGGAGTATCCACGTTGCCGGTATCAAACCAGGCGCTTGCCGTGGTACCCTTCCCTTTTTCGGACTTGACATCCCACCCGCCGCCGGACTGCTCCGCGGTCTGGATCAGAAAAGGAATACCCAGCCCCACTTTGCGGCAAGGATGCTTTACCCCGTCGGTAACAAAAGGGTCAAGCGCACGGTCAAGCTCATCTTTGGTCATGCCCTTGCCGTTATCCCGCACCAAAAAACGGAACTCCCCGTCGTCCTCGTGTACCTCAAGCTCCACCAAATCCGCCCCCGCCTCGGAAGCGTTCTGGGCGATGTCGGTAACCAGGTCGGCCAGGGTAAAATGCATTTATACGTTCTGATACTTGGCGATAATGCCGGGGATCATATCCTTGGTGAGTTTGCCGTAGGTGTCGTTCCCCACGGTCAAAACCGGCGCCAGCCCGCAGCAGCCCACACAGCGGACCGGGTCTACCGAAAACTGTCCGTCTTCGGTAACGCCGTCCGGCTCAAGCCCCAGCAGACTGCGGGTCTCTTCGATCAGGTCCTGGCCGCCCTTTAGGTAACAGGCCGTGCCCAGACACACCGAAATCTTGTGCTTGCCCGGTTTTGTGGTCTTAAAGAAATGGTAAAAGGTGATAACCCCGTAGATCCGGGCCAGAGAAATCCCCGTAATCCGGGCCAGTTTTTCCGCCGCGGGCCGTGAAATGAACCCGAAAGTTTCCTGGGTCTTGTGGAGAATCATGATAAGACTCCCCGGTTTTACCTTCCATTCGTCTATAAACGAACTCAATTCCTGGGGAAAATGTATATCCCCATCCGTAGCGCTGCCTGCCATGCAACCCCCCATCTTCAGTTTATGCTATTTTTGTCGATACGATCATTCTACCGCTTATAAGGGAAACTGACAAGTCCGTTGGCGCAGGAACCGGTAATTTTCGGTTTTAAAAGCGGCAAAGAAAATGGTAAATATTCAGCAGGGAGAAGGAAGGCCCCCGCCTTACACTCTTTGCCCCTCTGCGGGGCATAATGCCGCTTTCCGCCCGCAATGCCCGTATGCCCTCCCCGGTCTCTGTCATCTGACTTCCCCTCGTTTGTTTTTAGCATGTCCGGGCGCCTCCGGGGGAGCCTGGTCAATGAGCCTGGCGATAACGGGGGTATTGGGGAATTATACATCGTCTTTACCATTTTTAACAAATACTATATCTTTCGAAAATAATGACCTTTAAGGAAATTGCCGAACTGGCGAATGTTTCCATCGGAACCGTGGACAGGGTAATCTACAAGCGGGGCCGGGTAGCGGCGGAAACCAGAGCGAGAATTGAAGCAATAATTGAGAAATATCAGTTTACCCCAAACCCCATAGCCCGGCGGCTGAAACGGAACCGGGCCTACCGGTTTTGCGCCTTTCTGCCCCGGCGGGATCAGGATGCCGGTTACTGGGGCCAGGCCCTGGAGGGAATACAGGAAGGGGCCAAGGAAATCTCCCCTTTGGGGGTGGAGACGGAAATTATCGAGTATGACCGCTACAATATCCGGGGGTTCCGCCGCGCAGCCGCTTCTTTACTGGAGAAGAAGCCCGAAGGGATAATCTTATCCCCTGTAATGCCCGAAAAAATCAAGGGCCTGATAGCGAAAATTCAGGGCAGCGGCATTCCCTGCGTTTTTTTTGACGCTGAACTTCCCGGCGCGGATCCCCTCTGCGCCATTGGACAGGATTCTTTCCGGGGAGGTTACCTGGCGGGGCGGTTGATGCGCCTTTTGGCGGGCAGGATCAAACGTCCTGTGGGGGTCCTGGACGCCCATGGGGAAGATTACCACATTACCCGGCGGCGGGACGGCTTTTTACGGTACGCGGAGGAGCTGGGCTTTCCCACAGTGGTACGGGAATATTTCGGCTATAAAGGAGTCGAAATATCGGTTGATGAAATTGCCCTTTTTCTGAAGGAAAATCCCGATCTGACGGGTGTTTTTATCACCAATTGCATGGCCCACCGTGTCGCGGATGCGGTAAAACAGGAAAAAAGAAAGGGGCCTTTTATTCTGGTGGGTTACGATCTTATTCCCAAAAACCGGGAACTGCTGCGGGGAGGCGGAATAGACGCGATTATTTCCCAGAGACCGGAGGAACAGGGCCGACAGGCTTTGCTGAACCTGTACCGCCATATCGTGCTGGGACAGCAGATTCCCCCACAAATAGAAATACCCCTTGACGTATATGTTAAGGAAAATATTCCCGCCGGGTGATTGAGGGCCTGGCAGGTGGAAAAGCATAAATGACGGGCTGCCCCGGAGCCGCGAACCGAAGGTTTGGCGGGAAAAGTACGATTTTTAACTTTTTTGTAAATTTCCGTGAATTTTTCCTTGACAGAAAGCAAGAGCGGGTGTACTCTATTGACAAATGCGTTGACGTTTACGCAAAACCTGTTTCTTCTATAATTTTAAGAAGCGAAGGGCCAATTTGTGTGTACGACACCGCAAAATCTATTATCCATGGAGGAATTTTATGAAAAAGCTGATCCCGGTACTCTTGATCTTGTCTGTCGCGGCCTTCGCGTTTGCAGGAGGCGGCAGACAGTCGGGCGGAAGCGCTGCCGGCGCTGTCAAAGTAGGCATCATCAACAACCCGCCGTCTGAATCCGGTTATCGCACCGCGAATGACCAGGATTTCAAATCCGTCTTTACGGCCGCCAACGGCTACGACGCCTCGTTCTCGTACAGCATCAGGATTGAAGAGCAGCTTGCCGCGTTTAATCAGTATGTTACAGACGGCGTGGATTACATTCTCCTCTCCGCCGCCGCTACCGACGGCTGGGACAATGCCCTGAGATCCGCACAGAGGGCCGGCATCAAAGTGTTCCTGTTTGACCGTATGGTTTCCGCGTCCGACAGTCTGTATGAGGCCGCCGTGGTTTCCGACATGGCCCAGGAGGGCATAACCGCCGTTACCTGGCTGAAGAATCAGAACCTGGGCGCATACAACGTCATCCATCTTCAGGGCGTTATGGGTTCCGACGCTCAAATCGGACGGACCGCCGCCCTTGACGCTGAATTTAATGCCGGCAGAATGAAGAAGATCGTTCAGCAGACGGGTAACTGGAGCGCCGACGAAGCGAGGGCTATTGTCCAGTCCGTTATCAACGCCGGTACAAGCTTCAACGTAATCTACGCCGAGAACGATGATATGGCAAAGGGCGCGGTCGCCGCGCTTGACGCCGCCGGCATCACCCACGGCGTTAACGGAGATGTCGTTGTCATGGGCTTTGACTGTAACAAGTGGGCGCTTCGGGAACTCCTGGCGGGCAACTGGAATTATGACGGCCAATGCAGCCCTTTCCAGGCGTCCGTTATTGACGGGATGATTAAGGGCACAACCCCCATTCGGAAGAAAGTCATCTCTGAGGAAAAAGGCTTTGACGCCAGGACAATCACTCAGGCTGATATTGACAAGTATGGCCTTGGCGAATGAGCCTCCGCGGAGCAGAGCTCCGCGGTATCCTTAGCGATGCATTAGTTCGAACGGAGGCTCGTTCGAGAGGAAGTTTATAATACCGTTATTGGCGTAGCCAATACGGTTTAATACCAGTTTTTGTAAGCGTTGCGTTATCTGAGCCGCGGCAAGCCGAGGGGTATTAAACCAGACTTTCGAATAACAGGTAAACATCCGAACAGCGCGGCACGGAGCAGGGGACTTTTCCGTGGCCGTGCCGTACTGTTTTAAGGAGAATGGTTAATGCAGGAAAATACGGTATTAACTATGCGGAAGATACGCAAAACATTTCCGGGGGTACACGCCTTGTGGGATGTGGATTTTACCCTTCGCGAGGGGGAAATTCACGCCCTTATGGGTGAGAACGGCGCCGGTAAGTCAACATTGATAAAGGTTTTGACCGGAGTCTACCCCAAGGATGCGGGAGAGATTTATATAAAAGGGATTGATAAGGCAATAAATATTAAATCGCCGCAGGAAGCCCAGAATTTAGGCATAAGCACGGTGTATCAGGAAGTTACGCTTTGCCCCAATTTAACCGTGGCCGAGAATATGTTCATCGGGCGCGGCAGGTACAACTTCATAAACTGGGGCAGGATGAGAAAAAAAGCCGGAAAAATACTCGACAATCTCGGCATACCCGCCAAGCCGGCCCAGCAGCTTGCCAACTGTTCACTGGCGGTACAGCAGATGGTCGCTATTGCCCGCGCCGTTGATATGGACTGCAAGGCGCTTATATTGGATGAGCCTACTTCATCGCTTGACGACAATGAGGTGGCGAAACTATTTACCCTGATGCGCGGCCTGAAAGCCCGCGGCGTCGGGATCGT
>JAIROT010000129.1 GCA_031257385.1 Treponema sp.
AAAAAAAGGAAGCAAACGCCCTATTCTCGTCGACGGCGCGGGGGCGCCTCTGGCGTTGGCGGCAACCGGGGCTAACCGCCACGATGTGTCACAACTGGAGGCCCTGCTGGACGCAATCCATATCTTCATATAAGGCTTGCTTTTCTTTGTTTGCGCTTTTATTGCTTTCCGCAAGGCAAATGTTATTTAGGGATAAGTTCTTAATCTATGTGCGTCCCCGCTCACCCGTCTTGGGTCCAGGGGGGGGAGCGCTAGATCTGTTAAACCACAATGATAATGTCCTCATGCAACCACAATAAAATGACCTCTTTGGTAGAATAGCGGCAGGAGGACAAGATGGCCGGGAAGTTACCGATGGGACAGAAAGAATTATTGAGAGGGAAAGTGATGGAGTTGGCGAAGCGAGGGCAGATGACGATAGGGGCAGCGGCAAAAGAGCTGAAGGTGAGCTATCGGCAGGGACGGCGGATATATGCGGCCTATCGAACGGAGGGGGACCAGGGGCTGATCCACGGGAATACGGGGAAAGTATCGAACCGGAAGACAGCGGGGGATGTACGGGAAGCGGCATTGAGGGCGTATCGGGAACGGGAACCAACAAACGCGGAATTGCTGAAGGGGATCACTCAACCGAAAAGCCATTTTGGGAGGGCCTGTGACAAACTGGGGGTCGAGGTCATTCCCGCCAACAGCCCCCAAGCGAAGGGGCGGGCAGAAGGGAATCACGGGCTGGATCAGGACCGGCTGGTGAAAGAACTCAGGCTTGCCGGCATATCGACGATTGAGGATGCGAACCGATTTCTTACCGGGACGTATCTTCCCGCGATGAATGAGAAGTTTTCCCGTCCGGCTGCGGAGAGCGCGGACGGTCATGTGCTGCTGGGAACGGTCGACCTCAAAGACATCCTGTGTTTTGAGCATGAGCGAACGGTGACGAACGATTATGCAGTCCGCTTCGAATGCCGTCTGTTTCAGATCCTCAAAACCAACAAGTCCTTGCCCCGGCCCCGGGACAGGGCTATCGTCCGAATAAGGCTGGATAGATCTCTGACAATCCTGTGGAAAGAAACACCCCTCCTCGTTGAGGAGGTATTACTACCAAACAAGGGCCAATCAGATACCCATGCCGCATAAAGGGAGGTCATTTCTATTGTGGCGCCAGTTCAAAAGGCAAGGTCGTTTACCCGTTCTATGAAGAGCGCGTCCTGATGGTGATGGGCAGGTCCGGGGGCAGCGTGACGCCTTCCAGGGCGCCGTAGAGTTCCCGCAGAGTTTCGGGGTTGTTGAAGAGGAGCGAGAACACGCTGTCTTTGTAGGAGCGGTTTACGGCCATAGCAGCCTCCGGGTTAATCATAGAAGTTTTTGCCAGGTTTTTCAATGTCCGCCCCCCGCCTTTGTCCGGGGCGTCCCCCTATGGCCCCTCCCTGGGATGAAGCATACATAAATGTAGTAATCATCTTTAAAAACATACCTTCTTGGCTTCTTTTGTGCCGGCTTCCCCGGTTTTTCCGGTGTTTTTCCCTTTTTCAAGGCCGGAGGCCGGTTTGCGGTTGGGATAAACGAAAACGAATTGTAAAATATCCGGTTTTTTTCATAAAAAAATACATAAATGTATTGAAATATCAGTCATAATACGTTTGCGTAGTTTTTTACAGCGCTTTGCGCGCTTTTCCGGCGTTTTTTCCCGGATTTCCGCTGTTTTTTCAACTTGGCATGGTTATTGCTTATAAAACTAAAGGTAAATCGGTATGAACAACGGCGCAACGAATAGTCAATTGTGGGAACTCGACGAGGCGGTTGAAATTTACTGCAAAGATATTGGCATGACCTATCACGCCGAGGGCGGCCGGGATGTCAGGGCTCTTACGGGGATAACTATCAAAATCAGAAAAGGCGAATTTGTTTCGCTCCTGGGGCCTTCGGGGTGCGGCAAGACCACCCTGCTGCGGATAATCGGCGATTTGGCAATGCCCACGGAGGGCTCTATCTATACAAACGGAGGGCTGCCGCAGAACGCCCGGTTAAAAAAGAAGTACGGAATGGTGTTTCAGAACGCGGTGCTCTATGAATGGCGGACGGTTTGGAAAAATGTGCGGCTGCCCCTGGAAATACTCAGGCTGCCCAAGGCCGAAGCGTCGGAACGGATCAACCGGGCGCTTGAGCTGGTGGGGCTTACGGAGTTTAAGAATCATTACCCCCACGAGCTTTCAGGGGGAATGCAGCAGAGGGTTTCCATTGCCCGGGCTTTCGTCATCAACCCCGAAATTCTTCTGATGGACGAGCCTTTTTCCGCGCTGGATGAATTCACCCGGGAGAAACTGCACGAGGACCTCCTGCGGATTTGGCGGCAGACCAATAAAACTGTGGTCTTCGTTACCCACAATATAGCGGAATCGGTTTTTCTTTCGGATAAGGTTTTTGTGTTAAGCCCCCATCCGGGACGGCTTTCAGCGGAGATTGGGATCGATCTGCCGCGGCCCCGGCTTCCCGAAATGCGGAACAGCCCGCATTTCAACGAATTGATCGTCAAAATCCGGAATAGTTTCGAGGGCATATAATGAAAAACAGCGTTCCTGAGCGGCTCAAGGGCCGTATTGTTATTTTTGTCTGGCTTTGCGTCATTTTTTTGGCATGGCAGGAAATTTCGTTTATCCTTGCGGATCTGATAAAGGATAAAATGGCGTCCAGAACGCTGCCGTATATGCACCGCATCATCGCAAACCTCTTTGCCCGGGGTCCCCTGTTGTTTTCCCACGCGGCGCAGACCCTTTCCCGCAGCTTGATTGGCTTTCTTGCAGGAGCGGGGGCCGGTTTTCTCCTTGCCCTGGGGATGAGCCTGGCCGGCATTGTGGAACGTATGCTGTTCCCCTACCTGCTCATCTCCCAGATGATACCAATACTGGGGCTGGCGCCGATACTGTCCGGCATCATCGGCGATATAGGGCGGACCCGCATATTCATCGCGGCGTTTATCACCTTTTTCCCGGTTACGGTGAATACCCTTGCGGGTTTTAAGAGCGTTGAGCCCGAAAAACTGACCCTTATGTATTCCCTGGCGGCAGGTAGGCTTGCCGTGTACCGCAAATTGATGATACCCGGGGCGCTGCCTTTTTTGTTTTCCGGCCTGAAAATCGCCGCGCCCATGGCGATAACCGCGGCCATTCTGGTTGATACCCTGGGGGGAGCGTCGGGCATCGGTTATCTCATCACCTACTCCCTGTACGGCGGCTTTCCGATCATGGTCTTCTGGTCCAGCGTGCTGCTTTCCGCGGCATTGGGGATTCTGAGTTACCAGATGATAGCGGCGATAGAAAAACTATGTATGCCCTACAAATACGGGAGAAGGTAAATGAACAGCAAAACTGCCCGTTTGGCATCGGCGGTCCTGCCGCCGCTTCTCTTCGGCGTCTTTATCGTAGTCCTCAACGAGACCCGGATACTGCACGGCATCCTCCGGGTGTCGGAAGTTCAACTGCCCACCCTCGGCAATATTCTGCGGGTCCTGATGGAAAACCGTTCAAAGGCGGTTCATGATTCCTGGGTAACGGTGCAGGTCTTCCTTGCGGGAATAGGGATTGGATCCGCCGCGGGCTTCCTCGCCGCCCTCTTTGCGGCGCTGAATCCCCTCTGGGGCGGGGGCGGCCTTGCCATAATTTCCGCCTTCAACGCCATTCCCATTGTCGCCCTTTCTCCCATAATGCGGCTGTGGTTTTCCTCTTCCCCCTTTGCCGCAAAGACGGCGGTTGTTTCAATCGTCAGCATTGTTGCCATGAGCGTGAACGTTTACCGGGGCCTTACGGATCTCAAGCCCTTTGCCCTGGACCTCATCGAATCCTATGCGGGAACCAGGGCGGACGCCTTCTTTAAGCTCCGCCTTCCCAACTGCCTGCCCTATATATTTACCGCCCTGCGCATCAACATTGCGGCGGCCATGATCGGCGTGATCATCAGCGAATATTTCGCTGCTTCCGTTGAAGGGCTGGGATTTGAAATCCGCAACAGCCTTAGAACAATGCAGATGACCGTAGGCTGGGCGTATATCCTGGTGGCCTCCCTCATCGGCATTGGTTTTTTTATTCCGGTGGCGAATCTGGAAAGACTCCTGTTCAGGCACAGGCAGTAACTGAAAGACCGGGGGGAACCGGCCCGCTGTCGGGTTGTTCCCCCGCGGATCATGACATGGAAAAAACTTGTCCGTAGTATTGCTGCGGTTAAGTTTAAATAGTTTTTAAAGGAGGCAAACATGAAGAGGAATGCAAAGAGGACGGCGCTGGCGGTATTCGC
This sequence comes from Treponema sp., assembly GCA_031257385.1. Taxonomy (GTDB): domain Bacteria; phylum Spirochaetota; class Spirochaetia; order Treponematales; family Breznakiellaceae; genus WQXQ01. Next base: position 4,285 of record JAIROT010000129.1, read on the forward strand.
GGCGTTGTTGTGCGCGGGCGCGGTTTTTGCGGGAGGCAAAAGCGACGCCCCCGCGGGGGGCGGGCAGGATACCGTTAAAATCCAGCTTAAATGGCTGCCCCAGGCGCAGTTCATGGGGTACTATGTGGCGGCGGCGAAGGGCTATTACGGGGATGAAAATCTCGCGGTGGAAATCATCCCCGGCGGCGGCGATATTACCGAGACCGCCGCGGTGTATTCAGGCCAGGTTGACATGGGGGTTACCTGGGTTTCCAATTTGATCGTTGCCCGCGCCAACGGGCTCGATCTCCTCAACGTGGCTCAGATCTACCAGCGGTCGGGGCTTGTCCTGGTGACAAAAAAAGAGTCGGGGATCGCCGGAGGCGTGGACATTAACGCCGGAACCAAGGTCGGCAACTGGATGGGGGACAATGAATATGAAATCAAGGCCCTGTTGACCAAGCTCGGCATGCCGGATAAATCCCTTATTCAGCAGGGATTTGACATGAACGATTTTGACAACGGCAACATTGCCGCGGCGTCCGCCATGACCTACAACGAATTGGGGCTGGTAAAAAATTCCTACGAAGGCGCCCTGGGTTACGGCGACACCGTCAATGTTATTGATATGAATGACGAAGGGGTCGCCATGCTTGAGGACTGTATGTTTGTCAAAGAGTCCTGGGCCAGGGCGAATCAGGACAAACTGGTGCGTTTCATCCGGGCTTCGCTGAAAGGCTGGAAATACGCCTGTGAAAACCCCAGGGAAGCCGCAGAAATTGTGTTCCAGGCCGGTTCCAGCGTGTCCCAGCCCCATCAGGAGTATATGGCGGCGGAGGTCGCCAAACTTGTGACGGTTGACACCAAAGGCAACGCGGTGTCCCTGGACAATCTGGGCGCCTTTGACGAGGCGGCGTTCCAAACGACCCTTGAGGAAGCTCAGGCGTACGCCGGTCTTTCCGACTCCAGCGCCGCGGCAAAGCTCAAAGCCCTGACCACCGCCGACATCTACTCCGACGCCTACTGGAAAGCGGCGAAACAATGAGCAATGACAGAGCAATGAACGACATTTAAAGTGACGATTGCTAATTGTTAATTGCTAATTGCTAATTGATATGGGGGTTGTATGGATTTGGTTATTAGAAACGGAATTCTTGTTTTAGGGTCCCATGAGTTTCGCTCTGATCTGGGAATAGAAAAGGGCCGCATAGCCGCCATAGGCGGGGATATAAAAGCCGGTGAAGAAATTGACGCTTCGGGGCTCTATGTGCTTCCCGGCGCGGTGGATGTTCATACCCATTTGCAGATGCCCTTTGGAGGCACGGTGTCCGCGGACAGTTATGAGGCCGGCACCAGAGCGGCGGTATGCGGCGGGGTTACCACTGTTTTTGATTACGCTATTCAGCGCAAAGGCAAGGGTATAGTCCAAACCGTAGAGGAGCGCCGCGCCCTTGCCGAACCGGGGATCTGCGCGGATATTGCCTTTCACTGCGCCATAACCGATTTGGGCCAGGAGGGCGAACTCCTGGATGAATTTCCCCGGGCGGCGGATTACGGCGTATCCAGTTTTAAGTGTTTCATGGTTTACAAAAAAGAGGGCATGATGATTGACGACGGGATGCTCATGCGAATCATGGAAAAAGCCGGGGAGGCCGGCATCCTTACCAATGTCCACGCGGAAAATCCTGACGCCATCGACGCGCGTATCGCCGGGTTTCTTGCCCGGGGAAACACCAGCCCCTGGTATCACTACCTCAGCCGGCCCGAGTTTGTCGAAGCCGAAGCGGTGAAGCGGGCCGTTCATTGGGCAAAGGCGTTGGGGGCCAAACTCTACATCGTCCACCTTGCCTGCAAGGAAGGGGTAGAAGAAGTGGCGAAGGCAAAGGCCGAAGGGCACAGTATCTTTGCCGAAACCTGCCCCCAGTACCTTGAGTTTACCAGCGATGTGTACAAGCGGGAGGACGGCAGGAACTTTGTCTGCTCTCCGCCTATGAAGGGGCCGGAAAGCCGGGAAGCCCTGTGGAAGGCCCTTAAACTTGGGGTGATCGATACGGTAGCCACCGATCACTGCCCCTTTATGCAGGCGGAAAAGGACTGGGGCAAAGAGGACTTTACCAAAATCCCCAACGGCTGCGCGGGAATAGAAAACCTCTACCCCTATATGCTTTCCGCCGCAAATGCCGGCAGGATCTCTTTTTCCAGGGCGGTGCAGCTCTGCGCGGAAACGCCGGCAAAACTCTTCGGCTGCGCTTCCAAGGGCAGTATCACTGTGGGTAAGGACGCAGATATTGTTCTCTACGATCCCTCCATGGATTTTACGATCCGAACAGAGAATATGCACTCCGATTACGATCAGACCATCTGGGAGGGGGTGGCGCTTAAGGGCTATCCGGTGAAGACCCTTTTGCGTGGAAACCTCGTGTACGACCAGGGGAAGTATACCGGCAAACCGGGGCAGGGGCGCTATATCAAACGTTCCGAAAGCGGATGTTTATGATGCGCAGGGCGGAACACTTCATCGATCCGGTAGAGGAAGCCTCCCGCTGCCTGCTCTGCCATGATCCGCCCTGCGGCGCCGCGTGCCCCCAGCGGAAGAAGGGGGAAGAAGCCTGCGATCCGGCGTTTTTTATCCGCAGCGTCCGTTTTGCCTTGGACAAGTCCGCCCTTGAAAGCATGGCGGGCTGCAAGGTTTGCAGGCGTTGCGAGCGCGCCTGTATTCATTATGATTACCCGGTGCGTATCCTGGCGGTCTATGACGCGGTGGCTCAGGTAAAACACCGGAATGTCAAATTCAGCCTGGGAATGAAAAACGAATCTTACTACCGGGCCAGGCCCAAACCCCTGGCCGCGGATATGGGCGCCCTTACCATCGAGTTCTGCGGCCAGAAATGTGAGAATCCTTTTTTCCTTTCCTCTTCCATTGTGGCCGCGGATTACGAAATGTGCGCCCGGGCGCTCCGCGCCGGCTGGGGCGGCGTGGTGTACAAGACCATAGGGTACGGCGGCATTCGGGATGTTTCCCCCCGGTTCGACACCATAGGAAAGGAACGCACCCCCTTTGTCGGGTTCCGCAACCTTGAACAGATTTCAGACCGGCCCGCAAAAGATAACTTTGCGGACCTTAAAAAATTGAAGGAAGAGTTTCCCTCCAAGGTGATCATTGCGTCGATCATGGGGCAGAACGAAGAAGAATGGACAAGCCTTGCGGCGGAATGCGAGGCCGCAAAGGTTGACATGATAGAATGTAACTTTTCCTGCCCCCACATGAGCGAGTCGGGCCTTGGCAGCGACGTGGGACAGAACCCGGAACTCGTCGACGCGTTTACCAGGGCGGCGCGGAGGGGAAGCGGCCTGCCCCTGCTCGCTAAGATGACCCCCAACCTGGGCAGCATGATACCCCCTGCCGAAGCGGCCCTTGCCGCGGGCGCCGACGGCATTGCCGCGATAAACACGGTGAAGAGTTTTACCGGCTTTAACAGCGAAACCCTGCGGGCGCTCCTCGATGTGGACGGCAAGACCTGTGTTTCCGGTTATTCGGGAAAGGCGGTTAAACCTATCGCCCTCCGGTTCATCTCGGATCTGAAAACCTGGAAGGGAACGATGAACGCCCCGGTAAGCGGCATGGGGGGCATAGAAACCTGGAAAGACGCGCTGGACTTTTTGCTTCTGGGCTGCGCCAACCTACAGGTGACAACCGCGGTCATGCAGTACGGCTACCGCATCATAGATCAACTCAAGCTGGGCCTCCTGGGGTTTATGCGGCGGAATAATTACATGAGCGTTGCGGAACTTTGCGGGAAGGGCCTGGATGCCTTTGCGCCGGCCAATGAACTAGACCGCCGGAGCGTCCAGTACGTTGCGCTTGACGGGGAAAAGTGTCTTTCCTGCGGGCGCTGCTATATTTCCTGCAGCGATGCCGGGCACGGCGCGGTGGAATGGAATGCGGCAAAGCGGCTTCCTTCTATAAATGACAGCGTTTGTGTGGGCTGTCATCTGTGTTTGTGGGTCTGCCCCTCCGGGGCCCTGACAGCCGGAGAACGGATAACAAGAACGAAATGATGAAAAGAGGAGATTGAAATGTACCAATGCAGCAAGGCGGGGATAAAAGACAAAATAGAAACCTTTTCCCGGTTTGGAGCCGCGGGAAGGGGAGGCATTACCCGTTTCTCCCTTTCAGCGGAGGCAATCGCGGCGCGTAAGGAATTTGCCAAACGTATGGCCGCGATAGGCGCGGAAATTATAACCGACGACATGGCGAATATGTACGCCACCATTGCCGGCTCCGAAGCGGGGCTCCCGCGTATCGCCACAGGAAGCCACGCCGATTCGGTGAGAAACGGCGGCAACTACGACGGCATACTCGGCGTTATCAGCGCAATGGAAACGCTGGAAACCATCGTAAGGGAAAAGATACCCCACCGTCACCCGCTTACCGCGGTGATATGGACCAACGAAGAGGGTTCTCTCTATCCGCCGGCAATGATGTCCTCCGGAGTTATCTGCGGGAAATTCGACAAGGCGGCGGCGCTGGCGTCAAAGGGCGTTTCCCCGGAAGCGGAGGGCAGGACCTTTGGCGAGGCCCTTGCCGCGTCGGGCTTTGCGGGGGATGAAAAGAACCGGCTCAACCCCGAAGAGTATTGCGCCATGCTGGAACTGCATATCGAACAGGGGCCCGTCCTGGAAGCTGAAAAAAAACAGATAGGCGTTGTTGACGGCGTTGTCGGTATGTTCAATTACCGTATTCAAACCCGGGGCCAGGCGGACCACGCGGGGACCACGCCCATGTCTTTTCGCAAGGACGCCCTGCTTGCCGCGGCTAGCGCCATTAAGTGGATTCATGCGGAGATGGATACTCTTCCCAGGGATATTGTATACACCACCGGCGAAATCAAACTGCATCCGAATGTTCATACGGTTATCCCCGATGAAGTTGAATTTTCCCTGGATGTCCGCCATTGGGATCCCGCCGTGCTTGCGAAGGCCCTGGAAACCATACAGAAGATCCCCAGTGAATTTGACAAATGCGCGGTAACCTATAGAGAAGCATGGTCCCGCAAAAGATGCGAATTCGACAGGGAACTTGTCGCTCTTGTGGAACGGAGCGCCGGGGAGCTTGGTTATTCCTCTATGCTAATGCACTCCGGACCGGGACACGACGCCCAGTATGTTTCCGATATGCTGCCCGCCACGATGATCTTTGTTCCCAGCAAGGACGGCCACAGCCACTGCGAGGAAGAGTTTACGTCCCTCGATGAAGCCTGGGCGGGCATTAATGTGGCGCTCAACACCATACTCGCCATAGACAAAAAATGATACAATCCGCGTTCCCCAGGCTCCTAGGAGCCTGTTGCACTTGTGGGTATTTTTGCCTATTCATGCAAAAATACCCCGATTTATGGGCTCCTTTCGGAGTTTGAGCGGTATAAAAAATGCAACAAGTTGCATTTTTTATATGATTTTTGCGCGAAGCGCAACAAACTCCTAGGCCACCACCTCGTAGCCGGCTTCGGAAACCGCTGCTTTCAACGCATCCAGGCTTACCCCTTCGGCGTGTTCCACCTGGGCGGTCTTTTTCTGTAAGTCCACCTCGGCAGACCGCACCCCCTCAAGGCCCTTCAGGGCATTGCCGACGTGCCGGACACAGTGGTCGCAGGACATCCCTTCGATTTTCAGCGTGGTTTTCATAGCGAACTCCTTCGTATATTAAGCACTGCTCACGGCCCTCATGACCGCGTAAGGTCCCGTAACGGCTTCCAAGCATCCCTTTCCTCGCCGTCACCGGTTCGGGATCATCTGTAACCATACCCATCGGGGCGTTTTTTTTCAAGAGTACCCGTTGCCTCAACAGCAATCAAGCCGAAAAGGGAGCCGGTTCCTCCGTTAAATTGTTGTGCGACTTCTTTCTATCGGATTTGACGATGCCTTTTCTATGCCTTACCCTTTTCGCACTTCAGATTTGATTTGGCCATACAAAATGTCTATTACCGATTTTACTTACAATGCGTATATTCAATTAATGCAATTGATTATTGAAAATGGATACACTATTACAGATTATCATCATTTCAATGATGTCGCGAATTCCT
>JAIROT010000230.1 GCA_031257385.1 Treponema sp.
CGCGGCCCCCGATTTTCCCCCGTTTTCCCCGCGCCACTCGCCCCCTCGCCCGGCTAAGGGGCCGGATACCGCCCCCCGCCCTGCCGAATCCCTCTCTATACCCCCTGACAAGCATATCCGGCAGGGAAGATCCGCCCAGAGGCGGGGCCTGAATTGTGGGTCAAGTTTAGCCTGCGGGACGGTCCGGAAAGGGCTCGTCCCGGCAGCAACAGGTGAACAGGTTGGTATGCGGGTCGATACCGATGAGTTCATAGCAGGCTCAAAAAGCCCTTTAATTTATGGGCTTAGTCATATTACTATAGCTCATTATGATTAACCTTGAGAAAATATCTGAATATGCCGATGAGACCGCCGCCTTTATCTGCGGCAGGGCCGGCCCCGGGCCGGAGATAGGGCTGGTTCTGGGATCGGGGCTGGGGCCCTTGGGGGAAAAGCTTGAATATCCGGTCGTTATCCCCTATGGGGATATCCCCCATTTTGTCAAAAGCACTGCCCCGGATCACAAAGGGCGGCTCATTACAGGACGCCTGGGCGGTAAAACCGTTTTTTGCATGCAGGGGCGCTTCCACTATTACGAGGGTTACTCCATGGCGGAGATCACCTATCCCATCCGGGTGATGAACCGGCTCGGGATTAAAACCCTGATTTTGACCAACGCATGCGGCGGCCTTAATCGGGAATTTGCTCCGGGGGATCTGCTCCTCATAACCGATCACATCAACTTTATGGGGATGAATCCGCTTATCGGTCCCAATGCTGCGGGATTCGGCCCCCGTTTCCCGGATATGTCCAGGGTTTATACGCCGGCCCTGGCTGACTGCGCCCGGAGCGCCGCCCGGAACCTGGGGATAACGCTTCGGGAAGGGGTATACCTGGGGTACAGCGGCCCCAGTTTTGAAACTCCTGCGGAGATACGGCTCTTCCAAAGCTTTGGCGCGAGCGCGGTGGGCATGTCCACGGTTCCGGAAGCGATTGTGGCCCGGCATTGCGGCATGAAGATTCTCGCCCTGTCCTGTATCACCAACCTTGCGGCGGGAATTCTGGATCAGCCCATACGTTCCGAAGAAGTGACGGAAGCTGCGGGCAGGGCGGGGGAGAGATTCGGGCGACTTCTTGAGGAAATACTGCGGAGGATTGAGTTGTCATGAAAGACGCCGGCTATTGGATAGAAAAACTTGCGCTCAAACCCCACGCCGAAGGGGGCTGGTACCGGGAACTCTGGAGGGCGGATCTTACCATACCTGCAAGCGCCCTTCCCCCTCAATACAGCGGCGAACGGTCCGTCTGTACCCTCATCCACTATCTTCTTGAGGCCGGAAGCCGTTCCGCCTGGCACCGGGTTAAGTCCGCGGAAGTCTGGCTCTGGCACGCCGGCGGTACGCTGGAACTGAGCCTGGGCGGCCTGGGCGGCGCGCCGGAGGATGCGCTTGTTTCCGGCGGCTTTTACGGGTCTTACCCCATCGGGACGAATCCGGACAAAGGGGAAGCCCTCTATGGGGTGGTCCCTCCTGACGTATGGCAAGCCGCGGGGGTCAGGGAAGGCCCCTATGTCCTTGTTTCCTGTGCGGTTTCTCCGGGGTTTTACTGGGAAGATTTTTCCGTGCCGGGCGGCGGGCCGCATATACTATCATTCTGACCGGCATACCAGTGAAAAATCGCCTTTTTCAAAAATTTCCCTAAAGTTTTTAATCAAACATGCCGAAAAGAAGAATGGCTAATTCTTTTTCGGCGGAAATCCGCGGTCTTCTGCCCGGGAAAAGGGTTGGCCGGCCGGAAGCAAGGATGCTTTCGGAACAGTTCAAGGAGGATCAATATGATCATCAATCACAACCTGAGCGCAATGTTTGCGGACAGGTCCCTCAAGGTAACGCAGGATTACCTTACCAAGTCCATGGAGAAACTTTCTTCAGGGATTCGTATCAATCGCGCCGGAGACGACGCTTCGGGGCTGGCGGTTTCCGAAAAAATGCGGAGCCAAATCCGGGGCCTCAACCAGGCTTCGTCCAACGCCGCCAACGGTATTTCCTTTATCCAGGTTAGTGAAGGTTACCTCCAGGAAAGCGAAGACATTCTCCAGCGCATTCGGGAACTTGCGGTCCAGGCCGCCAACGGCATTTACACCGAAGAAGACCGGATGTACATCCAGGTGGAAATTTCCCAACTGGTGGACGAAATTGACCGGATTGCCAGCCATGCCCAGTTTAACGGGATGAACATGCTCACCGGCCGCTTTGCGCGTGAGGAAGGGCAAAACGTGATCACTTCTTCCATGTGGCTGCATATCGGCGCCAACATGGACCAGCGGGAACAGGTGTTTATCGGCACCATGACCAGCGCAGGCCTGGGAATTCGCAACGCCGGTGATAGTACCTTCATCAGTCTTGAGACTCCTGAAAGCGCCAACACTACCATCGGTACCATTGACGCCGCGCTCAAGATCATCAACAAGCAGAGGGCGGACCTTGGCGCCTACCAGAACCGTCTGGAACACGCGGTTCGCGGCATTGACATCGGTACCGAGAACCTGCAGGCTTCTGAGTCCAGGATTCGGGATACCAACATGGCCAATCAGATGGTTGACTATGTGCGGAATCAGATTCTGGGACAGTCCGGAACGGCGATGCTGGCCCAGGCCAACCAGAGGGCGACAACGGTATTGCAAATTCTCCAGTAGTGTAGTACAGTAAAGTATAGGGGGAAAATTCGGGCAAGGCTGTTCGGTTTTGCCCGCCCCTGTGCTTCCAAAGGCGGGAATAAATCCGGCCCCGGGGGCGGGCGTATTTTTCGGGACTGCCCGGAGCGCGTTGTTCTTTGACAAAAACCTTTCGTTGACCTGTTTTAATGAGGTGTTATTAAAACAGGGACGTGGAACGGCGCGAAACGTTCATTCACACTGTGGATGACCGTTTCGTTCCGCATGCGGTTATTCCGGGGGCAGCGGCGCGAGACCGCCTCCGGGGGAATCGTTTCCGCGGGACGGCTCCGGCACATGGATGGCCGGGGTTAATCAACACAAGGAGGGTTATATGATTATAAATCATAACATAAGCGCCCTTTACGCCGATCGTCAGCTCGGCGTTACCCAGCTTGACATCTCCAAGAGCATAGAGAAGCTCAGTTCAGGTATGCGGATTAACCGCGCCGGGGATGACGCCTCCGGGCTTGCGGTCTCCGAGAAAATGCGGAGCCAGATCCGGGGATTGAATCAGGCCGAACGCAATATCCAGAACGGCGTGTCCTTTATCCAGGCCACTGAAGGCTATCTTCAGGAAACCCAGGATATTCTGCACCGCCTTCGGGAACTGTCGGTACAGTCCGCCAACGGTATTTACACCGATGAGGACCGTATGCAGATTCAGGTAGAGGTTTCCCAGTTGGTTGACGAAGTTAACCGTATTGCGAGCCATGCCCAGTTTAACGGCATGAATTTGCTCACCGGGTCTTTTGCACAGGATTCAGCGGTCGGCAGGGTTATGCAGTTCCAGGTCGGGGCCAATATGGACCAGAATGAACGGGTCTATGTGGGAACCATGACCGCAGCCGCTCTTGGTTTGCAAAACAGCCAGGGAGAAGAGGGAATTCTTAACATTACTTCCGCAGAATCGGCAAATCAGGCAATCGGCTCCCTTGACAACGCTTTGAAACAGATTAACAAGCAGAGGGCGGATCTTGGCGCTTATCAGAACCGGCTTGAGATGGCCGCCGAAGGTGTCGCCATTGCGGCTGAGAATCTTCAGGCCGCCGAATCCCTCGTCAGGGACGTGAATATGGCCAATGAAATGGTCAATTTCACCAGGGATTCCATCCTGACCCAGGCGGGGACCGCTATGCTGGCCCAGGCCAACGTACGGAATCAGTCGGTACTGGGACTGCTTGGCTAGGCTGACTATTACAAACTGTTTTGATTTTACCGTGATTTAAGAGGCTTCTGGATGTCGTCTTTTGAAACGCGGGGGCGGTGAAGTTCGCGCCCTTCCCGTCTTTTTTTTGAAATCAGGGTTCTTTCGAAATTTGGATTTTGAAAGAATTTTATATTGAAGCGTTTATAAAACGTTTCTCTAAAAAATATTCCGCCGGGAGAGGTGGAATAAGCGTGGGCTTGCCCGGTCCGCCGGCGGCCTTTTTAGAGGGGTAGCGTGATGACTGTAGCAAGCGTGAGAACCGGGGTTGCCACGCCGCAGGAACTCTCCCCCGGACAGAAGCCTGTCCAGAGAGCGCGGAGCCAGGCGGCGCAGGAGCGCGCCGAATTCATTAACCAACTTGAGGCGGCTATACCGGGAAAAGGATCGGGGGAACAAAAGTCCCCGGTACTAGATTCTGTTGCCGCCGATCTGGAGCGGATCAGCCTCGCTTTCAACAAAAGACTGCAATTTGTAGTGGATCACCGCTCAAACGAAGTAACTGTTAAGGTCATTGACCGGGAAACCGATAAAGTGATTAAGGTGCTTCCGCCCGAAGAATTGCAGCGGCTGCACCGTACACTCAAGGAGACCATCGGTTTTCTGTTTGATGAGCGGGTGTAAGTCCGGCTGCCTAAAACCCGCGGCTTGCAATGTGATACTTCTTTGTTTTGGCAGCCGGATTCAAGGTTTGGGAGTTAAATCAGGTCTATGTCGGATGTGTATATACCGGGAATAAAAAGCCAATTTAATTCAGAAAAGCTCATCGACGACCTGATGAAGCTTGAGCGTATCCCCAAGGAAAGAACCGAAAAAAACATAGAGAACCTGGAAGTCCGCAAGGGTTACTGGCAGGAGCTGGGCCGCCGTGTCAGTTCCCTGCGGGAAAGCGCGCGGCTGTTGTACTCATTCCAAAACCCCTTTAATGAACGGACGGCCCTTTCCGCAGATGAATCGGTGCTTACCGCCGCCGCTACCAGGGAAGCAGCCGAGCGGACTTACAGCTTTACGGTCAAACAGACCGCCCAGGCGGACCGCTTCCTTTCCTCTCCCCTGGATGAAAAATTCAGAATCGAAAGCGGAACTTATGCTTTTTCAGTAGGCAACAGTGAAATCTCTTTTAATTTTCGGGACGGATCGCTCAGGGAATTTGTCGATTTTCTAAACCGCCGGGGGCAGGACAAGCTCGGCGCAAGCCTTATAACGGTCCGGCCGGGGACCAAATCTCTGCTGATCGAATCCAGGGTCTCAGGCGCTGAAAACCGCCTTGGCTTTTCCGGCGCGGCCGCCGATCTGGCGGTCAATATCGGCATGATGGAACAGCGGAATGACACCCGCCGGGATATTGCCTTTAGCGAGGCTGCGCTGCGAAAGAATGAGCCTGTAAACGCCCGGGCGGGCCGGCCGGTTACGGTCAAAGACGGGATCATCGAGGTTCCGGCCCAAAATTCCGTATCGGCGCTTTTTAGCGTCGACATTCCTGCCGGCAGTCCCTTGTACCTCAAAATTGAGACCGCCACCGAAACACAGGCGGATACCTTAGATATTCCCCAGCCTCCTCCGGGCCCCGCTGTTCCCGCGGGATCTGTTTCCTACGGCGGCATCGTCGTGGAAAATGATCCCTCCCACGCGCCGCTGCCCGAATGGACGCCGCCGCCCGTACCTGAACGTGTTGATAACATGGCCGTTCTTTCTCTGAGCTTCTCCGACGGAAGCGGCGCCGCGCTTCCCCCCATTACCGATACGTCCGATTTTGCCGTGCGGCAGTACCGGCTTGCCGATGTGGCGGCGGGGAAAACCATTACGGCGCTGAATATAGCGAACGCCAACACACACCGGGACATTTCGGTACGCAACGCGGAAATATTTGATCCTGCCGTTTCCGGCGGGGGACTGCGCCCGGTGAATCCGGTTTCTACCGCCCAGGACGCGATCATCACCATGGAAGGCATTGAACTGCAGCGGCCCGGCAATACCATCAGCGACATTATCCCCGGCGTTACCGTTACCGCCAGAGGGCCTTCCAGCCGGCCGGTACAGCTTGAAATCCGGCCCGATCGGGAAGCGGTTAAGGACGCCCTCATATCTCTGGCGGGCAACTACAACCGGCTTATGGCGGAGATCAACGTGCTGACCAGGGCGGACGCAAGCATCATAGACGAACTCAGCTATCTGAGCGCCGACGAAGCGGAGGAAATGAGAAAACGCCTGGGGGTTTTTTCCGGTGATACGACCCTTAACCAGTTCAAGGGCAGCCTTCAGCGGGCGGCCACGGCTCCCTACCCTGCCGGCGGGGAGGGGGACCTTGTCATGCTTGCCCAGATAGGGATCGGTACCAATACCCGGACTTCGGGCGGCTCGGGTTATGATCCTTCCCGGCTGCGGGGCTATCTGGAAATCGATGAAAAAGTCCTGGACGCGGCGCTGGAAACAAAACTTCCCGCCATCCGCCAGCTTTTCGGTTCCGATACCGACGGGGACCTCATTATGGACAGCGGGGCCGCCGTCAACATGGACGCCCTCGCCAAACCCTTTGTCGATACCGGTGGCATAGTAGCCCTTAAAACCACCACCCTTGATTCGCGGATAAGCCAGGACAGGGGACGAATTGAAACCATGGAGCGGCGGCTCGCGTCCAAGGAAGCGGAACTCAAACTCCAGTACGGCCGTATGGAAGGGGCCTATGCCCGCATGGAGCAAATGTTCACCTCTCTGGACAATTTCAGCCAGCGGAACAGCGGCAACAACAGGTAAGACATGCGTATAACGATAAACGGCAAAGACGCGGACATTCGGCTTGAAACCGAACAAACTGTGGGCGATATCCTCGCCGGGCTGGGACAGTGGCTCGCCAATACGGGGTACCGCCCGAGTGGCATGGTGATAGACGGAGAGCTCGTCCATACCGGCTCGCTTGAGGCATCCTTTGACCGAAACATCGATTCGGTTAATACCCTGGATATTCTCACCAGTTCCCTTCCGGAGCTGATCGCCGAAAGCCTCCTCAATGTTTTACAGGACATCGCCGATTATGAAGACGGCGCTTTTGAAGAAAAACAGCGTTTCAGGGAACCATGGAAAGAAAGCCCCCAGGCCCGGTTGCTTGCCGAACAGATACCTGAACTTTTCAGCCAGATGGAGAAAGCATTTTCCGGTGAGGGTTTGAGTCCGGCGGGAATGCGGTCGATAATAGAAGAGAGGCTGCGGGAACTGCGGGACCCTTCCGGGGAGCTTGACCGGGCGGAACCTTTGATCAACGGGGTCTGCGCCCGGCTTGAGGATCTTCCCCTGGATATTCAGACGGGCAAGGATGCAAGGGCGGCTGAAACCATACAGCTCTTCTCCGGTATCGCCGAGAAGGTCTTCCGTATCTACAAGGTACTGCAGGCAGGGGGATTCGCCGGGGAGAAAACCCCGGAGGCAGTTTCCGGCGTATCGCTCACCGATTATGTAAGCGAATTCGGCGGCGTATTAAGAGAGCTGCTGGCGGCATACGAACAGCGCGACACGGTCCTTGTGGGAGATATGGCCGAATACGAGCTGGCCCCCCGGCTGAGGAACCTGTACGCCGCGATTAAGGTATCCGCATAGGAGAATTATGGCTATTTCAACGGTCTTTCCAGCGCGCCTGTATCCCCTGCAAACCTATGACGTATCGGAATTCTGGAAGAGCAAGAGTTCCAGTTCCACCGACGCCCTTTTTTTTGTGATCGGGGTTATCCTGGTTATTATACTTCTAATCATCGTCAACGCGGTCAAGAAAAAATACAATATCCCCGCCCTTACCGGCGCCTCAACAGCGGCTCCTGCGCCCCGCCGGTTTTCCGGTTTTACCCTGCACCGTCTGGCAAGCGACATCGGCCTTGACCGGGATCAGACCAAAATGCTCGATTTTGTATTCAAAAGCGGCGGCGTGGCAGATCCCGAACAAACCCTCAGCTCTCCGGCCCTCCTTGATCAGTACTTCAAGCGGGCGTACCGCCTTATAGAACGGGGCTCCGACAGCGAAGAGAAAGCCCAGGAGCAGCTTTCGGTTCTTTTTTCAACCAGAAACATCCTTGAATCCAGTTCCGAGGGGGGGAATATCAGTTCCACCCGTCAGGTGCCGGATAACAGTTCCTCGGTGCTCGGCGTTGACGGGCAGAGCTATCCGGTACGGGTGCGTTCAGGCAAAGGGGAACACCTGATCGTGGAATGTCCCAAAACCGTCATGGGCAGTCCGGTCAAGCCTGCACGGGGGAGCAAGGTTACGCTTTCGTTTTTTACCAAGTCCAACAAGGGTTTTTCTTTTGAGAGCCGCATTTTGGGATATACCGAAACCAGGGACGGGCCGATGCTGCAACTACTGCACTCCAGCCAGATAAAACGGCTTTCCCAGCGGCGTTTCAGGCGGCGGCAGATGGTTATTGCTTCAAGTTTTTATCTTGTATATCTTGAACAGGGAGGCAGGGGAGAAAAGAAGATGGTGGTGGACAAGCGGCGCCTTACCGGAAATATTCTGGATATTTCCCTTGGGGGCTGTTCCGTCAAAACCAACGCGCTGGTCAATTCCGGTACCCGGTTGAAAATTGAATTTACACAGGGGACCAAGACAACGGTCGCCGCTTTGGGGCAGGTACTAAGAACCAACCGGAGCGGGGCGACCACGATTATGCATGTCAAATTCCTGAAAATCCCCCGCAGGTCCATGAACGCGATAAACGCCTTTGTGTATGAATACGCCGATTGATAGAGGACGGTGCGGATGAAAATAATCGCCATCAAGGACATTGTCAGAAAAGACGTTCCCATTTATTACCGCAAGTTGTTCACCGGCGTGGCTGTTCTGGAACTGACCAAAGGCCCCAAAGACTACCGTATTGATTTCGCTATTGAATATAAACCCACCGGACAAAAAGATATTTCCATTGCCTTTCTTGATGATCTGGATTATCCCCTGCTCCCCCTTACCAAAGAACTGAAAAAACATATTGACGGCATGGAGTCAGGAGGAACGCTCCCTGATTGAGATTGTTTCTTTCTCGCCTGAAGAAACCGCCTCTCTTGGAGAGCGCATCGCCCGGCGTTTGCGGCGGGGTTCGGTCGTCGCCCTGCAGGGCAGCCTGGGAAGCGGAAAGACCTGCCTTGCCAAAGGCATTGCCCGCGGTCTTGGAATCACCGAAAACATCACCAGTCCTACCTATACGATTATTTGTGAATACCCCGCCCCTGTTCCGATGTACCATATTGACGCATACCGCCTGGCGGGAGATGAAGATTTTGAGAACACCGGCGCCTTAGAACTCATCGGCGGGGAGGGAATTTCGGTAGTTGAGTGGAGTGAAAGAATACCCAATTCCCTGCCGCCTGACGCGCTCTCCCTGTCAATCGAAATAACCGGACCGGAGACCCGCCTTATCCGTATTTCCGCCCCCGCACAAGCGTCAGGGGAAATCGAAGAAGGTTTTGCCCCATGAACCTGCTTGCCATTGATACCGCCACGCCGATTCTCTCGGTCGCCCTAAGGACGGAATGGGGCGACTGGTGTTTTGAGGCCGGCGCGGGTCTGCGCCATTCCGAGCTGGTCATGGACAGTATTGATATGCTTACGAAAAAAGCCGGACTCAAACCAGCGGATCTTTCGGGCCTTGTCTGTATGGGCGGCCCCGGTTCCTTTACAGGCCTCCGCATCGGCTTTTCCCTTGCCAAAGGCCTTGCCCTTTCCCTGGGTATTCCTTTCGCGCCGGTGCCGACGCTTGACTGTATGGCCTACCCCTTCGCGATGTGGCCAGGACTGGTGGTTCCGGTCATCGATGCCAAAAAAAACGCCTTTTTCTGCGCCCTGTACCGGGACGGCGGCCGGCTGGGCCCCTTCATGGACGCCGAAGCCCCCCTAATTGCCCGGATAATCGCCGATGCGCTTTCAGGCGACCTGCATAATCCCCGGCAGAGTCCGGTGCTCCTTACCGGCCCCGGCGCGGAAACGTTCCGTCTGCGGCTTGAGCGGGATTGCCCGCAAGGGCTGCCACAGGGGGCGCGGACAAGCGCCGTTTGCGGGGGATACGCCAGGGCCCTGCTTGATCTGGCCCCGCAGGACATTGTAAAAAACCGCGAAATGTTTGATAATGACAGTGGAGCCATTTTCTCCGGACCTGAGTATATTAGGAAAAGCGACGCTGAGTTACAGTTACGTTAGATTGTTGCAAGCCGTTTTGGGGAGGCGTAGAAGCGGAAAAATGATGCCTGAAAACAACAAGAAATTGGATGCCCCGGAAGAGGAACTGGAAGTCCTTGACGAGTTGGAAGAGATCGGCGATCTTGAGGATGCCGAAGAGGTTCTCGATTCGGAAGCCGACGACGGGCTGATAAGACAAACGTCCTCTTCCCTGCAGGCCCCTTTTCAGAGCAGTCCGTTCCCCGTGCTGTTTGTCGACCGCAAAATGCGGATCATTTACGCCAATCCCGCCTGCGAGAATCTGTTTACCGGGTTTTTCAGCCTTGTAGGAAATTACTTTATCGACGTGTTCGGCAAAACCTTTGCCGTGGAAGATATCAGAAAAATCCGGGAAACGATCATTTCAGGCGTGCATGGATTTTCATGGAAAGGTATGACCCAGATAAAATCTAGGGATATGGCTTCGGTCCAGACCAGAGTGTACATCTTTCCGGCGGAGATGGGCGCCAAAGCCCCCCAGGAATTCGCGGTAATGTTTGACGACGTTACCGAGGAAAACAGGCAGCTCCTGCGGGCGGTCTTTTTGAGTCTCCTTGAAGCCTCAAAACTGAAAGACAATGACACGGGCAAGCACATCACCAGAGTCAACTTCTATTCAAAACGGCTCACCGAAGAGCTGTTCGGGAGCGGGGTT
>JAIROT010000235.1 GCA_031257385.1 Treponema sp.
AGCCCGCCTGAAGGTGTCTCTGCCGCCTGCCCGTCCTGTCTGTCGGGAATCCCGGGCAATATTTGGGTGTCCATGATATACTCCTCCTTCCAAGTTTTACCGTAAGTCTGCCAGTTCTCTTGCCGAAAAATTATGCCGTGGAAGTGGATAATCTACAACCCACCGTATTGCGCCACGTTAAATCTAACCATAGCGTATAGCCCCCCCTCGGCGCAACGCCGTACCCGGTATACAGGCTCCGCGTTCTTACATTTTCCGTCCCCCCGCTCATCCACCGGTAGCGGCTCCCCTCAGTCCCCGTGTTGTGCTGCTCTGTTCCCCTCACTGTACCGCGTCGTAAAACTCCCGTTGTTAAACGTTTCCTCCCCGCAGTCCTTCTTGTCTATACCCCCAGCATTTTGCTGTATGCGTCCAGGGCCGAATCTCCGGAGCCGCCCGCAAGCACTTTTTTGGTGAGTATCTTGCCAAGCTGCACGCCTTCCTGATCAAAACTGTTGACGTTCCACACAAAGCCCTGGAACATCACCTTGTTTTCAAAATGGGCAAGCAGAGCCCCCAATGCCGGGGGAACGAGGCGCTTGCCGTAAATCAGGCTTGAGGGGCGGCTGCCGGGGAAATCCTTGTTCCGGTTGGCGTCGTGCCGGCCTTTGGCAAAGGCTACGATCTGGGCGGCGAGGTTCGCCTTGAGCTTGGTCTGGCTGTCGGACTTGTCTACCGTTACATCGTCGGAGCGCTGGCTCCCGGCAAAGGCGATAAATTGCAGCGGGACAATGTCCGTGCCCTGGTGGAGGAGCTGGTAGAAGGAATGTTGGCCGTTGGTGCCCGGCTCGCCGAATACCACCGGGCCGGTGCTGTAAGAGACCGGCTCCCCTTCCCGGTTGACCCGTTTGCCGTTGGACTCCATGTCAAGTTGCTGCAAGTGGGCGGGAAAGCGGGAGAGCGCCTGACTGTAGGGCAGTACTGCGGTGTAGGGATAGCCCAGGAAGTTCCGCTCCCATACGCCGATAAGGGCGTCAAGAAGCGCGGCGTTCTTGAGGATGTCAGGCTCAAGGGACAGCTTGTCCGCCTCCGCCGCGCCGGCAAGCAATTCCCTGAACGCTTCGGGACCGAAAGCCAGGGAAAGCACGCAGCCGCCGACCGCCGATGATGACGAATAACGGCCGCCGATGTAGTCGTCAATATAAAAAGAGTCCAGATACGCGGGGTTGCGCGCCAGGGGGCTGGTCTCGCTGGTGACGGCAACAATATGTTTGGCGCTGTCAAGGCCGGCCTTTTTGAGTTTGTCTTTTACGAACAGTTCGTTCGCCAGGGTTTCCTGGGTAGTGCCGCTCTTGGACACCAGGATAAAAAGGCTCTGCTCAAGCGGTACGGAGGCGATTACCGCCGAGGCGTCGTCGGGATCCACATTGGAAATAAACCTGGCGTCGAGTTTCTTTTTCCCCTCCGCCTGCGCCCAGTTCTCAAGGGCCAGATAAAGCGCCCGCGGCCCCAGGTCGGAACCGCCTATCCCTATTTGTACCGCCGTGCTGAAGGGCTTGCCGCTGCTCCCTTTGAACTTGCCCGCATGCACATCGGCGGCAAAGGTACAGAAGCGGTCCAGCTCTTTGCGGTAGAATTCGCCGATGTTTTTGCCGCCTTCGATTACCGGCCCTCCCTGTTCGCCCCGCAGCAAATGGTGGAGCACTTTCCTGTTCTCGCCGGTATTTATCACTTCTCCGTTTAAGAGGGCCCGGTATTTGGCGATAAGCCCCTGCTCGTCGGACAGGGCCTGCAGCAACTTGAGCGCCTCGTTATCAACGGCCTTGGCCGCCCAGGAATAACAAAGCCCCGCCGCCATAGGGGTCCGGCATTTCTCCACCCGCCCTGCGTCCAGGCGGGACTGAAAATCAAAAGCCTTACCCGCTATCTCGGCATAATCCTGTAGCCGTTTGTACGCAGCGGTCCGGTCAACATTCACAAACTGCATAATACGCTCCTTTACCCCTTTATTTGTGCTGAGGGGTTTAATACCCAAAAATCCGCCTTGCGGCAGGGAAACTTCAGGGCGGTTAAAAAGGTATTAAACCCCGAATGCAATACATAGGGAGAACAACAATCCCGCCCTTCAGGGCGAGGTTGTTGAACGGAAATTACTTCCCCGCCGCTACTATATTATCCGACCTGTCAATAGAAATATAGCCCCGTTCCCCTTTTCACGGCCCCTTTCGTTACGGTTTTGCCCCCTCCGGGTACAGTATAACCTGCGCGGGGCCGTTCCGCAAAACCTGGGCGCAGAGCTGCTGTATTTCCACGGGAGTAACTGCGCTGTAATACTGCGGGCGCTTGTCAAGGCGGGACAGGGGCTGGTTCAGCAGTACCGACGAGTTGGAGTAGCTCTGGGCAATGTATGCGTTGCTCTGTATTGAAGATTCCCATTCTTTTTTCAGGGCTTCCACCGCCCTGGCAAAAATACCGGCGTCAATCGGCTCAGAGACGGTCCGGTCCAGCAAATTTTCGACGGCGGAGGCGAGTTCCCTGGCCCGGCGGGGATCGCAGGCAAAGTACACTGCCATTGTCAGCTCTCCATCGGGCACGGGGGACGCCGAGACGCCCACGGAAATTGAGTAGACGCCGCCGAGTTTTTCGCGGATCTCGTCGTTCATTCTGATATCAAGATACTCGTTAAGAACCTGGGAGGCGATGCTGAGTTCCTCGCTGTAGGCGGCTTTGGCAAACCAGCCCATGTACACCGCGCTCCGTTCTTCTTTTCCCTTGTATACGGTTTTTTCGGTTTTCCCCGGCCGCTGTATGTTCAGATTCGTCCAGGAATTCCAGCTTTCTTTTTGGGGAATGGAGGCGATGTAGGTTTCGATGTAATCGCCCATGGTTTCGATATTGAGATTTCCGGTAAAGACAAAGGTGTAGTCTGCGGGGTTAAGGCCCTGGCGGATAAAGGCCAGAGCGCGGTCTATTTTTGCACTGGAAAGATCCTCCAGTTTCATGGGCCGGAAGCGGGGATGGCCGCTGTAGATGGTGCGGGTGATTTCATCGGAAAACACGTTGTCCGGGTTTTCGTCCCGCAGGGCGAGGGAACTGCGGAGCTGATCCAGCATGGCGTTAACCGCCTCAGTGTCGATACGGGGATCGGTAAAGCCCAGATAGAGCATTTCAAAGAGGGTTTTAAGGTCTTCGGTGGCAGCGGAACCCCGGAAGCTCCGGTAGTAACTGGAAACATTGTAACCGAGGGAAACCTGCTTGTCCGCGAGTTTCCGCATCATTCCCGAACGGGAGTACGGCCCCAGGCCGGAAGCCTGCGCCATTTCGGCGGCAAGGCCCGCGGACACGTCGTCTTCCGGCGCGGCGCTGGAGCTTCCCCCCCTGGCCATGGCGTGGAGTATGATTTCGTCGTTGCGGTTCTGCGTCGGTTTAAGAATCACCTTTGCGCCGTTGCTCAATTCCCAGAGGGCCGCGCCGGTTTCGTTATCAAGGGTCCGCGAAACCACCGCTCCCCTGACGGGCGTTTCGGAAAGGAAACCTTCTTCCACCGCGCCGTCTGAAACCGGCGGGGCGATTTTCATTACGGCGCTTTCCTTCACCATTTGTTTGATCCGCGCCCCGGCGGGCAGGTTTGCCTTTTCCGCCTCCGGCGCGAAGATCAGCACCTGCAAATCCCCTGCGTTAAAGTAATCCTTAACGGCGGCGGCAATGTCGGCGGCGCTGATGTGGGGCAGCAGCTTCTGTACCGCGTCAAGCTCCCATTCCACATCGGCGAAATTTCCCCCCTCAAGAAAATAGTTGGTGAGGTAATATATATAGAGGCTTGATTCCTGCCGGTCTTTTTCCAGAACCGCGTTCCGCAAATTCGAGACCAGCGAGCCGGCGGCGATTTTAAGTTCCGCTTCGGTAAAGCCGTAGCGCAGCATGGTTTCTTTTGCCCGCAGCAGATCGGCAAGGCTCTCTTCGACTGCGCCGGTTTTTGCCTCGGCCATCATCACGTAAAAGCGGGAGGACGCCCCGTAGCGTATCTTTCCCGCGCCGGCCCAGATATACGGGGTTTCAGGTTTCACCGTCTGATCTTCAAAGCGGAAGGCCAGCATTTGGTCGATGAGGGTATCGATAAGCTCGTTACGGTAATAGGACAAATCGTTCCTTACCGCTTCGCGGCCGCGCTTGAAGTACAAATAGACATAGGCGGAGGTCAGCTCCGGATCGGTGAGGATCAGGGTTTCAACACTGCCCTTTTTGGGAGAGGGCAAATCGTATTGGGGCCGCCGCGTGGGGACAGCCGGGGCGGAGATTAAAAAGTGCTTTGTCAGAGAAGCCTCAAGGGCTGCGCCGTCAAAATCACCCACGAAGATCAGGGCCATATTGTCGGCCTGGTACCACTTTTTGTAAAAGCCCTCCAGCCGCGAGGCCGGCGCGCCCTGGATCACTTCCGGCAGCCCGATGGGGATGCGCTCCGCGTAGGGCGATCCCCGGAGCTGTACCGGCAGCGCCTGCCGCATAATCCGTTCCATCGCGCCCAGCCGGGAACGGTATTCTTCCATTATGACCGCCCGTTCATCGTCAACATCCGCCGGCGCGAAAGTAATGGCCCGCGTCCAGTCATCCAGCACCGCCAGGGCCGTATCGGGGATGCGCCGCACCCCCTCCCCGTCAGTTTCAACCGGAACCTCGATTCCGTAGACCGTCTTGTCAAACGATGTGTAGGCGTTTATCTCCGGCCCGAAACGCATGCCCAGGGAACGCAGGTAGTTTACCAGTTCCGCCTCGGGAAAACGGGCGGTGCCGTTAAAGGCCATGTGCTCCACAAAATGGGCCAGGCCCCGCTCTTCCTCCGTTTCAAGAACGGAACCGGCGTTCACCGCCAGGGTCAGGTAGGCCCGCTTTTCGGGCATGGTGTTTTCAAGGATAAAATAACGGAGGCCGCTGGGCAGGGTTCCTGACCTGAGTTTCTCCATAACAGGAACCGGGTCCGAGGGCTTTCCCAGTCCTCCAAAAGCCTCGATCCCTGCCCTGGGGAGGCTGGTACAGGTGAATACCGCGGCACAGAGGGCAAAAATGCCTATAACAAAGGCAAATTTGCCAATTTTAGATATGGTTTTTTTCAAATTCATGGCATTAATATACCACATTTCAGGGGAAAAAGTCAAAAACCCCGCTAAAGCCCGCAGGGCCAGCGCATCATTTTGACTATCATACCGGTGAAAACCCGGAATTTTTACCACGAAAAAGTCGGATGCGCCTCCGCGAAGCAGAGCTCCGGGGTATTAAACCAGACTTTCGAATAAAAAGTTTATATGCGCCGGCCCTGCCTGGCCCCCTCTGCGGGGCGCAATGCCGCTTTGCCCCGCAAGGCCCCGTCTGGGGGGTAGCGGAGGCCCGAAGGGGCCGGAGCGCAGGGGGGGCGGACAAAAAATGCGGCGCTGTGCGGACTATGTATGGAAACAGCCCCCCCTCCCCCGCGTTTCGCTATGGTTAGATTTAACGTGACGCAATGCGATCTATTGAAAAAAAATTACATGTGTACTATAATTAAAAGAAGGATGGCAAACCATGAGATTATTAACCAGATCTGATTTTGACGGATTGGCCTGCGGGGCAATTCTGGTATATCTGGGTCTTATTGACGACTGGAAATTCGTGCATCCCAAGGACATTCAGGACGGTTTGGTTGAAGTTACGGATAACGATATCCTGGCCAATATTCCCTATATCAAGGGTTGCAAGCTCTGGTTTGATCATCATTCCAGCGAGACTGAGCGCCTGGGGAAGAACGCCTTTTTTGAAGGGGTGTCTCGTGTTGCCCCGAGCTGTGCGCGGGTGGTGTACGATTACTACGGCGGCAACGCCAAGCTGAGCCACCTCGCGGAAATGATCCGCTATGTGGACAAGGTAGATTCCGGAGACCTTTCCAGTGACGAGGTCCTCGACCCCCGCGGCTGGATACTTTTGGGTTTTATCATGGACCCCCGTACCGGTCTTGGACGTTTCCGTAATTTTACCATCAGCAACTACGATTTAATGAAGGAGCTGGCCAAAGCCTGCGCCGAAAAAACCATCGAGCAAATCCTTGTTATGCCCGACGTGAAGGAGCGCCTGGACGTATATGCCGAACAGAAGGACCTTTTCAGGGAAATGATAGCTGAAAACGCCAAAATCCATGGCAAGACGCTGATAGTGGACCTCCGGGGCGTGGAACCCATTTACGCGGGAAACCGTTTCTTCATCTATACCATGTATCCGGAACAGAACATTTCTCTGTGGATAGTTGACGGCCGGAACAAGGCCAACGCGGTCATTACCGTGGGCTACAGCATCATCAACCGGACAGCCGCCGTCGATGTCGGCAGCCTGCTCCTGCACTACGGAGGCGGCGGCCACCACCAGGTCGGTACCTGCCAGGTCCCCTACGAAGACGCCGACCGCGTTATCGCGGAGATTTTAACAAAGCTGGAGTAGGAGCCCAAAAATCGGGGGTTTTTGCGGTCAAAGGCCGCAAAAATCCACAAGTCCCACGGGCTCCTAGCGGCCTGTTTTCAGGTGGTATTCCGTATCACCAATTGCGGTTCCAGAACGATATATTTTTCATAAGGCCGGCTGTCAATTTGCAGAAACAGCTGTTCCACCGCACGGGCGGCAATAGATTCAACCGGCTGTATAACCGTGCTGAGGGAGGGGTTCATCAGTGAGGCCAGCGGTATATTGTCATATCCCACAATGGCAATGTCATCGGGTATTTTTATTCCGGCTTCGACGCAGGCGTATATAAAGCCGATGGCGATAATGTCGGTCGACGCAAAGACCGCGTCTGGTTTTTGGGCCAGCATGTCCTTGCTGTACTTTAAGCCCTTGTTGAAATTGTAAACCATGTCATTGTCCAGAACAATAATATTCTCATCCGGCTGGATATTTGATTCGGTCAGGGCCATCCGGTATCCCTTATAGCGCATCCTTAAGGGGAATAGCGACATCTTCTCTCCCAGGTAGGCTATGCGCCTGCGCCCCCGGTCGATTAAGTGTTTTGCCGCGAGATAACCGCCCCGCTCATTTTCCGTGGAAATCATGCAGCCCGCATGGTCTTCCGGTTCATCATCCAGAAAGACAACCGGAACACCGTAACTTTCCAGATGTTTCAGCGGTTTGCGGTTCAGAAATTCACACAGTATCAAAACGCCGTCCACATTGTAACGCAGAAGTTTATCAACCAAGACACGTTCGCTTTCCCTGTCATAATTGGTATTGCTCAAAAAAGCGATGTATCCCTTTTTGACCAGGAGGCTTTCGATTTCTTTGGCGATACAGGCGTAATAACTGTTCGTAATATCCGGCGTTACAATGCCGATGGTTCTGGAGGTGTTTGTCTTGAGCCCTCTGGCCAGTTCGTTGGGGCGGTAATTAAGCTTTTTGATAGCTTCCAGCACCTTGTCGGATACCGCTGTGGAAATGCTCGCCGTACCGTTTATCACATGAGAAACCGTGGGCTGCGTTACCCCGGCCAGCCGCGCGACATCCTTCATTGTATATACCTGTTTGTTAGCCATAGCCTCCGTTCCAGAATTCATTTTCTTCTCTTTTTCGGTATCAGGTCAAGCGGCGGGCCGGGTTTTTCATATTTTTCATTTTTCGTTTCATTTTCTGTTGACAACCGGAATATCATGGGGTAAAATCATTTATACGAATAAACAGCCGGGAGGAAGCTTCAGTTATGACCTGCCCGGTGATAGAGATTAGGTGAAAAAATACGTTCTTGAGAGCGTATATTTTATTTTTGGAGGTTAGAGCATGAAAAAAGGGATTAGTGTTCTGTTGGTCGGGATTATTTTGTTTTCCCTGATTGGGCTTCCTCTTTTTGCCGGAGGTAAAAGGGATGCGGGCGCCGCCAGCGGCGGGAAAAGGGTGTTTTTCACCAATGCCTTTAATACGGCTCCTTTCTGTGCGCCTTTGAACGCCCAGGCATTGCAGACCGCAAAGGAAAACAACATTCAATTGACCATTGCGGATGGCCAGGCTTCCGCGAGCGTCCAGCTGGATCAGATCAGGAACGCGATCAATCAGAAGTACGATGGGATCATTTATTTCCCCGCCGACAAGGAAGGGAGCATAACCATCATAAAAACCCTGAATGAATCCGGCATTCCCTATGCGGTAATTGATTCAATGGTTGACGATTCGGTAATGCCTACCATCACCGTCTTTGCGGGACCGGACAATGTGAACATGGGCGAAGTCGCCGGCCAGGCCTGCGTGGACCAACTGGGCGGCAGGGGTAACGTGGTAATTCTTGAAGGAGCGCCCGGAACGGATCCCGCCACCAACCGGCAAAAGGGATTTCTGAATATTGTCAGCAAATATCCCGATATCAAGATTCTCGCGTCCCAGAATGTGGACGGCTGGGATCCTGCCAGGGCCATGACCATTATGCAGGACTATATCACCCGTTTCGGCGATCAGATCGATTTCCTCTTTGCCGCCGACGACGGACTCTTCCAGGGCGCCCAGCAGGCGATTGCCCAGGCCGGAATGACCGGGAAGATCAAGGCGGTTTCCACAGGCGCAAACAACGTGGGCTGCGCGGCGATTGACGCTGGACAGCTCTACGGCTCAGTGCTGCACTCCGCCAAGGAAGAAGGCCAACTGGGGGTTGAGGCGGTCATAAAAGTAATGAACGGCGAAATCAAACAGGGTGATTCTGAATGGCTGAAATGCTCAAGTCCTCTTGTTACCAAAGAGAACATTGAACAGTGGAGAGGCTGGGGCTGGTAGCAATCCCGACAGCGCAGGCCCCGTTCCGAAAGACAGGGTCTGCGCTTTTATCAACAGCAGGGGAAAAACGGTTTTATGGCGGATTGCATTCTGCAGATGAGGGACATTACGAAAGTTTTCGGGGGAATTGTCAGGGCCCTGGAGAATGTTTCGATAGAGGTTAGACGTGGTGAAGTTCACGCGCTGGTCGGGGAAAACGGCGCGGGTAAATCTACGCTTATGAAAATCCTCTCCGGCGCGTATAAACAGGATTCCGGCGATATTATTATTGACGGTCAGGAGGCGGTATTTCATAACACCAGAGACGCTACTCACGGCGGCATCGGAATCGTTTTTCAGGAATTGAACCTGGTGCCGACCCTGACGGCGGTGGAAAACGCATTTTTGGGAAGGCTTGAGATCAATAAATTCGGCAAAATAGAATGGAAAAAACTCCGCGATAAATTTTTACAGTTCATGCGGAGTATTGATTTTGAAATTAACCCCGATATCCCCGTATCGGAATTATCCATAGCCGATAAACAGATGGTAGAAATTGCCAAGGCGCTGCTTTTAAAATCCAAGATACTGATCATGGATGAACCCACCGCGACATTGACCAGCGAAGAAATAAAAAAATTATTTGTCATTATACGTGATTTGAAAAAGTCGGGCGTTACCATTATATATATTTCCCATAAATTGGAAGAAGTGTTTCAGATATGCGACCGGGTAACGGTTTTGAGGGACGGTCATTACATCAGCACCCAGGAAGTTTCACAGACCAATAAGGCAAAATTGATCGAACAAATGGTGGGCCGTTCCGTCGATGTGGAGTTCCCTCCCCGCGCTTCCTGCGCCGGAAACACGGTACTGGAAATAGACGGGCTTTTTACGCCGGGCTTTCTGCGGGATATCAGTTTTACCCTGCGCAGGGGGGAGATTCTGGGCATTGCCGGCCTTGTCGGATCGGGCCGCACGGAGATTGCCAGGGCGGTTTTCGGCGCGGATAAAATCGAAAAGGGTTCTTTTAAGATAAATGGAAACACCGTAAGAATTGCCTCCACCATGGACGCGAAAAGACTTTCCATCGGGCTTTTGCCGGAAGACAGAAAAGACGAAGGACTGGCCGTTGATTACAGTATCGCAAAAAACATCACCGTAACTAATCTAAAAAAAATATCAAACGGTTTCTGGCTGAACCGGAAAAAAGAATCTTCTGAAAGTGAAAAACTGGTTAAACAGTTGTCCATAAAAACACCCTCGATAAATCAAAAACTTTCCAGCCTGTCGGGGGGAAACCAGCAAAAAGTCGTTTTGGCCAAATGGCTTTTCAATGAGGCGGATATTCTTATCCTTGACGAGCCTACACGGGGTATTGATGTGGGGGCAAAGTATGAGATCTACCTGTTGATGAACGAACTTGTAAAGCAGGGTAAAGCGATTATTATGATATCATCGGAACTTCCGGAAATATTTGCCCTTTCAGACAGAATCGTTGTAATGTACGAAGGACAATTACGGGCATGCCTGGATAATGCTCAGGATCTGAAGCCGGAAGATATTATGCGGTATGCCGTAGGCTGAAGGGGATTGATTTGGAAGGGAACATTGTCTATTCAGGGAAAGGCTGGAATTTGAAAAAGAGGATTCGGAATTTTGCCCAAAACTACGCAATTGTTCTAATGCTGATCTTCCTTGCGGCGGCGGTGTCGATTATTCAGCCCAAATTTTTTACGATTAGGAATTTTACCAATATATTAAATCAAATTTCCGTGGTAGGCGTATTGTCCTGCGGCATGACTTTTGTCATATTGATCGGCTGTATCGATCTGTCTGTAGGTTCCATGATTTCACTGGCGGGTATTTTCTCCGTTACCCTGGTGGCAAAACTGGGCGGGGAAGCGGCTATTATACTCAGCGTTCTTCTGGGATCCCTTATCGGTATCGGTACCGGCAGTATTGTCGGCGCTATCCGCGGGCGGATGGGCGAGTCCTTTATGGTTACCTACGGGATGCAGTCGGTTCTTGCGGCCTTCGCGCTGATTGTGTCGGGCAGCCTTTTTATGATGGTGCCGGTATCGCAGGGAATTTTCGTGCAGATCGGTAAAGGGCTGACACCGGTGTATATTTTTGTCGTCCTTGTAATAGTCTGTCAAATTATGGTTACAAAGACCCATTTTGGCAGAAACCTTATGTTTATGGGGGCCAATCCGATTGCGGCCAGTCTTTCCGGTATTAATGTGCGGCTTAATACCATAATTGTTTTTATGCTTTCTGGTTTGATATCAGCACTGTCCGGGGTGCTGCTGGCTTCGCGGGTTATGTCCGCGAATCCCCAGGCGGGTTCCGGTTATGAGCTGGATGCGATTGCTTCCTGCGTGGTCGGCGGAATCAGCATGAAGGGAGGAGTGGGCAGCTTTATCAACACCCTTATAGGCGTTACGGTTATCGGAATTCTGGGTAACTCGCTGAATCTGCTTGGGGTAGGTTCCTATATGCAGATGATTGTCAGGGGCGCGGTGATTGCCGCCGCGGTCGCTTGGGATATTTATAATAAACGGGAGCGGTAAACAGTGGGGAGCAGGGGAACAGCAATAACAAGACTGGCAAGGGGAAATATTGTAGTTATAGCGCTGCTGCTGATTATCGGCATTATGGCGGTTATAACCAATTCCTTTTTTACCCTGGCGAACTTCAATAACATACTTTCCCAAATTGCGATTTACGGGATCGTCGCTTTCGGCATGACCATCGCGATTATCTGCGGAGAATTTGATCTTTCCTGCGGCGCCCTGATGGGGGTTGTTACTATCCTTTTTACCGACTTTGCAAAACAGACAAACGCCGGTCTTGCGGTTCTTGTTTGTTTTGGCTTTTGCATCCTGGTCGGTTTTATCAACGGCTTTCTGGTGGCAAAGGTAAAAATGAGCGCCTTTGTGGCGACCCTGGCAACGAGTATCGCGCTTAAAGGCTTTGCCCTCAATTATACATCGGGAAAGCCCATCAATAATATCAACAATCAGATAAACCAGTTCGGCAACGGCAGTGTTTTGGGGATTCCCATTATTGTCTGGTTTTTTATCGGTACTTTGGTGATAACGATGTATATCCTGAAGTTTACAAAATTTGGCCGCGGCCTATACGCCACCGGCGGAAATATAGAAGTTGCCCGCATGGCGGGAATTAATGTGTCTTTTTATAAGATCGCGATTTTTGTGATTCTGGGGATTACCACGGCTGTTGCGGGGATTCTGATGGGCGCCCGCCTTTCCGCGGGGAATGCGCTTTACGGAAACGATCTTTCCATGACCGTGGTTGCGGCGGTGGTGATTGGCGGAACTTCCCTTTCCGGCGGTAAAGGCAGCGCCCTTAAAACCCTGTGGGGAATGCTGGTAATCGGTGTTTTGTTTAATGCCCTTATGATTTTGGGGGTGCAGGCAAACTGGCAGAATGTTTTGAAAGGCGCGATATTAATCGCGGTGGTTGCGGTAGACGCAACCCTTTCAAAGAAAAAATGAGGGGGACACTATGAGGCAAACCCAATAGCCCAAAAGGCAATTGAAGAAGGCAAAAGACGGCAAGAAAGGGGCGCTGCCCAGAAACGTGGCCGATTCCCTTAAGCCGATGGTATGGGGGAAACTTTGTGAATCAACAAGCTCGCCCTGAAGGGCGGGGTTGTTGTTCTCCCGATGTATTGCGTTCGGGGTTTAATACCTTTTTAACCGCCTTGAAGTTCCCCCTCCGCAAGGCGGGTTCCTGGGCATTAAACCCTTCAGCACGAATAAATTCAACGCAAAATATTGCAAATAAGGATTGGTTATGCCGATAGACAGAAAGACCCTGCAGGATATACTGGAAAAAGGAAACGGAATACTTTCCCTGATACCAACCTGGGTACCCAGGCCGTTTAACCGCCCCGGAAAAAGGATACGGCTGCATCCCGATGATTACTACGCGATGGGGATGAAAAGGGGCGCCATTGTGGAGCGCTGGTTTTCGTCAGTTACCAGGGTGGAAACCGAAGGCGCGGTGGAACACGAGGGGATGAGTTTCGTAAACGTGGATGGAAGACCGGATCACGGGATACTGTTCAAAGAATTTGTCGATCAACTGGGAGCGGAACTCTTCGGACAGGCCCTGATGGACAAGTACGGAACCTGGCCCATGTATTCAAAGTTTTACGATTACAACGAGCCGCTTTTCCACCACGTGCATCACCGGGAAGAAGCCTGCGCGCGAGTCGGGGTACTCCCCAAACACGAACACTACTTTTTTCCCAAGCAGTACAATAACCATTTGGGGCTTCGTCCTACCACGTTCTTCGGCTTTGATCCATCGGTAAGCAAAGATGAGGTAAAGGCCCGTCTGTCTGTGTACGAAACCGCCAACAACCGGATTCTGGAACTTTCGCGGGCTTTTCAGGTGGAGCTTGGTACCGGTTGGTTTACCCAGGCCGGAGTGGTGCACGCCCCCGGATCCCTCTGTACCTACGAGCCACAGTGGAACAGCGATGTTATGGCCATGTGGGAAAATGTTGTGGGTTCAGGGGAGATCTACGATTATCACTGGCTCTGCGGCTATTTGCCCAAGGGCAAGGAGCGGGACCTTGATGCGATAATGGATACCATTGACTGGGAATTAAACACCCTGAGCGATTACCGGGAACGCTTTTTCCGCCCGCCCGTGGCGGACGAGAGCGGGGACGGCTATGCCCAAAACTGGATCTGTTATGGCAACGATTATGTCGCGGCCAAGGAATTAACCGTGGAACCGGGCAGAACCGTTACCATTAAGGACAAGGCGGCTTATGGATGCCTGGCGGTTCAGGGCCGGGGGGAATTCGGAAAATTTATCTGCGAGTCCCCAACGCTGATCCGTTACGGGCAGATCACCGCGGATGAATTTTATGTTTCACACAAAGCGACCAATGAAGGGGTGTGTATTAAAAACACGTCCCCTGTTGAACCTCTGGTGATACTGAAACACTTCGGCCCCGACTGTGGTATGCCGAAGAAGCGCTAATTTTTAAGGAGAGAGTCATGGCAAAGATGAAAGTGCAGAATTTTTACGAACCCCTTGTTATGAAGTACGAGGAACACGATATTCCCGAAATAGCGGACAATGAGGTACTGGTGAAGATTAAGGCTGTGGGTATTTGCGGGTCCGATGTTTCGTACTACTACGGACACAGCCCGCTGGGGACGGCCAATGGCAAGGGCCCCCTTTACCTTGGACACGAGGCGTCGGGGGTGATAACCAAGGTGGGTAAAATACCCGCGGGATTCGGCCTCTTCAAGGAGGGCGACAGGATCGCTATCAATCCGGTGCAGCAGTGTAACGCCTGCCCGGCCTGTATGCGCGGGGAATTCAACGTGTGTAACCACTGTGAAGTTATCGGGGTTTCGGTAAACGGCTGTTTCGCCGAATATGTGAAGGTAAAATTTACCCATGCGTATAAAATCCCCGATGAAGTGAGTTTTGAGTCCGCGGCGCTGGCGGAACCTCTGGCCTGTTCCACCCACGGTGTCAAATTGCTGAATATTCAGCTTGGGCAGGCTGTGGCCGTCTACGGCCTGGGCAGTATCGGTCTTATGATGGTTCAGCTTGCCAGGGCCTCCGGGGCGGGCAAGGTGATAGCCATGGGCGCTCACGACTTCGGCCTTGAAAAGGCAAAGAAGCTGGGGGCAACCCACCTTATCAATACCCGCGAAAAGGATTCCCCCTATTATACGGAGAATACCGAAAAGAAAATTACCGAAATAAACGGCGAAAGGCTGCCCCGGTGCATCGTTGCCACCAGTAATATGACGGCCCTTCAGGACGCCATTAAAATCACCGGCCCCTGTTCCACTGTCGTATATTTCGGGCTTCCCGGACCTCAGGATGAACTCAAAGTTCCCGTTCTTGACGCGATACAATCCGAGCGCACCCTGAAATTTTCATGGCTCGCCCCGCTGGTGTGGGACAATGTTTTTGCCGCGGTTGCCTCAGGGCAGGTCAAACTTGATTCGATTATCACCCACAAGTTCTCGCTTGAGGACGCGGAAAAAGGGGTCAAGTTTATGAAGGAAAGCAAGGAAAACAAGGTTAAAGGCATACTGGTGCTTGACTGAAACATAAGGGGGAGTTATGGCCTTTATTACGGATAAAAACAAGGCGCGCCGGCTGATTTACGACGCTGCGGAAAAGGGGGCTTGTACCGCTCTATTCTGCACCGGCAGTTTTTGGAACACCGAGGCGATCCTGCGGGGAGCGCTTGATTTTGCGGATAAGCACGGATTGGCGAGCGTTCCCGTGGTAGTGGCCATGACTTCCAATTATTCTCACATGGCCCAGGCAAGGCGGATAACCCGCTGCGGGGATTACCGGATCGGCATAAAAGCGGTGATGGATTATTGCCGGCTGCTCTGCGACGGGCCTGACGCCCCGTATGGCAGGGTCGATGTAATGCCCCACCTGGATCACGGGGACCCCAAAACGGACCGTTGGGCGCTGACGGAGGGGGCGGGTTATTTTGCCAGCGTTATGTTTGACGCCCAGACTTATCCATACGAAGAAAACCTGACGATGACCAGGGATTATGTGAAAGCCCTGGGGGACAAGGTCCTGATTGAGGGCGTTTTTGAAGGTCTCTCGGTGGGGGACGGGCAGAAGGCAAGGCAGCAGGACGACTATGTGGAAAAGGCCCTCCGTTTTGTAAAAGAGACCGGGGTGGATTTTCTGGTGGCTGATCTGGGGACGGAACAGCAGTCCGCCGGTACGGAAGCCAAATACCTTAAGGAACGGGCGCGCAGCCTGACGGCGGCCCTGGGAAAACCCATGCTGGTGCTTCACGGGGTGTCGAGCCTCAAAAACGAACAGATCGGAACCATCTGTGGTGACGGGGTTATCAGGGCCAATATGTGGACCAGGATAGTCCGGGAATCGGGACAGTACGCGGCAAAACGCTTAAGCAAACGCGGGGATCGGATAGCCGCCAATGATTTTGAAGCCTGTGAAGCAACGGCGTATATCAATGACAACATTGATAAAGCCGCAGAAATCATGGAAAGTATCATGGGGCAGTTGGGCTATGCCCTGTTGGGAAAATGACGGAGCGGGGAATGTTTTTTTGCGGGCTGGATGTGGGCACCACCGGCGTCAAGGCGGTGGTATTTGATGAAAAGGGAAATGAGACAAGCGGCGCTTATCGCTCTTATGCTATCCAGGTTGCCCCGGACGGAACCCGCTTGCTTCGGGGGCAGGAAATCTGGGACAGAACCAGAGAAGTTCTGGCGGAAGCCGCCTCGAAAACAGAGGGAATTGACACGATCTGCGCCGATTCTTTCGGAGAGGCCTTTGTGAGCCTTGACGCGCAGGACGCCATTATCTGCGATCCCATGCTTTTTACCGATCGCTGGGGGGAAAAGCAGTATTTTGAGGCGGAACGAAAAACAAGCGCCGAAGAGATAGCCCGTATCTGCGGCCTTCCCCTGTCCCCTTCCTACAGCCTTTCGAAGATTCTGTACCTGCAGGAGGAGCATCCCCTTATTTACGGAAAAACGAAAAAAATACTCCTCATTCAGGATTTTATCAATTTCATGCTCTGCGGAGAGGCGGCGGTGGATTACGCTTCCGCTTCCAGGAGCATGTTTTTTGACGTGCGGGAATGTACCTGGAGCGGCGAACTCATGGAGAAATTCGGCCTTGACAGGCGGCACTATTCCGCCCCTGTGCCCATAGGTACTCTGCTGGGCAGTCTGCGTAAAGACCTGGCCGGGGAGTTGGGGATCGGTGAAAACGTAAAGGTTGTCGCGGGCGGCCATGACCAGCCGGTGAACGCCATAGGCGCGGGGAACAGAAAGGGCTGCGCGGTCAATTCTATGGGTACCTCTGAGTGTATCACTCCCATAACCGGCGCCATGCTGCCTGAAGACTTTATCGCCCGCAAGGGGATTCCCTCTGAGCCGTTTTTGAAAAAGGGCGAATTCTGCTGTTTGGCCTACAACCAAACATCGGGCCTTTTGGTGCAGTGGTTTGTCGGTACTTTTAGCAACGGTGAGGATCTGCCCTTTGCCCTGTTTGATAACAGTATCCCCCCAAATCCGACAAGAATAATGGTACAGCCCTACCTTATGGGCAGCGGCACTCCCTATATGGACAGCGGCGCGCGGCTTGCCATAACCGGCATTGATTACGGTGTTACCAAATTCGATATGTACCGGGCAGTTTTGGAAGGGCTTTGCCTGGATCAGCGCCTGAATGTTTCGGTGCTTCGGGAAGAGGGCGTTTTTGTCGATCACCTGATTGCGGTTGGGGGAGGCTCCAAGAGCCGGGCATGGCTGGGAATTAAGGCGGACATCTTGCAGATACCGGTAAGTGTTCTGCGGGTAAGGGAAGCAGGCGCCCTGGGCTGCGCGGTCCTCTCGGCGGCGGCAACCGGCGTTTATCGGAACACGGAAGAAGCGGTGCTCAACATGTCACATATCAAGGAAACTGTCGAGCCGAATCCGGCTTACGCCGCCTTTTACAGGGAAAAATTTGAACTGTACCGCAGTCTGCACGAACATGTAAAAGAAGAAAGCGCGTTTGCGGTAGGCCGCAAAGCAATTTAGGGTTTAATCTTTATGTCCGTACTTCCCGCGGTTAATTTGGGGTACATGCCCTTGCCGCACCGAAGGAAGGGGTATTGGCAGAAAGGTTTTGAAAAACAGCAGAGGGCGGAGGCCCAGGGCAACGTCATTTAAAAACATTCCAAGCAAAGATGTGATAAAATGGAGTACCCAGGGGAGGGGAACCATGGAGATCACGAAGGGAAAAGGGAGCCGGCTGAAGGAAAGTCTGAGCGGAATGAGCCTCCGTGCGGCAAGCCGCACGGTATCTGGAACATGGGGCAATTTCTTGATCGGAGGCTCGTTCGAGAGGAAATTTATAATACCGTCTGGTTTAATACCAAATTTTTGAAATTGTTACGTTGTTTGAACCTCGGCAGAGTAGCTGCTTGCGCAGCATCAAGGGCTGAGTATTAAACCAGACTTTCGAATAACTGACCGGTTGCGGCAATCAGGGTATCCGCCGCATAAGCTGATAGACGCGCTGCTAATCGGCCTGACAACGGTGGCGGCAGGATGGGGTGAATACAGCGTCATGGAGGACTTCGGCAGGGTGAAGCCGGATTTCTTTCTTCAATGCGTTTCTGGAATTGCCGAACGGGATACCCGATGAGAAGACGTTTGCCCGGCTGTTCGCGCGGATAAACCCCGTGGAACGGGCGGCCTGTCCGGGGCAGGGGGTCCGTGGGGCGGGAGGGCGGGAGATCGCCATTGACGGAAAGACGATATGCGGCTCCAGGGGGAAAAGACCACGGTGGACACCCCCTATTACATCAGTAGGCGGATAGTGGATGCGGAGCAGGCCGGGGAATTGATCCGGGGGCACCGGTCGATAGAGAACCTGCCGCACTGGTTTTGGACGTATGTTTTGGGGAGGATGACTGCCGTGCGCGGACAAACCATGGGGCGGTGAATCTGAATGTGCCGGGGAAAAGGGCTCTGTATCTGTTGCGGAAGGCCCGTGTTCCGGAAAAGGGGTTTGGACTCAGCCGCAAAATGCCCAGGGCGACCCTCAGCGACGATTTCCCGCATGATCTTGTTCGTTAAAGGTAAATGACGTTGCCCTGTATACCGCTATTGCAATACATGGGCATTTGTGGTATGTTCCTTAAATACCGGCCGTTTAATTATGGGGATATAGCTCAGTTGGTAGAGCGATAGGTTCGCAATCTATAGGCCAGGGGTTCGAATCCCCTTATCTCCACTCCGTAAGTGCTTGTATATAGTAAGAAACTACAAGAAATTACAGTGTTTTCTAGGAGCTTGTGGGACTTGTGGATTTTTGGTAACTGTCAATTCTCCCCCTGTTAGGGAGAGATGTTCCAAGGGAGGAGGGCAATCCAATCATCCGGGGAAACGGCATACGGAATACGCTCAAAGAGCGTATTCAGATATTTTGAGGGGTTATGACCGTTGAGTTTCGCCGTTTCTATCACTGAATACAGTATACACGCCGTTTCCGCTCCGGCGGGACTTTTATAAAATAGCCACTTCTTTCTCTCCACTACAAACGGTCGTATCGCGTTCTCACTGATGTTGTTGTCCGGCGTTAGTTCCGCGCACTCAAGACAGGCTATAAGGCCGAATGTCGAGTTTCGACTAATTCGCTCTTATTTATTCACCACAAAGTCGAATAAGTCGAAAAAGGAAAGGAAAAAAGTAATTTGACGCTAAAAACTTATTCGACTTATTCGACTTTGCGGTTAAATTTGAAACTCGAAGTTCGGCCTA
>JAIROT010000260.1 GCA_031257385.1 Treponema sp.
CTGCTCCGGCTGAATAAAGCAACGATTACAAAAATTTGGTATTAAACCAGACGGTATTATAAATTTCCTCTCGAACGAGCCTCCGTTCGAACTAATGCATCGCTAAGGATACCGCGGAGGCTCATTGATCTCATTTTAACTTTAGGATAGTATATCTCTTTGAGCCGCCCTGAAAAATGATGGGCGGCTACTTTGAAGGAGGAACTTATGAAGAGAATAAGTTTAGTCGTACTGGCCCTTGTGCTCTGTGGAGCGATGGTCTTCGCCGGCGGCGGCAGGCAGCAGCAACAGCAGCAGGGCGCGCAGGGCGCTTCGGGAAGCGGAGCTTCAGCGCCCGCTTATCGCATCGGCATCGTAACCAGCACGGTGTCCCAATCCGAGGACAATTTTCGGGGCGCTGAGGAACTGATCAGGCGCTACGGCAGGGTTTCCGACGGGGGAATTATCCAGCACGTTACCTACCCGGATCAGTTTATGACCCAGCAGGAAACCACCATCACCCAGATAACGGGCCTGGCCATGGATCCCCTGGTGAAGGCTATTGTGGTGAACGAAGCGGTTCCCGGCACTGCCGAGGCTTTTAAGCGCATAAAGGAGAGCCGGCCCGATATTTTGCTCTTCGCCGGTGAGGCCCACGAGGACCCGCTGGTAATCCAGCAGTCCGCCACCATGGTTATCAGCGCCGACTTTATCAGCCGGGGCTATACGATCATCTGGGCGGCAAAGGAGCTGGGGGCAAAAACTTTTGTGCATATCAGCTTTCCCCGGCACATGGGCTATGAATCCCTCGGTACCCGCCGCCAGATATTCGAAGCAGCCTGTAACGACATGGGCATCAGGTTCGTGT
The DNA here is from genome assembly GCA_031257385.1 of Treponema sp. Taxonomy (GTDB): domain Bacteria; phylum Spirochaetota; class Spirochaetia; order Treponematales; family Breznakiellaceae; genus WQXQ01. The sequence continues at coordinate 848 of JAIROT010000260.1, forward strand.
TTCTGAGCGCTCCTGATCCCACTTCCGATGTGGGGGTGGCCGGCGCCCAGCAGTACATTATGGAGCAGACCCCCCAGTGGGTAGCCCAGTACGGCCAGGACGCGGTCTTTTTCTGCACCAACAACGCCCACACCGAACCCCTGCTCCGGCAGCTTCTGGCCTATGGCGGCCAGTTTGTCGAGGCCGACCTGCCGAGTCCCCTGATGGGTTATCCCGGCGCTTTGGGGCTGGACCTTTCCGCGGAGGCGGGAAATTTCCCCGCCATCCTCAAAAAGGTTGAAGAAGCGGTACTTGCCAAGGGCGGCGCGGGCCGTTTCGGTACCTGGGCCTATTCCTACGGCTTTAGCGCCTCAGCAGGCCTCGGCGAATTCGCCAAACGTATTCTTGACGGCAAGGCCAAAGTGGACAGCACCGCAGACCTTTACGCCGCCCTGGGCGAATTCACTCCCGGCGCGAAATGGAGCGGCGGCTTCTACGTGGATCAGGCCACCGGAGTCCGTGCGCGGAATCAATTGCTGGTTTACATGGACACCTACATCTTCGGCAAGGGTTACCTGCCCTCAACCCAGCAGACAGTTCCGGAAAAGTACTACCAGATTAAGTTCCGGCAAAACTAAGAACTTGCAGCTTTCCCGAAACAGCGGTTTCGGGAAAGCCCTATATTTTAAGGAGGAAATCCATTAATGAAGAAAATATTCTTGATTGTTTTGGCCCTTACGGTCTGCGGCGCAGCGGCTTTTGCCGGCGGCGGCAGACAGCAGCAAAGCGCGCCGGCCGCGGGCGGCGCTTCAGGAAGCGGCGCTCCGGCGCCCGCGTATCATATCGGCATAATGACCGGTACGGTCTCCCAGTCAGACGATGATCTGCGGGGCGCCGAAGAACTGATCCGCCGCTACGGCTCGGTGGCCAATGGGGGCATCATCCAGCATGTTACCTATCCCGATAACTTCATGGCCCAGCAGGAAACCATGATCACCCAGTTGACGACGCTGGCCGACGATCCCCTGATGAAGGCGATCATTATGAACCAGGCCGTTCCCGGCACCGCCGAAGCCTTCCGCCGGATCAAGGAAAAAAGACCGGACATTTTGCTTTTTGCCGGTCAGCCCCAGGAAGATCCGCTGGTTATTCAGAAAGTGACGGACCTTGCCATTAACGCCGACTTTATCAGCCGGGGCTACACGATTCCCTGGATAGCCAAACAACTCGGCTGCGATACTTTCGTGCATATCAGTTTCCCCCGGCACATGAGTTCCCAGACACTGGGGCTCCGCCGCCAGATTTTTGAGGAAGCCTGCAAAGACCTGGGCCTGAAATGGGTGTTTGTTACCGCCCCGGACCCCACCAGCGATGTGGGTATCGCCGGCGCGCAGCAGTATATCCTTGAGCAGACTCCCCAGTGGATAGCCCAGTACGGCAAAAACGCCGCTTTCTTCTGTACGAATGACGCGCACACCGAGCCCCTCATCCGCCAGCTTATGCAGTACGGCGGCTATTTTCCCGAAGCGTCCCTGCCCGCGCCCATCATGGGCTACCCCGGCGCGCTGGGCATTGACCTTGCCGCCGAAAAAGGCGATTTTCCTGCCATCCTGAAAAAGGTTGAACAGTCGGTAATCGAGAAGGGCGGCAGCGGCCGCTTCGGCACCTGGGCCTACTCCTACGGTTTTTCGGTCAGCGTGGGCTTCGGCGAATTCGCCAAGCGCATCCTGGACGGCAAGGCCCGCATCGACAGCCGGGAAGACCTCTTCGCCGCCCTGGGTGAAGCCACCCCCGGTGCGGAATGGAAGGGAAACTACTACCAGGACGCCGCCACCGGCGTGCGGGCCCGTAACCAGATACTGGTTTACATGGATACGTACATGTTCGGCAAGGGCTATATGAAAGCCACCGATGTGGCGGTCCCCGAAAAGTACTACAACATCACGTTCCAGCGGCAAAACTAGGAGCGGGAGGCCGCTGTAGTACCAGGGGGAGGCTCCCGTAACTTAAGAATATTTAACCGCAAAGTCGAATGAGCTGAAGAGGTTTTGGAAGAAAATCCTCTTCCCCCTTTCCTTTTTCGGCTTCCGCGGCTTCGCGGTTACTGTTTTATTTGGCGGGAAGCCTTGTTGTTTTTCGCGTGGTTTGTGCGGTCTGCGGCCTCATCAAAGCACTGGTTCTGATATAAAGGCGGTAACATGAGCGATGTTCCCTTATTGCGGCTGGAAGGCGTTACTAAAGACTTCTACGGCGCAACCGTTCTTTCGGGGGTGCGTTTTTCCCTGAACAGGGGCGAGATTTTGGGCCTGGTCGGGGAAAACGGCGCGGGCAAAACAACCCTGATGCATATTCTCTTTGGGATGTCGGATATTATCGAAACCGGCGGATACGGCGGCAGTATTTTTATCGAAGGCAGGCCCGTTTCTTTCAAGTCGCCGTTTGAGGCCCTTGACGCCGGTATCGGCATGGTACACCAGGAATTTTCGCTGATCCCCGGTTTTACCGCCTGCGAAAACATCATGCTGAACAGGGAGCCTGCCGCCTATAACCCGGCGGTGGAGCTTTTCGGCGAGCGGCTTGCCACCCTGAAGCGAAAGCAGATGCGGGAACATTCGGCCAATACTATCGCCAAGCTGGGGGTACGTATCTCCGCGGACACGGTGGTGAGCGAAATGCCCGTGGCCCACAAACAGTTCACCGAGATAGCCAGGGAGATTAGCCGGGAACAGGTAAAGATACTGGTGCTGGACGAGCCGACGGCGGTGCTTGCCGAAAGTGAAGCGGAGATTCTCCTTTCCGGTTTGAAGCGGCTCTCCGAAGAGGGCATTGCGATCATTTTCATTTCCCATCGACTGCATGAGGTTACTCAAATCGCCGGACGGGTGCTGGTGCTGCGGGACGGGCAGGTGATCCGCGATGTGGAGAACAAAAACGTTTCGGTACAGGACATCACCACATGGATGGTGGGCCGGGATGTTTCAGATCGCCCGGCAAAAGCGGAAGAACGCGCTTTCGGGGAAGAAGCCTTCAGGGTGGAGAATCTCTGGGTGGATATGCCCGGCGAAACCGTGCGGGACGTTTCCTTTTCGGTGAAGAAGGGGGAGATTTTCGGCATCGGCGGCCTTGCCGGACAGGGAAAACTGGGGATTCCCAACGGCATCATGGGGCTTTTCACCGCCGGAGGCCGGGTCTGGGTAGACGGCAAAAGCCTCGCCCTGGGAGACACGCGGAAGATACTGGACGCCGGCGCGGCCTTTGTTTCGGAGGATCGCCGAGGGGTGGGCCTGCTGCTGGACGAAAGCCTTGAGTGGAATATTGCCTTTGGGGTAATGCAGGTGCGGGGCCAGTACCTTAAAAAGTTCTTCGGCGGCCTTTTCAGCCTGCGGGACGAAAAAGCCATGCAGCGTCTTGCCGAGGAATACATTGACAAACTGGAGATCAAGTGTACCGGCAGCAGGCAGCCTGCCAAGGAGCTTTCCGGCGGAAACCAGCAGAAGGTCTGTCTTTCCAAGGCTTTCGCCCTGGAGCCTAAACTGCTCTTTGTTTCGGAGCCGACCAGGGGTATAGACGTGGGGGCCAAGAAAATTGTGCTGGACACCCTGCGCTTTTACAACCGCAACAGGGGGACTACCATCGTTATGATTTCCAGCGAACTTGAGGAGCTCCGCTCAATCTGTGACCGGATCGCCATTGTGGACGAGGGGAAAATCGCGGGGATTCTGAGGCCGGAAGCCCCGGCCGCCGAATTCGGCTTACTAATGTCGGGGGAAAAAATAGCATGAGCAGTGTAAACACGCCGGTTCAGGAAAGCCGCAGCGCTCAGGATCGAATCCGTGACTTTGTCAGCGACTTTGGCTGGCCCCGGCTGATCATCTTTTTCTTTGTAGTGGCCCTTTTTATCGCCGCCCCCTTTGTGGGAGTGAAAGCCGACAGTTCCATTAAGGACGTGCTGGTCCGTTTCGGCCAAAACGGGGTGATGGTGCTGGCCATGGTGCCGATGATGCAGTCAGGATCGGGGCTGAACTTCGGCCTGCCCGTGGGGATTGTCGCCGGTCTGCTCGGTTCCACTTTTTCCATGCAGTGCGAGTTTACCGGCGCTTTCGGTTTTTTTATGGCGCTTGTGTTCAGCCTGCCCTTCGCCCTGATCTTCGGCTGGCTTTACGGTCTGCTGCTCAACAAGGTCAAAGGCGAGGAAATGACTATCGCCATGTACGTGGGCTTTTCCATAGTTACCTTCATGGCGATTATGTGGCTCCTGCTTCCCTTCAGCAACCCCACCATGGTCTGGGGTTACACCGGCAGGGGACTGAGGACCACCATCACTCTGGACGGCTACTGGTCGCGGATACTTAACAATTTTCTCGTGGTAAAAATCGGGCCTTTCTTTGAATTTCCCACCGGGGCGATTCTGTTCTTTATATTGATGGCGGCGATCATGTGGCTCTTTATGCGGAGCCGTACCGGCACCGCCCTTACCGCCGTCGGTTCCAATCCCGATTTTGCCAGAGCCAGCGGCGTCTCGGTAAACCGGCACCGGATCATCGGGGTTATCATTTCCTCGATCTATGGCGCTATCGGCATCCTTACCTACCAGCAGGGATTCGGCTTTATCCAGCTCTATCAGGCGCCGCTGTACATGGCTTTTCCGGCGGTGGCGGCGGTCCTCCTCGGCGGCGCTTCGGTGAACAAGGCCAGCATCCTTAACGTGGTGGTGGGGACCTTCCTCTTTCAGAGCATCCTCACGATGACCCCTTCGGTTATCAACAATATTCTCCAGACCGATATGTCGGAGGTGATCAGAATCCTCATATCAAACGGGATGATCATCTACGCCCTGACCCGGAAAACAAAGGCGGCCAAAAAATGAAAACAACAAAACCGGGTTTCTTCAAAGCGAGTACCCTTGCGGATAACGCCGTGGTGCTGATCTTCGTAGTCATCACGCTGGCGGCAATTCCTGTTTCGGCCCTTCCCCTTTCATCGATCATTCAGGAGATATTTACCCGGATCGGGCGGAATTGCTTCCTTGTGTTCAGCCTGCTTTTGCCGATCATGGCCGGTATGGGGATCAACTTCGGCATGGTCCTGGGGGCGATGGCCGGGCAGATCGGCCTGATCTTCACCGTGGACTGGAACATTGTCGGCGTACCGGGCCTGCTTTTTGCCAGCCTCATTGCAATACCCATCGCCGCCTGCCTGGGCTGGCTTGCAGGCCAGATCCTCAACCGCGCCCGCGGGCGGGAAATGGTTACCGGCTATGTGCTGGGCTTTTTCATGGACGGCTTTTACCAGTTCATAGTCCTGTACCTTATGGGCCAGCCTGTGATCTGGGTTACCAGGAGTCTCGCCCGCTGGACCGCCCTGATCCCAATCCATTCGCCGACGATCATTTTAAGCCGGGGCTACGGCATCAGAAACACCCTGAACCTTGACGCGGTGCGCCAGTCCCTTGACCGGTTCATCCCCCTGCGCATAGCCGGAATCAACATCCCCATCGCCAATTACCTGGTTATCGGCCTTTTGTGTCTCTTTATCATCTGGTTCCGCAAAACCAAGCTGGGCCAGGACATGCGGGCCGTGGGGCAGAACCAGGCCGTGGCCCACGCTGCCGGTATTCCTGTGGACCGCACGAGGATTCTTGCCATTGTTATTTCCACGATACTGGCAAGCCTGGGGCAGATCATCTTTTTGCAGAACATGGGCAATATTGCCACGTACAACGCCCACCAGCAAACGGGCTTCTTCGCTGCGGCGGCGATCCTTGTGGGGGGCGCGTCTGTTTCAAAAGCAAGTATCCCCAATGTGTTTGTGGGAACCATGCTGCTCCATTTGATGTATATCGTGGTGCCCCGTGCGGGCACGAATCTTTTCGGAGACGCCCAGATCGGCGAGTATTTCAGGGACGCTTTCAGCTACGCGATTATCGCCCTGGCCCTGGTTATTCACGCCTGGCGCAAGCGGGCGCACGCCGAGGCCGCGCGGAGCGGGCTGCGCGGCGGGGCGGCCGCCGAAGCCGCGGAAGAGGAGAAACAGCCGTGAGCATAACCGTAAAACAGCGAAGGCTGATAATCCGCCTGGGTCTGGTTGTTGTCTGGATAGGGCTTGGGGTGATTCTTTTTGTGCTGAACCGCGGCCACAGCCTGCTCATAGACAACCGCAACGTGGAGTTTCCCGCCCTGCGCGCGCCGGATTTGATAACCGTAACGGTCGACCGGGGAAAGCCCCTGGAGTTCTTCCGGGGCGACCGCGACATTTTTGAAGCCGGCGGCGGCTCCCACCTCATCAGGATCGAGTTCAGCGACGGCCAGCCGCCCTTTGAAAAGCGCTTTACCCTCCCCCTGGGGCCGGACATGTTTCTGCTTTCAATCCCCAGGATGCTGAACGGCGTGGAGCCGTACATCGAAGAGTTCCATACCCAGCCGGACCAGCGGCGAACCGATGACGAAGAAGCGGAAGGGGAAAGCGCGGAGGAATGAAAAGGTACGGACAAAAAAAAGAGGGGATGCGCTTGCTTCCCCTCTTTTTTTTGCTTTGCCGCCAAACCGTCCGGTTTATCCCTTAGGGGCTGGCGGCGGCGCCGGTGCCGGCTCGGCGCTATTATCTGAAAAGCCGCCGAGTAGATCGTTGATATCGAGGTCAGCTCCTGCTTCCGCCGTAGCCCAATAAGTAGAACTATCCTTCGTGTGAAAGATCTTGGCGCTATAGGTGAGTTTGATCCGGCCGCTGGAGGCAAGATTAGCGCTCTCGGTGACAATACATTTTACCCAATTGCTTCCATCCGTAACACTCAGGGCAACTTCGAATTTGACATTGGCGGTACCGGTAACTTTAACAGTTCCGGAAGGGTTTTCGCTAATGTAGAGATTAGTTGCCTTCGCTTCCCCGCCGACAACGGCTTTGATGGTATAGGTACCGGAAGAGGTGTAGCCATCGGGAATTTCAGCCCGGTATTTTGCATCGACGTTTACCCTGACGGGAAGGACATCCGGATCATCATAACTGACGGTCCCTTTTGCATAACCGTAGACCTTTGCGCCGGGGATTTCCTTATCGATATCCGCCTGGTGTTCACTGAAATAGTATTCAATCTTTTCGTTTTTGATGACCCCCCGTGCGCCGTCGGTCTTTGAAGCGGCGGCAGCGCTGAAATTAATGCCCAATCCACCGATAATGTCTTGTACTTCATCCATTGCGGCTGTAACCAAAGCTGTTGCGGTTGTTTCATCGGCCACATAAGTGCCGCCGGTAGCGGTGTCAAAGTCAGGAATTTCAGCGGCCTTTTGTGGAACCGTTGTGTTCGGGTTCAGGTCCGCCTGGGACGGGCCTGGGGTCTGCTGGGGGTCGCCGCCGGGGCCGCCGCCCGTGGGGCAGGCCGCAAAGGTCAGGGCGAATACCAGCGCCAATCCGGCCAGTATCCCGTGATACATCTTAGTCCTTGTCATAAGGAACTCCTTTTGTGATACGCCGCGCCCGCTTTCCGGGGCGGTTAATCACGGTAGTTTAACCCGCCCCACAGGGCGGAAAAAAAAGCCGGCGCCCCCCGCGGGAGGCAAGCCTCTCCAGGGGCGTCGGCGTTCTTTCAGGTTTGGACAAAGGT
>JAIROT010000291.1 GCA_031257385.1 Treponema sp.
GGACGAGGTATGTTGTTTTGGTAAGGTATTTGTCTCAGGGTACATACCCTTTATAACGCCCTGAAGCTCCCCCGCCGCAAGGCGGGCTCTTGGGTATGTACCCTTCGCATACAATCAACCGGCTTGCCGTTCAGGTACACTACCCCGGGCAGAGGACGGAAGGCTTTGAAGTTGAGGTATTTGAAGGGGTGGATATCCAGGGCGTTGGGATACCAGCCGTCAAGTTCATTGGTGTCCACCACGTTGATCGCCGGACTGTAAGAAACGGGCAGTACCGAGCCTCTGTCAAGGAGGAGCTTTTCCGCTTCCGCCAGCGTGGCGAGACGGGTATCCCCCTCTTCCAGCATTGACCTTTCCAGCAATTTTTCATAATCCTCGTCGTTGTAGCGGGCGTCGTTCAGGTTGGAGTCCCGCCGCCACATTTGCAGAAAGGTATAAGGATCGGCGAAGTCGCCAATCCAGGTGGATGAGCCCACGATATAGCCTGAACCTTTCATGGACTGGAAATACTGATTATAGGGGATCACTTCCACCCTGACCGGTATGCCAAGCCCCTCCTTCCAGGTCTGGGCCATTATGCCGCCGATGCGGGCCGCCTCCTGCGAGGGGGTAAGCCGTATAACCAGCTCCGGCAGGCCCAGGCCGCCGGCATAGCCCGCCTCGGCGAGGAGCCGGGCCGCCTCTTCAATGTCAGGTTCGGTCAGGCCCGCTATCTCAGGATAACCCCTGATGGGGAAAATCAAGGTCGGGGCGGGCAGGAAATGACCCTGCCGTATTTCTTCCCAAGGCAGGGCCAGCGACAAGGCCCGCCGTATCCGGTAATCGTCCCAGGGCTTTTCCGCGGAGCGGATAAAATAATAGTGGGTGGCGAACATGGCGTTAACCTGAATGCCGCTCCGGTCGGTGAGCGCGTCAAGATTGACCTCCCCGGAAATCCAGCGGGCCTCTCCCGAATTCCAGAGGTTCGCCGTCTCGTCGCCGTCCTCCATGTACTTGAGGGTTATTTTATTAAAAGAAACCCGCCGCGCGTCCCAGTACTGATCGCTTTTGACCAGCAGGATCGTATCTTCGTCCATTTCGGCAATGCGGAAGGGGCCGTTGGAAAGCGGCGGTTCCCACTCAAGGGCGGCTTTGTCTGCGCCATCGGAAACCGGCGGCGCCCAGCGTTCTTTATTCAGCATTGAGGGGTGGATGGGACTAAAGGAATGATGACAGAGCATGGCGGGGAAGAAGGCCGCCGGGGCGTTGAGCCTGACCGTCAAAACTTTCTCGGCGGCGGCGCTTACACCGACTTTCACCGGGTCCTTCTCTACGCCGGTACGGAATTCTCTGGCTCCCTCGATCACGTCAAAAAGACTTGAGTAGGGAGATTCACGCTCCGGCGAAAGGAGGGAAATCCATGCCGCACGGAAATCCTCGGCCCGCACCGGATCGCCGTTCCGGTATTTGGCGTTCTGTCTGATGGTAAAAGTCCACTGTTTTTTATCTTCCGAGAGTTCCCACCGGTCGACTACCGCCGGAATCGGCTCCATGGTGAAAGGGTGATAGGAGAAAAGACCCTCGTAGATGGCGGTAAAAAGCTGAGCCTCGCTTGCCAGATATGACTTGCGGAAATCCAGCTCCACCTCGCCCTTGGAAAGGGCTACGGTAAGCTCGTCCCGCTCAAGCACTTCGGGCCGGCTTTCGGCGAATTCCGGCAGGAGCGGGCCGGCTTCCGGTTCGGGCGCGGCGGACTGGGAGGGTACCTCCACTTCAGGCGGCGGCGTTTCTCCGGGCCGGCTTTCGGCGGTTTTGCAGGCCCAGAGACCCGCACAGGCCAGGATGACAGGAATGAGAAAACCCGTTTTGTTTAAGGCGCATTTTTTCATAGTTTGTTTCCACTCAAGCGGTGGGGCTGACCCCCAGGCGTTTAAGTTGTTTTTCCTCTTCTTTTTGGGCGCTATACTCATGCCGAAGCTGGTTGGAGCGCACAATGGAGTTCTTGATGGTGGCCAATTCAGGCTTGATCCCCTTGATTTTTTCACGGTCTTCTTTAGCCGCGTTGCCTTTGAAAAATTCATCCAGTGCGCCGAGAGTCCGGTGGAGGGATTGCAGATCCCTGATGCTCCGTTCCAGATAGGAGATAATCTGCTCCTCGCTCATGGCGCTTAGTTTTGAGAACGCCGGCCCCTGACCGCCCAGGCTCGAAAAAAACCTGATCTTTTTGTCCATGTCCGAGCGAAACTGGCGGTAATTTATCTTTTCTTTAACCGGCGCCCCTTTGGTGATGTCCATGTATTGTACTTCGTAGATCACCTCTTCAGGCTGGCTGTTCATCATCTGCCGGATAATATTCCGAACCTTCTCCCAGAAAGTCTTTTTCCGGCTCGCCAGGACAGCCTCGTTCTCGTCGATTTTGCCGGCGATTTCAGTCAGCGCGTTAGCCGATCCGCCGATAACCTGAATGCCTTCCAGCAGGATAGTCTTAAAGTTTACCGCCGGCTTGACGGTTTTAGGCTTTTCTTCCACCAGCTTGAGGGATTGGAGAACCGCCGCCTGCATTGTCGGCCCTTCTTTCGAGTAATCCTCTCTGATAAGCTCGTCAACGAATTCCTGATAGAAGGGAGTGCCCGGCAGGGCCGCGGCAAACTTCCGCTTGATATTCATCACGTTGGCTTCCCCGGCGGGCATATTTTTGGTGACGGCGTTCCGGACATTGAGCTTGTAGGTTTCTTTGTAGTAGGCAATCAGATCTTTTAGAAGGCCCATCACCGTGCCGGTGGATTTTGAGAGCTTGGTCAGGGACTCGCCGATGATGCTGACCGTTATCTGATCCACGCCGGTTTTTGACTGGACGGTGATTTCCGCCACTACCCTGGTATTATGCGATTGAGAATCCGGCGTCAGGTGAATCCAGTCAATGTAATGCACCAGGCCGAGGATGCGCCTTACCCGTTCCAGATTGAAGAAGTCGATTCCGAACTGGTAAAAGTTGACGAGAAAGTCGAGCTGATTGTCGTAATTGGAGAGCCTCAGGGAAATCTGCTCTACCCGCTTGGCCTCGTTGAAAGGGCCGGTTTCGGGCACTTCCAGCTCCCCGATACGCGCCTCCTGCTTGTAGGGGTCCTCGTTTATCAACTTTTTTTTCAGGAAAATATTGTACAGCGTTGCGAACGCGCTTTGGTATATCCGGAGTTCCTCTTTCAACTTGACCAGCTCAGACCTCTCCAGCCAATCCCTCCGCGCAAGAAGAGCTTCCGAGAGCGCATTTATGTAATTAGCGGCGCCGGCCTCAGCCATAAGGCAGTCTAGCATAAATAGAAAATCAGTGCAACACGCACGCATGCCCAAACCTGCGCCTTGGGCAGGGCGGTTTGCCAAGAATGCGCTATTGCTTCTATAACTAGAAACTTGATACACTGGTTTATCTTTATTCAGGAGGATGTATATGGCTTCATTTTGGGGGAATGTACCGATTTTAAAAACCGTCTACAAAGTCCCCGGCGGTCTCATGGTGATACCCTTGGTATTGGGGTGTCTGTTCAATACTTTTGCGCCTAAAGCACTGGAAATTGGAAGTTTTACGACATTCCTTTTCAAGCAGGGCGCAATGCCTCTGATTGCGGTACTGCTGTTCTGCAGCGGCGCCCAGATCACCCTTAGAACCGCCGGCCTCGCCCTGTGGAAAGGCGTGGTGCTTAACACCTCCAAGGTGCTGTTGGGTGTGGCGCTTGCCCTTATCATCGGGAAAATCTACGGGCAGCACGCGACCTGGCTCGGCCTTACCCCGCTGGCCCTTATCTCGGCCATGTCCAATTCAAACGGCGGCCTGTATGCGGCCCTGGCCTCGCGCTATGGCGACGATTCGGATGTCGGCGCCCTGGCGATCGTATCCAGTAATGACGGCCCCTTCTTTGAAATGGCTTTTATGGCGGGAACCGGTCTGGCCAATATTCCCTGGTTAACCCTTCTTGCCGTTGTCATCCCCATTATCATCGGGATGATCCTGGGGAATCTGGATGATGATTGCCGTCAGTTCCTCAAGCCGGGTGTCATGATCTCTATTCCCTTCTTTGCCTTTCCCCTTGGCGCGGGCTTAAGCCTGAAACAGCTTATCTCGGCGGGCCCCCCAGGGGTTCTCTTGGGCCTGCTCACCCTGGCGGTGACCGGTATAGGCAGCTATTTTGTCTTTAAGCTTCTGGTACCCAAGAAATACCGCAAAAATGCCGCCGTCGGCGCGGCTGTGGGAACAACTGCCGGTAATGCGGCCGCCACACCCGCCGCCTTCGCCGCCGCCGATCCGTCTTTCGCCTCCTATGCGCCGGTGGCTACTGCCCAGGTCGGGGCGTCCATTGTTTTCACCGCGATCCTTACCCCCCTGTTGGTTGACTTCCTCTCTAAACTGGAAGCCAAAAAATCAGGCATTGCCGTTGCCGGAGGACCTATCACGGACGTCGGCGCAGAACTCTAAGGAAGCACTGATTTATTCAATCGAGAATAAATCAGTGCTACTTTAATGTGGTTTTTTCGCAGTTTTCCGTAGGAAAACGAGAAAAATAACAGGGCAACGCTGATTAGCGTCAAGTTAATCAGCATTGCCCTAAGCGTTGACAGATTCGGAGGAATTAAGCACAGACAGACACTCTGTGTGTTTGTCTGTGCTTAGATTCTTAAATTAGTTTTCTATTCGGGACAACAGATCGTCTTTTTTTAATTCCCTTTCATTATCCAGCGCCCGGAGTATCCGGTTCCAGCGGAATAAACAGATTCCGTTTTTTTCCGTGGAAAATCCGTAAAAATAAAGGTTGTCGGCACTTACCGGTATCACTGATTTTTGAATTTCCCTGCCGCTGTTGGCGTCCCGGTAAAAAACGGTAATTTCAGCCCTGCCCGCGCTTACCGCTTTTTCAGCGGCCTTAAGAAGCCGGAGCCTCTTCCATGATGTCATGACAAGGAAACAGCCCACAAAAGCCGCTGTAAATACAAAGGTATACACTTTACTGACATAACATATCAGGGCGGCGATTATAAAGGCAATTCCCGCTATACCAAGGATGATCCATTTCGCTTGAGCCCTTGTATTCATTGAAGTCTTAATGAAGATCTTTGGCGTTTTCCAAAAGAAAACCGGTTAATCCCCGCTATTTTACCCGTTCCCGAATAGCTATATTTACTTCAATTTTTCCGTAAGGGCCTAATTCTATGGGAACGATAAGAGCTTCCACTTCACCGAGATTGGTAGAAACCTCCATATTTTCACCGGTAAAAAGGGCCGGAGGGGTCAGATCGAATTTAAAACCCAGATCGTGCAGCTTGGTAACCGCCTGGGCGGTAATGATATTGGCAAGCTCCTGGATGGTAGCTTTGGCCAATTCATCAAAAACGGTGAATTTCTCGCCGCCATTCATGACTCCCGCCACGGCAAGCGCCGTTTCCTTGCTCATATCAAGCAGAACCCGCCCCTCTACGTCTCCGGCCAGGCCAACCATCGCGGCAACACCCATGATGGTCTTGGTGGTGGATTTCAATGAAATCTGCCCCTGCTTAACCTCGGCATCCTTTACTTCCTTAAACAGGTCTTTCAAAACACTAAAAGCAGACACGGTAAAAGGGTTTATATAGTCGACTCTCATACTAGGCTCCTTCTCCTAATTTATGCATTGTGTAAAAACGCTGAAACCGGACCGGCGGACACGGAATGCCAACCTTCACCGGACATCTCCTCATTTTGCCCCAGAATTACCAGGCCCCGGCTTTTCAGCCTTTCTCCGAAACAGGCGATCAGCTTATTCTGATCCTGTTCCGAAAGGAACGAAAGAATGTCCCGGGCAAGGATTATGTCCAGATCCGGCAGGGGATTCTCGTTCAGTATATCATGGTACTCGAAAACAATCGAATCCTTGATAGCCTGATTAAAAGAATACCCGTTCTTTCCTTTAACCATAAAGCTCCGGTAATATTCAGGAACCTCGTCAAGGTCAAAAACCATATTCGGCGCTTCACTTATGGCCATGATGTCATTGTCATTGGCCCATATCTTGATATGCCCGTCGGGATATCTTCGCTTTAGTATACAGGCAAACGAAAAGGTTTCATAGCCCTTGCCGCAGCCTATATTCCAGACCTGGATATTATTGGAAGAAAGATCCGGCAAAGCACTCTTTACGGCGGCGGCATAGTCGTCATCCCAGAAAATCCCTGTATTGGGTGAATGGAAGGAACTGAGAAATTCATCTGCATCGGAAGCTCCCCTGAGCTGGAGGTCCTCCCCCGTGCGGCCTATACTCCACTCGGCAAAACGCCGGCGCAGCCACGCCTCGTTTACAGGCGTTACGCTAAAGCGCCTGAGCGCGGCGATGCCTTCCTTGATAAAGCCGAGAGCGGTATCCGTGGCGGCCCGCTGCTGCTCCTCACTCTGTTCCGCCTGAGTCGGGGGAGGCGGTACGTAGAAGCCGCCGTCATCTCCCGCCACAGCCTGGGCCTTGCCCTTGTCTTCTTTGTTCTGGGCAAAAATCCGCACCACATCGAGAATGATGTACAGATCCCCCTGCTTCTCCACAACGCCGCTGATAAATTTGATATTGATGTCCCCAAAGATTGGGTGCGGAGGCTGAATCGTCTCGTGGTTAAGTCCCACCACTTTGTCGATCCGGTCAACGATGGTCCCATAAACCTGATCGTTGATATGGAGGATCAGCATATTCTCCTGACCGTCGTCTTTTTTATCCTGGGGCAGGTGGAAGAAAATTCTAAAATCGATAATGGGGATAATGTCGCCCCGGAGGTTATACACGCCCTTCACAAAGGAAGCGGCGTTGGGCACATAGGTAAACTTGTCGGCCTTGGCGATTTCCTTGACATTCATAATGTCCACACCGTAATCCTTCCCCCCCAGGGAGAAAGTAACCATTTTGAAGTCGACCATATCGGCCCGTTCTTTCTGTTCCTGCAATTCTGCGTTTACCTGGGCCAGATCCCTTACTGCTGCTGCCATGTGTACCTACCGTGTTGAAGCTTCGCGGATTCGGCGCTGCTCCATCTCCTTTTTAAGTCCCAATTCCAGAAGCTGGCTGACATCAATAATGAGGGAAACCGAACCATCCCCCAGTATGGAAGCCCCGGCGATACCCGGGGAATTGGTAAACTGATCCCGCAGAGGCTTGATCACCACATCTTCTTCACCGATCAGGCTGTCCACCATGAAACCCATTTTCTTTTCGGCAGTACCCACGATGACGATGAAGTGGTAATCTGTCTGTTCCTCGGTTTTGATGCCGAAGAGCCGGTTGAGCCTGAGCAGGGAGATAACATCGTTGCGGATATTGAAGACCTCGTAGTTGTCGATCATCTTGATTTCATCGGGTTTGATCCGCAGGCTCTCAATAACCGAAGTGATGGGGATGGAATAAATCTCCTGGCCCACCCGTACCAGAAGGCCCTGAATAATCGCCAGGGTGAGGGGCAGTTTGATGATAAATTTGGTGCCTTTGCCATGTTCGGAGGTAACGGTTACGGTACCGTTGAGCTTGTCGATCTGGCGGCGCACCACGTCAAGGCCCACTCCGCGGCCTGAAATACTGGTAATTTGCCTGGCGGTGGAAAAGCCCGGCTCAAAAATAAGGCCGAAGGCTTCCACGTCGGTAAGTATTTTGTTGGGGCTGATGAGTCCCCGCTCTACGGCTTTCGCTTTGACCGCCTCAACGTCTATGCCTTTGCCGTCGTCGGCGATCTCAATGACGATCATGTTGCCTTCGTTGGTCGCCTTGAGGAGCACCATGCCTTCTTCGGGCTTGCCCGCCGCCTTGCGCTCGTCTCTGGACTCAATGCCGTGGTCAATAGAGTTCCGTACCGAGTGCATGATCGGATCAAGGAGGTCTTCGATAACCGACTTGTCGAGTTCCGTTTCCTCTCCTTCGATGACTAAATTGATCTTCTTGTTGAGGGACTTGGAGAGGTCCCGCACCAGGCGGGGGAAGCGGCTGAAGATCTGGCTGATGGGCACCATACGAATACGCATAACGCCTTCCTGAAGCTCGCCGGTGATCCGGCCCAGGTTCTGGGAGGTGGAGCGGAACTTTCCCATGTTGTTTTTGAAAGCAGCGTCAAACCCGTCAAAGAGGGAGAAGATGTCCCCATAGGATTCGTTGATCTCCTTGCGTACATCCTTGACGGATTTGCCGCCCTGGATGCTTTCAAGGTAATCGGGCAGGCTGTCAAAAAGACTCTTTATTGTGTCCCGGTACTGCGTCTCAATATCATGCAACAGGACAGCCATATCGTTGAACTGAAGACTGATCTGGTTGAATGTCGCCTTTGTGATAACCGTCTCGGAAACCAGGTTGAGCAGATCGTCGATTCGTTTAGAGTCCACGCGGAGAATGGACCCCGCTTCCTTGCCCGCTTTTTTGGCGTCTTCCGCGCCGGCGGCTTTTGACGCCGCGGCGGGGGCAGGCGCGGCTTTTGGCGTTGCGGCGGGAACGGGAGCAGGAGGCGCGGCTTTTGGCACCGCGGCTGCGGGAGACGCCGCCCGGGGCGCGGACGCCAGAGTGGAAATATCGGCGACAACCGCGTCAAGGCTCACATCGGGAAGAATAACCGATTTCTTTATATCATCAGGCTTTTTCCGGGAAGCGACATAATAATCAACCGAGGGGAAAAAATTGTCCTCATAAAGCTGCTCAAAGTCAGGCGATGTCTTGAGTATGGTGCCGCTGTCCTTGAGAACCGCGTAGATCTGAATACCGCCCACGGTATTCATCAGGCTGTTTTCATCGAACTTGACCGAGACCTTGTAGATCGGCATGCCGCCGTCAACGGCCTCTTTGAGTTCGGCAATTTCGCCTTCGGTAAGACCGCCGGAACCGCCGGCGGGTTTTGCGGCAGGCGGAGGAGCCGCCCGGGCAGGGGCGGGTTTGGCCGGCTCTTTTGCCCCTCCCTTTTTGCGGGCGGAACCTTCGGGCAGCAGTACCGAAAGGCTGCTTTCGATCTGGGAGGTATCCTCCTGGTAGACCGCCCCGTTCATCCGCTGTTCCAGCATGGCTTTGATCACGTCAATGGCGGAAAGCAGGGTATCCACCACATCCTCGTTGACCGCCAGTTGATCCGAGCGGATAGCGTCCAACACATCCTCCACGAGGTGGGTAAAGTGGGACAATTCCATCATTTCAACGGTAGCGGAACCGCCTTTCAGGGTATGCGCCGCCCGGAAAATCTCGTCCACCGCGTCTTTATTGGCGCCCTCGTTCTCAAGGACCAGTATATTCTGTTCCAGCGTATCAACCTGCATCTGGGCTTCGCTGAAAAAGTCCTTGAGTAATTCCTCGTTATTGGGATCAAGATAATCACTCATACTATAAATATTATAGGAAATACGGCTAAAGTCAAGGTGCCCTTGACGAAATATACCGCGCCATTTACGATTAACATGTTATTATGGAAAAAAAGATATACGTTATCGGACACAGAAATCCGGATACGGATTCGGTGGTTTCCGCCGCCGCCTATGCCCGGCTTGTGCGCCTGCGGGGGCGGCAAAACTGTGTCCCCGCACGGGCGGGGAAGATAAGCCCGCAGACCGAATACATTTTTGAGC
Source organism: Treponema sp. (assembly GCA_031257385.1). Taxonomy (GTDB): domain Bacteria; phylum Spirochaetota; class Spirochaetia; order Treponematales; family Breznakiellaceae; genus WQXQ01. The sequence continues at coordinate 9,572 of JAIROT010000291.1, forward strand.
GTTTCGGCGTACCGGCGCCGGAGTATCTGCCGGAACTGATCCCCAAGGCGGAGTATTATATTTCCGGAACGCCGGCCACGGTTAATGAGGACGCCAGCGTGTGGGACGCCCTGGAACTGCTGCAAAAAGACGATTCCAAAGTGCTTCCTATTGTGGACAAAAACGGCGTGTACCGGAGCATGCTCCACTACAGGGGTTTTGCCCGCTACATCATCGCCAATATCAACCCCCGGAAAAAATCCGCCTTCCCCCTTTCGCTGGATCGTCTGGCGGCGACCATCCACGCCCAGCCGCTTACCCTTTTCAATGCCGGCGAAATCCGAAAATCCCCGATTGTAGTAGCGGCCTCCTATACGGCCCACTTCAAAAAGAACATCCACGCAGAGGGCGTTGAAAACGCCCTGGTCATTGTGGGGGATCGCTGGGACATTCAGAAGTGCTGCATTGAGCTGGGCGTCAGGGCGCTGATCCTCTCCAGCGGAAATACGCTTTCAAAAGAGCTGGCGGAGCTGGCGGAAAAAAACAGGGTGACGGTACTCATCAGCCCCTTTGACACTTCCTCCACGGCGATGCTCATAATCTATTCGGTTGCGGTGGGCACTCTGGGAGACGCCGTCCCCCCAATTCGGCTGCACGATCCCGTGCGGACATTCAGGGAGGCCATCTCAAAAGCGCCCTCCCGCTGCCTGCCGGTAACCGACGACGGGGGAAAAGTGGCGGGGGTGATTTTTGAAGGGGATCTGATCAAAGATCCGAATATTGAGGTGATCATGGTGGATCACAATGAACCGGGCCAGGCCATTGAAGGAATCGAAAACTACAGGATACTTGAAGTGATCGATCATCACCGGCTGGGCAACCTTTCCACCCGTTATCCGATCACTTTCATCAACCGGGTGGTGGGGGCCACCTGCACCATTATCACCAATCTGTACCGGGAGCAGAAAGCCCCGCTGGAAAAAAGCATCGCCTCAATCCTGCTCTGCGGGATTCTCACCGATACCCTGATACTGCAGTCGGCCACCACTACCGAGACAGACATGGAAGCCGCGGAATACCTCTCCTCAATTACCGGCCTGGACATCGGAAAACTGGGTCAGGAACTCCAGTCTGTAGCAAACCGGAACAGTTCCCTGCCCGCCGCTGAACTCGTCAGGATGGACATGAAAGAATACGCCGAGCGGGGTCTGACCTTTACCGTCAGCCAGATTGAAACCGACAACCCCAAGGCCCTGATGGAGCGCCGCGCCGAAATAGCCGCCGCCCTGGAAAAAGAGCGGGCCGCCAGGGACCATCTTTTCTCCGCCCTCCTGGTGACCGACGTGACGGTACTGGACTCCCTCCTTTTTGTAAGCGGGAAAAAATCTTTCACCGGCAGCATCAATTTCCCCGTTACCGGTGAGGGAATCTATATGCTGAAAGAAGTGGTGTCCCGCAAGAAGCAGCTTATGCCGCTCCTGGCGGAACTGGTGGATAAGGCTGCCGTATGACTGAACGGAATAAGGCGCTGGGGGCTATTATCGCCTGTGTCCTATTTTGGGGATTTTCTTTCATTTCGATCAAAGTTACGGTTGCGGTTTTTCCTCCCATGTCCCTTGGGCTGCTGCGTTTTGCCGTCGCCCTGGTTTTTCTGTATTTCATCAAACAAAAACTTGCTCCAAAGGAAAAACTCAAACCAAAGGACATTCCCCTGCTTTTTTGCGCCGGGTTTACCGGTGTTACGCTCTACTTCTTTTGCGAGAACAACGGCGTTGCCCTGGTAACCGCGTCTGAGGCTTCCATTGCCGTCGGCGCCATTCCGGTACTTACCATGATTGCCGACCGGATTAGCGCTAAATTTGCGCGCAACAACGGCCGTGTTACGGCGCGGATAAGCGCCTTCCAATGGCTGGGCGCGTTCATTTCAATTGCCGGGGTGTGGCTTGTGGCGGGGGTTTCCCTTGCCCTTTCGGGCAGTATCCTGGGTTATGTGTACATGGTCGGCGCTGCTTTTAGCTGGGTAAGCTACTCGCTCCTTACCCGCCCCCTCTTTCTCCGCTGTTCCAGAATTTACATCGTGTTCTGGCAGTCGGCGGCGGGTTTTATCTGCTTTGTACCTTTTTCAATTTTCGAACTGAGCCGGTGGGGAAAGCCGGATATGCCTGTTATCTTTCACCTGATCTTTCTGAGCATTTGCTGTTCCGCCCTGGGCTACTGGTTTTACGCCCGTTCTCTTGAAGTACTGGGAATGTCGGTCAGCGCTATCTTCATCAACCTTATACCGATGGTTACGGTTATCGGCGGATTCTTTGTGCTGGGAGATCGCCTCAGCCCCCTGCAGTGGATCGGCGCGGCCCTGGTAATCGCGGGGGTATATCTGGCGATGTGGGAGAAGGCCCCGCCCGGGGGGTAGCGGAGGACCCGAAGGGGCCGGAGCGCAGGGGGGGGCGGACCGAAAAAGCGGCGGTATGCGGATCCCTGTACGGAAACAGCCCCCCCCTTCTGATAATTACGCATTTTTTGGATTTTCTCCTTTCTCCGGAGTTTGCGCGGTACTTCGGGATCAGACCGCAGATTTAAGCGCTTGTCCGGAGCGGGGCTTATGTGCTATAAAGCCCTATGACTATAACGAAAAACCGGGTGGTCAGTATTGACTACACCCTTACCGACGATAATAATAATTTGATTGACAGTACCGCCGGCAGCGGGCCTCTGGATTATCTGCACGGATTTGAGAATATTATCAGCGGCCTTGAAAACGCGCTGGAAGGCAGATCGGAAGGCGATAGTTTTTCGGTGAACATTCCCGCGGCAAAAGCCTACGGTGAATATGACGAACGGCTGGTCACGGAGATGTCTCTGGAAAGTTTCAGGGGGATTGAAAACCTGGAAGAGGGCATGCGGTTTCAGGCCCAAAGTGCCGAAGGGGCCTGTCTGGTGACGGTGACCAAAATAGAGGGCGGAGCGGTTACGGTCGACGGGAACCACCCGCTGGCGGGGATGAACCTCAATTTTGACCTTAGCGTTACCGCCGTGCGGGAGGCCAGCGGGGAGGAACTGAGCTGCGGTCATGTGCACGGCGGCGGGTGCGATTACGGCCGTTGCGGCGGCTGTGACGTACCTAATGACTTTTGCGGAAAAGCCTGCGGCGCTCATTAGGCCGCTTTGCCTGGCAGTCTGTCGCGCTTGCAGGTTTTACGCCGCTTCATACCGCAAAACCCACGATTTACGGGCTGTTTTGGCGGTTTGCAGGGTAGAAAACGCGCAAAATTGTGCGTTTTCTTTATTCGAGAGGGGCTAATACCCAAGAACCCGCCTTTCGGCGGGGGAGCCTTGGGGCGGGGTTCTTCATCATTTGGGCTAAAGCCCCACAAACTCCCAGGGCCTATCCTTTGTAGGGCGGAAGATCGGTATTAGCGTGTTAAAACCCTTTGATTTCGGCGTTTTGGTTTGCGCCTTTTGCGTGGCTGCGGGATCTTTTGTTTTCGCGTATTCCGGCGCAGAGAGCCCTTCCGTCATAAGCGTGAAAGGCGAAGGCGGCGAATGGATCTTTCCCCGCGACGCGGCGGAGACCATAAGCGTGGCCGGGCCGCTGGGAGATACTCTGATCGAGATTCAAAACGGCGCGGCGCGGGTTCTTTCATCTCCCTGTACCAACCAGACCTGCGTTGCGGCGGGGACCATTCATTCGCCGGGCCAGTGGACGGCCTGCCTTCCGAACAGGGTGATGGTTTTCATCGGGGAAGAGGCCGGCCGGTCTGCCGGCGGGGATACCGCAGCCGATGTTGACGCCGCGGCCTGGTAGGGCGGATCCCCGCACACAGGCGCTGCTGGGGGGCCTTTGTTTTTTTCTGTCGGCCATTGAATACCTGATTCCCAAGCCGCTCCCCTTTATGCGGCTCGGTCTGGCAAACCTTCCCCTGCTGCTGGCGCTTGACATCCTGGGGCCGGCGGACTATTTTCTGCTGGCGCTGCTTAAGACTGCGGGCCAGGGAATTATCTCAGGTTCCCTTTTTTCTTATGTTTTTTTGTTTTCCCTCGCGGGAACTTTTTCGTCTGCCGCGCTCATGTTCGGCATACGCCGCCTTATGGGGAAACACGCCGGTTTTGCCGGCATCGGCTGCGCCGGGGCCATGCTTTCCAACGGCGTCCAATTGCTTTTGGCCCGCTGTTTTGTGTTCGGCGCGGGCCTGCGTTTTCTTGCCCCGCCTTTTCTCGCATCGGGCTTTATCAGCGGCGCGGCTCTGGGCCTCTTCTGCGAGGCCTTCTGCCGCCGTTCGAGATGGTACGCTAAACACAGCGGAAACGTTTTAGGCAGGGCGGACGCGGGCGGCGATCAAATCATCGTTGTCTCCGCCGCGGAAAAGGCCGCGCCCGCCCCGCCGCCCCCATCGCCCCGCCGGCAGGCCGCCGAAATCCGGCGCATTTCAAGGCGGCGGCAATGGGACGGGCTATTCAGCGGCGGCGGGCTTTTCGCCGCTTTTCTCCTCATGGCGCTGCTCTTTCTGGCTAACAGATCAACGCCGTCCCGTATCCTCCAGTTTGTTTTCTTCTGTTTCCTTGCCTGGCTTTCCGGAAAGAAAATCAAGCCTTTTACAAGCGCGCTGATTATGGCGGGCATTGTGTTTTGCAATCTGCTCGCTCCCTACGGGAAAATCCTGGCCGCATGGGGGCCGTTACGCATAACAGAGGGAAGCCTGTGGGGAGGGCTGGGAAAAGCCCTCACCCTGGAAGGTCTGGTAATGCTTTCCGCGGCCTGCGTCAAGGCCGCTCCGAATCTTTCCGGCGGACTGACCGGTCCCGGCGCGCCGCTCGCCGAATCGTTCCGTATGCTGGAACTGATGCGGGAACGGCGGGGCCTTATCCGCCGGGGCCGCGTCATTGAGGGAATCGACTCTTTGATGCTGGAACTTGATGCCGCGCCCGATGTCCCCGCGGCGCCCACAGAGGCAGGCGGCCCGCGGAAGAAACATTCGCGTAACGTGAAAGGATTTCTGCTGCTTGCCGGAATGGCCGCGCTGACGGCGGCTATTGGAACGCTGCCGCTGACGGCTATCGGTGTACCGCCCCTGCGGTTTATACTATCCCCATGAAGCCCATGAAAAACCTGCTGCGGGCGGGCATCGCCTGTTTCGGCCTTCTCGCCCTGCTCTCCTTTCTCGTCTCGCTTTCCGTCGCCCATTCCCTGTATATCCAGCAGGCATCCGGAGGCTCGCTGAATTATCATTTTGCGCTTTACTTGCCGGACAACCGCAACTCGTTTTTTACCGGAATCATTGCCGGGGCGGAACAGGCGGCCGCAGAGTTCAACGCCGCCATTTCGGTACATTCGATAGACCCGGCAAAAAACGAACTGGAAATGGCCCTGTACACCGGCATTGACGGGGCCGTGGTCTGCCCCTACCTGGACGACAACACCGCCCGCCGCCAGCTCGACAGACTCAGCGCGGTGCAGATTCCCACAGTGATCATCAACCACAACGTGCCCAACGACCAGCCCTGGCCTTTTATCGGCAACAACAACTTTGACGTGGGCAGGCGGCTGGGCCTTGCTGCGGGCGGCGTCAACGAAGGCCCCGTCCGGCTGGCTGTGGTATACAGCGATAAATCGCCGGGCATTTACGGCGAACGGGAACTGGTGGAAATGGGAATCACCGCGGCCCTGGGCAGCCGTCTTGCCGCGCCCGTCGCCGGCTTCAAAACGAACCTCAACCCCCTGGACGCGGAGGCCCTGCTTTTCCGCCTGTTCCGCAGCGGGGCAAACGAGGGAAACGGCGTCATAGACGGCGCAGATTTTAACACGATCATTTTTACCGATCCCAACGACACCATTGCAGCCGCCCAGACACTGATTGATCTGAATATGGTGGGCCGCGTGCAGGTTATCGGTTTCGGCAGGGATTCGGGGGTGCTGGAAAATATCCGCAAAGGGATAATCGCGTGCAGCCTGGCAATCAACCCGGAACGCATCGGTTATGAAGCGGTCCGTTCCCTGGCGGCCCTCAGGAAGACCGGTTACACCTCGACATCAATTGACACGGGGATAGAGATTGTTGATCGGGAAAATCTGCGGTAAGGGAGGGGATATTGATTCGCGAGTTCCATACCCCGGCTTGCCGCCCGGAGGCTCATTGTACGCGAAGGGTACATACCAGGAACCCGCCCTGCGGCGGGGGAGCTTTAGGCTGTTCTTGACCCGTCATTCGGGATGTGATTACCTAATCCCGTACATTAGTAACCTCAAAGGCGAAAAAGGCGAAGCAAGAATGAGCCAAGCCGCGCGGTATTAAACCGGGTTTTCGAAAAAAACAACACAAAATCCGTAATGCGTGCGCCTTGACTAATCATAGAAAATAGTATATTATAGAATTATAACATTTTATTATTTATTAAGGAGTAGGTCTATGAACCTAAAATTTTATGTGTGTGTTTTTCTTGTGCTGGCATTTACCGGATCAATACTTAATGCCCAAGAGGGTTACAGAGGCCCTGGGGCAGACATTGTAACAGTTGAAACGGCAAAAACTTTAAGGGATGATTACCCGGTAACTTTAAAGGGAAAAATCGAAAGGTTTCTGGGTGATGAAAAATATTTATTTAGTGATGATACCGGGAGTATCATTATTGAAATAGATAATAGAATTTGGCGTGGGATTTCGATAGATCAAAATGACACGGTTGAAATAACCGGAGAAGTTGACAGAGGATTTACACGGGTCGAAATAGAAGCAAGCAGCATAAAAAAGATGTAAACGAAGAACCCTGGAGCAAGCTCCAGGGTGTACCTCGCCTTCCAATGAGCCTCCGCGCGGCAAGCTGCGCGGTATCTGGAACGTAGGGCAATTTCTTGATCGGAGGCTCGTTCGAGGGGAAGTTTATAATACCGTCTGGTTTAATACCGATTTTTGAAATTGTTACGTCATTTGAACCGCGGCAGAGTAGCTGCTTGCGCAGCATCAAGGGCGGGGTATTAAACCAGACTTTCGAATAAAGCCCGGGAAACGGCAACCCGGTCGTATGATTTAAAAAATCGTAACCGTTCACGGGGATCTTGCATAAAATTGTAAAACATGGTAAAAACAGGGTGTGGACGGGGAAAATTTACAAGAACTTGTCAAAAAACAAGCGGAAATAATCAAAAAACAGGCAA
>JAIROT010000002.1 GCA_031257385.1 Treponema sp.
TTCATTGTATGCGAAGGGTACATACCCAAGAGCCTGCCTTGCGGCGGGGGAGCTTCAGGGCGTTATAAAGGGTATGTACCCTGAGACAAATACCTTACCAAAACAACATACCTCGTCCCTTTAGGGCGAGGTTGTTGATTTTATATGCGCTCGCCCTGGGGGAAAAGCCCGGACTATTTGTAATCCGCCTGCCCACTGGCGGCTTCGTACTCCCGGAAACTATGAGTCCTCTCACGTTCCCGTATGATCTGCTATACCTTTGCCCCGCTTTCCGGTCCCGGTCGAGGCTCCGCTTTATGATCATATTCCGCCCTCCTTGTACGCTTCCTTCGCCTCCCGGTCGTCCTTCCCCAAAAGCGCTTCCAGCGTCTCTTCCCCGTCATTCCCGCGGTCAAGCCGGAACAACAGGTTCTTCCCTTTGGTACTTTCCCGTAACATCCCCACAAGCCGCTTCAAAAACTCAGGCGCCCCCTTCTGACAGTGCCGGCTCCCGGACCGCAGTTCACAGGACAGCATGTACCCCTCCGCTCCAAGATACGCGAATATCCGGTGATACCCCTCAAACCCCTTATAGGTAAAGCCGATGTTCTCCTTCTTCGTCCCCTCATTGTTCATTGGACTGGTTGTCTATGTCGCAGGGTATGTACGCTTTCCGTTTCGTCGTTATGGGCGTGAAGGTCGCATGGGACAGCAGGCACAGAGAACTATCCTGTATCTGCGATGCCAGAGCCGCAACCTGTACCCGGTGACGGATGTGATCGACACCTATGTATACCGGGCGCTGCGGGTAACCGGGGACATCGGCATGTCCGCCACGGCGGGCCTGTATCAATCTGTCATGGGCCTCATCCTGATTTTGCTTACAAACTCTCTGGTCAAGCGCGCGCGCCCGGAAAGCGCGCTGCTGTAGGGGGGGCATGAAAAAACCCTTAACGCGGATCATTTTGCCAAACGCGGTGTTCTGCGCATATCCTTATCTGCCTGTTTTTTAATGCCGGGGTGGTGCCCCTGTACCTCATCGTTACCAGGGTGTTTCATCTGGGGGATACGATATAGGCACTGTTTTTGCCCTACGGCATTAGCGTGTGGTTTACGTTTTTAATGCGGGGTTTTATGTCGGATCTGCCATTTGAATTGATAGAATCCGCGAAGATGGACGGCGCCAACGAGTACCGGGTGTTTTTCTTCATCGTGGTTCCCAATGTAAAACCGGCCCTGGCCACCATCGGGCTGTTCTACGCCTTCGCGTACTGGAACGACTGGTGGCTGCCCATGCTCTTTATCAACCGGTCCAACCTGGCGCCCCTGCAATACCTGCTCTACCGGACCCTCAATAACCTGGATTTTGTCCTGCGCAATATCTCCATGGTGGCCAATATGAGCAGGGTGGAAATTCCCGGAGAGGCGACCCGCATGGCGGCGGCGGTCCTCGCGGCCGCGCCGATGATGATTGTGTTCCCGTTTTTCCAGCGCTTCTTTGTGAAGGGCATAACCATGGGTTCGGTTAAGGGATAGGAGAGCTTCTTGCAAAACCCGGTTGGTTTTGCCGAAACTCCTGCAGTTTTTCGGCCTACGGCCTGCAAAACTGTTTTTTTTAGTAGGTGCTCCTGTTGGAAGCGTCTATAAAACCATTTCCGGAGGATTTCTATGAAAAAGGCTCATTCGCCGCAGCCCTGCTCTGGGCCGCGTCAGCAGGTTTCGCGGGGGGCGGCAAACAAAGTCCTGCGCCGTCCGCCGCTACTCCCGGAGGTCTCTCGCCGGTGGATCTTATCTGGTACATGCCCCAAAGCATCCGGCCCGATATGCGGATCGTAAACGACGAGATTAACAAGCTGCTCAAAGAGAAGATCAACGCGACGGTTCAAATTAATTTCATCGACTGGGGTGAGTACGACGAAAAAATGAACATCATGACGGCGTCCGGGGACCCCATGGACATGTTCTTCACATCCAACTGGACCAACGACTATATCACCATGGTGAACAAAGGCGCCTTATAGCCGATTCCCTTTGAGAAGATTCAGCAGTTCGCGCCGAATATGATCAACGCGATACCGGAAAAACTCTGGCCCGCCGTGAAGGTAAAGGGTGAAATCTACGCGCTGCCCAACCTCCAGGTGGAGGCCCGCTGGCCCGGGGTGTTGCTGCTTAAGAAATACGTGGACAAGTACAACTTCGACGTGACCAAGCTGGACGATTTTACCCTGCTCTTCACCCAGATTCAGCGGAATGAACCCGGCGTGATTCCCTTCGCTCTGATGAAAAACAACTTTCTTACCTACATGATAAGCAACATGGGGATGGAATACCGTTGTATTGCTTTGTGTTTCACTATAGTATGCTCAATTATGGATGATAAAATAGTATCGGTAAAACGTCCCGCCGATCTGTTCGAGGCGAACCTGTCCCAATACAAGAGCGCGGACTACGACGAGTCCAATACCCTTACCAATTTTATAGATAAATTCTTTAAGATGCTGATTCGAAAATCTGGCGCTCAAGCAGCGGGAACATGCCGAACCGAACGGCGGCCTGTAGCGGGACGCATAACCCTTCAAGATTTGGGGCGCCCCGAAAGGGAGCAGGCTTAGGGCTGCGGGTGTTATCGGAAATCTATCAGACGCTGAAGAAGGGGGAATATCACTATGGGCGGGACCCGGTCAAGCATGGGGCAGGATGGCGGCCTGCCGCCGCTTCCTGGAAGGGCAAAAAAAAGAGCGCGAATTTGAAAAATCCGCTTGACTTTTATCATAGACGGGCGTGTCATGGAACTGAATTACAACTCCGCAGCTGAACTACGGGCTTTTCTGGAAAAGGAAGGCCTGGGAATGCGCAAAAAATACGGTCAGAATTTTTTGATAAATCCGGCTGTCAGGCGGGCGCTGATCGATGCCCTGGAAGCGGAGCCGGATGCGGAGCTCTGGGAAATCGGTCCCGGCCTGGGGGCCATGACCGGGCAGCTCCTTGAAAAGGGCCTTTCTGTGAGGGCTTTCGAGATTGATCCGGGCTTTGCAAGAATTTTGCGGGAATTGTTCGGCCTGCGGCCGCGCTTCACCCTTATTGAAGGCGATGTAATGAAAACCTGGCCTTCCCAGCCGGCGGCGTCTTACCTGTTGGGAAACCTGCCCTACAATATAGCCGCCGCTTTAATTGCGGATATGGCCGAAAAGAAACGCCTTTTCAGGCGTATGGTGCTTACCGTCCAGAGGGAAGTCGCCCTCCGTATGGTGGCCCGCCCCGGCTCCGCCGATTATTCTTCCTTCTCGGTGCTCTGTTCCTCGGTGTACACGGTAAAACCCCTGATGATTATCCGGGGAGCTTCGTTTTATCCCCGGCCCAATGTGGATTCCCAGGGACTTAAATTGGAACTCCGCAAGGATATCCGTCCCGACGCCTACCCGGCCGTCTTCTATCCCCTGGTACGAAGCCTCTTCGCCTCGCGAAGAAAAATGATTAAAAATAATCTGCGTAGTTTCATACTTTCCGATATAATAAAAAAGGGCCTTGTTGCGTCCAATGCCGGACAAGCCGCGGCGGAAGACATGGCGGACGAGGCCCTGGCCCAAAGCCGCATCAAGGGGGAAGAACGGGCCGAAAAGTTGGGGCTGGAGGCTTTTGTTTCCCTGGCAAAGGCCGTAGAAAATTTGAGAAAATGAGGATTCGAGAAAACAATGTCAATTGCCGATAATATAGAGAAAATAGAAGAGCGGATACAAAGAGCCTGCGCCGCGTCCGGCAGGAAGAGGGAAGAGATCACCCTTGTCGGGGTGTCGAAATTTCACCCTATAGAGTCGGTTCTGGAAGCCTGGCAGGCAGGCGTCCGGTCTTTTGGTGAGAACAGGGTTCAGGAAGGGGTGGAAAAATTCGCGGGGTTCAGGGAAAGCCGTCCCGGCGCGGAACTCCACCTGATAGGTTCCCTCCAGCGGAACAAGGCGAAAGCCGCCGTTGAAACCTTTGACTGCGTTCAGTCGGTGGACCGGGAATCCATCATTTTTGAACTGGGCAAGCGGGCCGCCGCCCGGTCCATGCCTCTGCCGGTCCTGCTGGAGCTGCATACGGGAGAGGAATCAAAGAGCGGTTTTTCGGGTCTTGAGGAACTTTTCAGGGCCGTTGAACTTGTTCTTGCTTGTCCGGCCCTGCTTGTCCGGGGCCTGATGACCATGGCGCCCAACACCGGTGAAGAGGGACTGATACGTTCTTCTTTCAGGCGGGTGGTAAATGCCCAAAAGGAATTGCAAAGGCGTTTCCCTCCTCCTCCGGGCGGCGATTGGAACTGGTCCTGTCTTTCGATGGGGATGTCCGGTGATTTTGAGATTGCCATTGAGGAAGGATCAACTTTAACGCGAATCGGCAGCGCTATTTTCGGGGAGCGGTTTTTGTGAAAAGAACAGGAAACTTCATGCTATTGATAATTATGATTATTATTCTGACCGCGCCGGTTTATGAAGCCGCCGCGCAGACTACCACTACCGACGGTACAACTGTTGATACAACTATTTTCAATACCACGGGCTTTCCCCAATGGGCAAAAGATCTGCGCCGCTGGGAAATAGTCGCCTTCGGTTCTTTCCCTTTTACCATGTTCGCCACAACCTTTGCCATGGATACCCGCCGCTGGTTCGACCAGAACGGCATGGACTGGAGCGAGAGCGGGCGGCGTTATGCTCCCTGGCCTTTGAAAACGGCCGGTGCAATAGACATGACAAACAAGGAACATGAAACAACGCTGCTTATCGCCGCGGGCGTATCCGTGGCCCTGGCGTTCACCGATTTGATTATTGTTCAGATTAAAAGACATAAGGAACGGCGGCGCGCCGAAAACCTCCCGGCCGGCAGCGTTATTATCAACAAAAGCCCCTGGCCGGAGGAGGACGGCGGCGGAAGTTCCCCGGAGGCTCCCTCCGCACCCTGATGCCCTCTTTTTACTGTACCATTGAAGAGCAAATTCCCGGCGGCCTTAGGCTGGACCGCTATGTGGCGGAATACAAGGGCCTTCTCTCCCGTTCCCAAATCAAAGCGCGTTCGCTACAGGGCAAAATTAACGGAAAGGCTGTAAAAATATCCCGTTTGGTACGGACGGGCGATCTTATCGAACTTTCCTGGAATGAAGCCGAACCCCAGACTCTTGTGCCCGAAGATATAGCCCTTGATATTATTTATGAGGACGAGCGGACGATAGTGATAAACAAGCCGCAGGGAATGGTGGTGCATCCGGGGGCGGGAAACCGGCAGGGCACTCTTGCCAACGCTCTGTATTTCAGAAGCCTCTGCCGGGGCCGCGCTTCAGCGTCTGCGGCAGGGCTGCGGCCGGGCATTGTTCACCGGCTCGACAAGGAAACATCGGGGCTTATTATCGCCGCTTATGATGATGAGGCCCTTGCTTTTCTCGCCGAACAGTTCAAAACCAGAAAAGTAAAAAAAAACTATATCGCCATTGTGGCCGGTGTCCCTAAAGAAGGAGCCGGGCGCATTGAAACCTTGATCGCCAGGGACAGCGGGGACAGGAAACGTTTTGCCGTCTCCTGCCGGGGAAAAACGGCGCTTACTTTTTACAGGGTGATAAAAACCTGGGAAACCCATTCGCTGCTTTTGCTGCGGCCCAAAACCGGCCGTACCCACCAGCTCCGCGTCCATCTCCGTTACCTTGGATGTCCCATAACAGGCGATCCGCTTTACGGCTTTACCGATCCTCTTTTCCCCCGTGCAAGTCTCATGCTCCATGCAAAACGCCTTGTCATCACCCTGCCCGGGGAGAGCGTCCCGGAGATTTTCAGTTCGCCCATGCCGGAACGTTTTTCCGCCATGATACGCAGCCTGAATGAATCTTTGTGGCCTTAGAGTATAGGGAACTTCTAAAAATTTCAGTTTTAGAAATTTCCCGCTTAAAAATACATGTTTCACAATCAGCAGGGTGAGAAACTGCAGGAGAACCAAAAAAACAACCGGTTTTTAGAGGTTCCCTGCATTGAGAAGGAGAAAACGATGAGCCTCCGTGCGGTATCCGAAACGTGGGGCAATTGCTTGAGCGGGGGCTCGTTCGAGAGGAAATGTATAATACTGTCTGGTCTAAAACCGAATTATTAAAATTGTTACGTTGTTTGAAACGAGGGAAGTCCGAAAAGGAAACTGAAGAGGCCCGTATTATTGACCAGACCGATGATTTCGCGGTACTGTGGAAACCTCCCCGTATGCACTGCGCACCCCTGAAAGCTTCTGAGGGCGGGACGCTTTTTGATTGGTACGCCGGTGTTTTTCCGGCTGCGCTCTCCCTTAAAGGCAGAAAAAGCGGCGAGGGCGGCCTTGTCCACCGTCTGGATTTTGAAACCCAGGGCCTGGTACTTTTCGCCAAAAACCAGCCGGCCCTAGAGTTTTTGCTGGCCCATCAGGACGAGGGCTCTTTTGTAAAAGAATACGGCGCACTCTGCCTTAAAGCCGCCGCGCCTCTCCCCGGTTTTCCGCCGCCACCTGCGGCGTCCAAATTTTTTTCAGCTAACTCTTTCCCGGCCCCCCTATTCATTGAAAGTTTTTTCCGTCCCTTTGGTCCCGGCAGAAAGCAAGTCCGGCCCGTAAGCGATGAAGGCCGCAAATACCGGGAACTTGCCAAAAGCCGGGATGGTTTTTACAAGACCGAAATAATCGCCGCTTCACAGGTTCGCCCGGATGATCCGGCACTGCGTTGCCATAGAACGGAGATAATTCCGGTTTACCGTTTCACCGTAAAAATTATCCGGGGCTTCCGGCATCAGATCCGTTGTCATCTTTCCTGGATTGGCTATCCGATCCTGAACGATCCCCTGTACGGCGTGCCTGAAACCACACCGGAAGCGGCCCCCGGTTTTCTTGCCCTCTGTTCCCAGGGGCTTTTTTTCCCCGATCCCCGTACCGGAGCAATGCGGGAGTACCGTATTTGCGTTTAACGTTCCGGCTGTATATGAAAATCCATAACGATTTCACGCTCTACTGGCGGGTCTTCCCTTCGGGAAAACGGGTGGTCTATTACTATGCCTATGACAAAGACGGCAAGCGGCAGATGGGACGCTCCACCGGGGAAACCAACATGACCGCCGCACGTGTCAAGTGCAACCAGCTTCTGAAAGAAAACAGGCTCATTCACGATAACAGCTATAAGCCGACTTTCGCCGACTACGCCCAGGGTTGGTGGGAATGGGAAACCTGCGCCTACCTCAAGAAACGCCGTAAGCGCGCCGCCCTGACTCAAGCCTACGCCGACAACAACAAAAAGAATTTGAAAAACCAGCTCCTCCCCTACTTCGGCGATATGCTTCTCCACAAAATCACCAGGGACGATGTGGAGGCGTGGTTTGACAAACTCATTGAGGACGACTACCAGAACACAACCATCAACGGCTACTACGG
>JAIROT010000039.1 GCA_031257385.1 Treponema sp.
CGGAGGCTCGTTCGAGAGGAAGTTTATAATACCGTCCGGTTTAATACCAAATTTTTGTAATCGTTGCTTTATTCAGCCGGAGCAGAGCTCCGGGGTATTAAACCAGACTTTCGAATAAAACGCTTTACCAGTTATAATATACGCGCATAAAACGCTTTTGTCAACAAAATTATGCGGAAAAACGGGCCGGCGCAAGGGAAAGCGCGGTATACCGGACTGACCGGCGCCGGGGGAAACATGAGCTGATACCGAGTCGCCGGTAACTCCGGCCTGTAGTTGCGGACAACTATAAGGGCGCCGGTTTCCATAGAGCGGAAGGAAGGCCGCGGGCGGACGGCGTCACGAACCTGATGACCCGGAAAGCCGGGGCCCGCAAGCGCCCGGCGCGCCCATGCCCCGAAAAAGAAGCCGCGCCCGCAAGAACTTCCTTGTCATATTGAAAAGACGGTATATAGTATGGTAAAACGCTTCCGCCGCGCTTTATTGAACGAGGTCGAAATGGGCGTTACCATAAAAGATATTGCGAAAAAGACCGGACTGTCATCACCACCGTTTCGATTCACTACGACCGCATTGCCCGAAAGGCGGTCAACCTGATCAAAAAACTCACGCAGAACGGCTCCGCCCTGACACCGGAACTGATAGCCCCCTCGCTGATTGTGCGTGAAAGCACGGCGGAACCGGGGACCGGCAGGGCGGCCTGATCACGAAAAGCACGAAGGGCACAAAGTGGAAGAAAGTCCAATGTGGAGATTAGGAGGTAGGGTCTATGGCCACATCCTTCCCTTCCCTTTGTGCCCTTCCTGTCCTCCGTGGGGCTAATCATGAAACCGTATATCTCAAGGGGCCTTTTTCATCCTTGCCGTTCTCCCGCCATAGACAGTAGATATTCATATTGGCGCGGCCGGCGCCGGCGGGCTTACAGGCAAGACTGGTATTGATATAGGCGCGAAGGGCGGTTTCAAGGGCGGCGCGGTAAAGGAATGTCTCGCCGGGTTTCGGAATGTAATCGGTATTCATAATCTCTCTCCCCGCACCGGTCCGGGCATTCGGCTTGTATAAAAAAATCCTAATAGTTATATTTTCAAACAATCTTATTAGATATTTGTACTGTAGTCAAGCAGCCGTTAAATTATCTTTAATAGTGACTCTTTCAAAACTTCAGTTTTGAAAGGGCAGCTTTTAAAAAACGGGTGTTTCGCAGGGCTTTAGCCTGGGAAAGCCCAAGAGCCGCGTCAAAATCAACCGGGTTTTGAAAGCGGCCCAGACAGGGTGACAATGGCTGACGGGGAAGAGTTACGGTCAATTTTAAGTATGAATATCAAGCAGCTTCGCAGCAGGCTGGGGTTTTCACAGGCGGTTTTGGCCGAAAAAACAGGTATCTCCATCACTTTTCTGAGCGCCATTGAGCGGGAAAAAAAATGGCCCTACCCCGAAACCCTGACAAGCCTTGCGGGCGCTTTGGGAGTCGGCGTTCACGAATTATTCAAAAAGAAGGAAGAGACCGTATCAAACGAGGTTATCGTCGCCATCAGCAAGTGTCTTGACGATGTTTCCCTGAGTATAAGGCAAAATATCAACAGGGCGATTCTACAGTCCATAGAAAATATACGCGAATACTACACAAGGGAAATCGGCGAATAGCAAAGGCGGACCTTATGAGCCTATTCAAACGTGAAGGCGGCGTATCCCACAAAAGAGTCGGGAAACTCCCCTTCGCCGCCCGGAACATCGGCGCTGGTGGTATATTTCAGAAGCCGCGGAAGAGACGCGCCCGACGCCGCGGCAAAGCCCAGCGCGCCCAAAACCGCGCCGGCGGAACAGCTTGAGCGGTCCTGTTCGGCCCGTTCCAGCACGGCGGCGGGGTCATTTGATTCCACCGCCCGGATAAAAGCGGCGTCGTTTACTTCGCGCACCCAGCGCAGGGCCGCGGGGCCGCCGCCCCTGGGCGCAAAGCCGTAGCCCGCCCCGTAGTGGGTTAAATCGGTGGAGGCCAGTACCGCAAGACGCCGGCCCAGCTTCTCCGCCGCGCGGGCGATAGTCCGGCCCGCCTCAAAACCGGAAAATTCCGCGGGAATCCTGACCCAGAGCAGCATGGCCCGCGGAAAGAAAAAACGAACCATGGGAAGAAGCACCTCAACGGTGTTGTCGCGGTAGCAATCCTCCGTTCCGCGCAATTCTTTTAGCAGCGGTTCCCGCAATTCCGCGTCTATGGGCATATTGCCAAGAGGAGTCCGTGCCGCGTCTTCCAGGGCAAAAAGGAACGGCGACCCGGCGGGGAGGTGCCCGCCCAGAACCGCCACGGTTTCCGCCTGCCGGTCAAGGCCGGACACGGCCGCTACGGCTATGCGGCCCGAGTAGAACCAGCCCGCATGCGGGGCAATGGCGGCGCGGGCGCGGCCTTCCCCCGCGCGGAAAGGCGCCAGAAACCGCTCTATTTCAGCGGCGGAACGGGGATACCAGCCCGCCGGAAGGGAAAAATCACGTAAATTCATCACGATTGCCTCAATTGATTCTAGCAGAAATATACGGAATATGTATATAATAACCTATGCAGCAAAAGAACGCTTTCAATAGAACCTCGATTATAAGCGCTGTGATAGCCGCGATTTGTATCGTAGTATATGCCGCGGCCCTGGTTTCCGCGGTACTGAGAATCTATCTCAGCGTTGAACAGCGCCGCCTCGTCGCCGAGAAGGAATTCTTCGATATCGCCGATCTTGCCTCATCCGCGGGAGTACTCGGTTTTATGGACGAGCCTTTTGTAGAAACCATTACCGACGCCCTGACCGCGAGTGTCACTCTGGAGGCCCTTATCATCACCGGCCCCAACGGTGAATACGCTTTTGAGCGGGAACAGGGGAAGGCGGTCAACTGGGTGAGCAATTCCCCCCGGTTCAGGGGCCGGTTTGATTTTTTAAGCCAGTCCCTGTACCAGCCCCTGCACATCGCGGGCCTGCGGAACGTGAACATACAGGCGGTGGCAAGCGCCCTGGATTACCGTATCCTCACCGGTATTCTAAAACAAACCCTGATCATGGTGCTGGCAGGCCTCATACTGGCCTTTTTTACCCTGCTTATGGAATCGCTTCTGGGCAAATCCGCGGAGAAGCGCCGCTATGCGCCATACCAGGGCACGGAGGACCGTGCGGCGGAGTTCATCCCCGAAGCGGAGACCGTGTTTCCCGAAGAACCGCCTCCTCCGCTACGGGCTGCCCCGGCGGAGGCTACCGTCCCGCTGCAGGCCGCCGCCGCGGCTCAGGCCCCGCAGGAGGCGGCCGTTCAGGCGCCACAGGAACCTGAGCTTCCGCCAACAGGGGACATTTCCTTCGAACCGCCCGCCGGGAGCCGGGAACGGGACGAAGAAAGCGCCGCGCCGCCCAAAGGACTTTATTCGCCGCGGAGCAACATCGGCTGGGAGGAATACACGGAGGACCGGCTTGAATCGGAGCTGCACCGCTGCGCGTCCGCCGAGCAGGATCTGGTTTTTATAGTAATGGAAATTATGGATCTGGGATTTCAGGGCGATGATTTTTACAAACAGTTCGCCGAGGACGCGGCGCGTTTCTTCACCCTGAGGGATCTGATCTTTGAGAAGGGGGAACAGGGCGTCGCGGTAATCTACCCCAATATCGATCTGGAAACGGGTTTTGCGAAAGCCGATGAATTCCACAGCCGTGTTATGGACAAATACCCGGCCTATCTCAAAGCAAAAAACGATCTCTGTATCGGCATTTCTTCCCGTGCGGGACGCCTTATTGACGCCGGCCGGCTGATGTTCGAGGCGGGTGAAGCCCTGGAGCGGGCTTTAAGCGATCCGGATTCCCACATTGTGGCCTTCAAAAGCGACCCCGATAAATACCGGGCGTTCATTGCTTCTCAAAAAAAGACGCATCCCTGAACAGCCGCCCATTGAGTTTTGAAAAAGCCCTGATACTATAAGAGGGATATAATTTGAGGAATGAACAGAGGGCATGAAAAAAAATAACTCGATCAAATCCCTTCCTCTGAAATATGAACAGATTCAGCAAAAAACCGTAGTAGCCCAGGCCATGGAAAAAATTCGGGAGCTTATCACATCGGGTTTTTACAAGCCAGGCGATAAAATTCCTACCGAACAGGAACTGGCCGAACACTTCGGGATTGGCCGTTCCTCCATTCGGGAGGCAATCAAAATATTCCAGCACCTGGGCATCCTTGAATCACGGGTTCCCAAGGGAACTTTCCTCTGCGACCGTTCCCAAATTTCAACAGAGGCGATTTCCTGGTCTTTGCTCCTGGGATCAGATGACATGTGGGAGATTCTGGAATTGCGGCAGATCATTGAAGAGACAGCCTTCCTTACGTTCATAACTAAATATGTCCGCAAACCGTTATCGTGCCGGCCTGTTATAGAGGCCCTGGAAGCGGAAGTAAAAAATATGAAAACCGCTTTTACCGAAGGTTCCATAGAAAAACTGAGCCTGGCGGATTACACTTTTCACTCCATTATTATTCGGGAGGGAAACAATAATCTCTTCCTTGCCATTTTCAAAATTCTCAACGCTTTTCTGGAAGCGGAGATACGCAAGACCTATTTTGCCATAAAGAATTTGCGGGACGTGTCAAAAGATCACCAGGAAATCATTGACGCGATAAAAACCAGAGTCCCGAAAAAGGCTATCGAGCGGCACAGTTCCCATTTTTTCAGAATCAGGGGCCTTTTGGCGCCCGGCGCCCTGCCAAAGACCTGAGGGCCGGAGGCATGCAGGCGCGCCGGCCGGGAAAGGCGTTCGGGAAAGGGATTTTGCGGGCAGGATGAGCCTTTTCGCGGATTCCGCTTGTTTTGCAGCGATCCTTCTGCCGGGTTTTTTTTGTAATTTTTTTTTGATTTTTGTGATGATTTTTGTTGACAGGTGAAAATTTCCGTTGTATCATCATTCTATTATTATTGTATGATAATAAGATTATCATGGTTTCTATACAGAGATTCCCCAAAGGCCGGAGCGGGGTTCTGCTTTGAGGAGGATGAATATGACTTCCCGGGAACGGGTTCATGCCGCCATTGATCATAAACCGGTTGACCGGGTTCCGCTGGATATGACGATTTCCTATACGGCGCATAACAATCTGTGCAGGTATATGCACTGGGATCACCTCTGTGTCGATACGGCAAGCATCTGGTCGGTTGCCTTTCCGGATCCTGAATTCCACGAAAAAATGAATCTTGACTGCGTTTATGTGGGCCTTAATCCGCCTTCGGGGACTCCCCCTTTACACTTCAACGTTGATGAAACCTATACCAACGAATTCGGGCAGAGTTACCGGAAGACAATTGCTTCAACCGGGGCGGTATCCTACGATTTTACCAACACCCCTGCCGGGGATTGGACCCTGGAAGACCTTGAAAACTGGCAGATGCCGGATCCCCTTGACGACGCGATTTTCGACGGGCTTTATGAACGATGCAGGTATATATATGAAAATACCGACAAGGCCATTGTCGGATATTTCGGCGCTTCCCTCTTTAGCGTTTCAAGCCATATCCGGGGCATGGAAAACTGGTATGTGGATCTGATGACCGAGCCGGAATTTACCGGCCTTTTTATGCGGAAATTCCTCGACTATTACACGAAGATGTACAACAGGGCCCTGGACATTGCGGGAAAGTACATCAGCTTTCTCCGAACCGAAATGGACGATTTCGCCAGTCAGCAAGGGCCGCTCATCTCCCCGCTGGTTTTTCGGGAACAGGTTAAGCCCCTGCTGGGGCAGTTCTACGGCGCTCTTAAAGCCAAATTTGCCGAAGTAAACCCCCGGGGCAGGCTGATGAAACACGCCTGCGGGGACAACAGCGCCTTTATCGATGATTATATCGACATAGGCGTGGATATGCTCGATCCGGTACAGCCCAATACCGCCCTCATGACCAGGGACTTCCTTTCCAAATACAGGGGCCGTATCGCCTTTCATGGCAACATCAACACCCAGCAGGTTATGCCCTACGGTACGGTTGAAGAAGTGTGGGAAGATGTAAAAGATTCCCTGCGCCATCTTGCCGGCCCTTCGGGTTTTATTTGCGGCCCCACCCACCACATTCTGGGCGATGTGCCGCCCGGGAATATTATTGCCCTCAGGGACGCGGTACTGGAATTGGGACAGGTTAAAGACGGCCGGCTTGTCAAGATTTGACGGGTTTCCGGGTATAAGGAGCGGGGAAATGAAGCGTTTGCAGATAGAGGAAAACGCCAAAGGAGGATACATCAGCCTTGAAGCGGAGGACCTTGCGTCCATGCTCAGGGGCGCGGAAGCCCTTTCATAGGGGGATCACTTTTGTTTTTTACAAAATCAGGGAATGTTCCTAAAGGGACCTTTCGTGATTTTGAAAAAATAAAATTTGCAGAAGGAGAAGAAGCATGAAGAAGAAAATTGCGTTTTTGGGTCTGTTACTGCTGGCAGGCGTGTTCGCGTTCGCGGGGGGCAAGCGTGAAAGCGCCGCCTCGGGATCGACGGATTCGGGCGGATTTGACGCGTCCTGGAACGCGTCGCCCACGATCAGGCTTGGCGTGGCCATTACCCTGACCGGAACCCAGTCCAATCCGGGAAAACATTCCGAACAGGGCGTCGATATCGCGGTGGAACAGATCAACGCCGCGGGCGGCATCAACGGCAAGCGGATTGAACTCATCAAATACGATGACATGGGCCAGCCCGCGGAGGCCCTGAAGGCCGTTACCCGCCTTATCGAACAGGACAAGGTCCATGTAATTATGGGTCCCCTTTCCAGCAACAGCGTCATGGCCGTCGGGGAATATGTAAACGACGCCCAGGTTCCGGCCATCGGGGTGGCGGTCGGTATCGTATGGCTTAACCAGGGATGGGACTACTATTTCCGCGCAAGCGCCAATACCGGCGTTACGGCCACGACCCTCTTCAAAACGATAAAGGAAAGCGGCGCCAAAACAATGGGCTACTTCAGCATCAACGAGGAATTCGGCAATAACTTCATAAAGGATATGGACACCCTGGTTGCAACCGACGGTAACAACATTAGAGTTACGGTTCAGGAAAAGTACAAGGACGGGGATACGGATTTTACGGCCCAGTGCGTCAAAATAAAACAGGCCAATCCCGATTGTTTGTTCGTGGCTTCATGGTCCAACGACGCCGGCCAACTGATAAAGCAGATCCGGGCCGCGGGATATGACAAGCCGATTTACGGCGATACGGCGTTTTCCGCGGCGCCGGTCCGCCAGATTGCGGGCGCCGCCACAAACAACTGTTTCTTTGCCAACGCCTATGTCCTGCCGGATACAATAGCGGATATTGACACCAACCCGTCTTTCGCGGGAAAGGCCATCAACGGCTATCTCAAGGCCTATGTCGCCAAGTACGGGGATGTTCCCAAAGAGGATAACGCCTACCGTTCTTACGACGCCATCAATATCTTCGCGAAAGCCATCGGAAACGCCAGGAGCCTGAAGGGATCGGCCATCCGCGACGCGATCCACGCGATCTCCGACTATGACGGAATTCTCGGCAGGATGAACTACGCGCGATTCCCCAACGGCGAGTGCGTTGACGAAGTGGCCATGTGGGAGATAAAAGACGGTAAAGTTATACCGTACCGGAGGTAGCCGAAATTAAAAATAACCGTCCGGATTTCCGAAGTTCCGGGTGGTTTCGTGCTATTTGCACTATGGGAATCCCCGAAAACAGAAGTCGCGGGGATTCCCGATATTTATAACCCAGAGGGTCATCCATGTTTTTACCGCTTCTTATAGGCGCCCTCATGATAGGCGCTATTTACGGTTTAATGGGACTTGCGTGCAGCCTCATTTACCGGGCTTCGGCGCTTATGAGTTTTGCCCAGGGAGAATTCCTGATGATGGGCGCCTTTCTCGGCCTTATCCTGTTCCGTGATAACCGTGTTCCCTACCCGATAACCCTGCTTATCGTTATTGTTACGATGCTCCTTGTGGGTTTTCTTATGGAGCGGTTCATAATCCGTACTATTCTGAACAAGGGGGGCAGGGCGATACAGATAGTTCTGGCTACTATCGGCCTTTCCATTTTACTGCAGAATCTGGCGGTAATTTTCTTTTACAGCGACGCGCAGATGTTCCCTCCCATACTGAACGTTCATTATATAGATTTTGGTCTTGTCCGCATTGCCCCGGAATCCATTATGGGCGCGGGAATGGCCATTGTGTTCATGATCCTGCTGCAGTTCTTTATGACAAAGACAAAAACGGGAACTTCCATGAGGGCCGCGGCCCAGGTGCCGGAGGCGGCTTCGGTATGCGGCATAAACGTTTCCTTTACCAAGGGGCTCACCTGGGGCATTTCAACCATGTTAACCGCTATGGCCGGTTTGATGATAGGCCCGGTGTACGGCGTACAGGCGGGTATGGGCTACACCATCGGACTTAAGGGCTTTGCCGCCGCCGTCATCGGCGGTTACGGAAACATGCTGGGGGCCGTCATCGGCGGTTTTCTCATGGGTTTTATTGAAACCATGGCGGCAGGTTACATCCGTTCGGACATGAAGGATTTTGTTTCTTT
This sequence comes from Treponema sp., assembly GCA_031257385.1. GTDB lineage: Bacteria > Spirochaetota > Spirochaetia > Treponematales > Breznakiellaceae > WQXQ01. Next base: position 8,545 of record JAIROT010000039.1, read on the forward strand.
CTCCATATTGATTGTTTTTCTGCTTATCAAGCCTACCGGTATTTTTAACGCGAAAATAATAGAGCAATAAGGCGGTGTGGAAATGAAAAGCGGGATTCCCCTGTTACCGAAAAAACGAAATCATCTGTGGGCAATCGGCGTAATTGTTTTTGCTTTTGCCATTCCCCTGTTGTTTCCGGAACAAAGGTACATCATGGTACTGCTCACGACCATATCCATCAACATAATTATCTGTTCCGGCTTTGATGTTCTGTATGGCTATTCGGGACAGATTTCCATGGGCCACGCCGCTTTTTACGCAATGGGCGCTTACGGTTCGGCCATTCTGTCAAAAACGGCGGGTTTAAGTCCCTGGCTGACTGTTTTTATCGTCAGCGTCTTAACTTCGGCGTTTGCCTTTTTATTTGCGCTGCCGGTAACAAAACTGGTATTCATGTTTCTTTCACTGGTTACCATCGCCCTGGGGGAAGTAGTGTACCAGAGTATAGTCGTTATATTTCCCGATTACACGGGGGGCACGATAGGTTTTTCCGGTATACCGAAATTCAAAATAGGCAATTTTATTATCAGGGACAGGCCGCATTATCTGATTTTGGTGCTTGTATTCACGGTGCTTGCCGTAATAATGAAACAGATGCTGATAAAATCCAGAGTCGGCAGGGCCCTCGTCGCCATACGGGAAAACACCGTTGCCGCCGGAGGCATGGGCATCAATGTCAGGTTTTACAAATCGGTTGCCTTTGCCGTAAGTGCGTTTTACACGGCCCTTGCCGGCGCACTGTACGCCCATTTTGTCGGCTACATAAGCCCGGAAACTTTTAACCGCGCCGCGTCGGCCATGTTTATTACCATGATCCTCTTTGGGGGCAACGGTACGCTGGCCGGTCCGATTCTGGGAGCGGCAATTCTGAATCTTTTCAGTGAGGTAATACAGGCCTTTGGCCGTTATCGGATGTTCTTCTACGGTTTTCTTATTATATTTGTGGTTATGTTCGCCCCCCAGGGCCTTATGGGAATAATCTACAAAATATACAACTTTTTTGCCGGAAAAGTAAAACCGGGAAAGGCAAAGGGAGGCGTCGATGGTTCTGCGGGTGAATGACCTTGTCATGCAGTTCGGCGGTTTGGCTGCCGTCAATCATGTTTCCTTTGAGGTTCCCGGTAAAACGATCTGCGCGCTGATTGGGCCTAACGGCGCGGGAAAGACCACGATATTCAACATGATTTCAGGCGCGCTTGTTCCCACTTCGGGGAAAGTTATTTTTAAGGAAAAGGAGATACAGGGACTGCTCCCGTATAAGATCAACAACCTTGGTATTGCCCGGACCTATCAAAACATCAACCTGTTCCGCAGCATGACGGTACTGGAAAACATCATGGTGGGCATGCATTCCCAATTACATTCCAATTTCTGGAGCAGCCTGTTCCACCTGCCCGGCGAACGCCGGGAAGAACGTGAAATGATGGAAAAATGCCTTGACCTGATTGAATATGTCGGTCTGAAAGACCGGGGGCATGATGTTTCCAGAAATTTATCTTACGGGAATCAGCGTTTGCTGGAAATAGGCCGGGCGCTGGCATCTTCCCCTGCCCTGCTGCTGCTCGACGAGCCCGCCGCCGGCATGAATACCACAGAAAAACGGCTGCTTGCCGCGTTGATCAGAAAAATCCGGCAGGATTATCAAATGACCATTCTGCTGGTGGAACATGAAATGCGGCTGGTAATGGAGCTTGCGGAAAATATCTTTGTCCTGAATTTCGGGGAAAAAATTGCGGAAGGCGCCCCCGCGGAGATTCAATCGAATGAAGCGGTCATTACCGCGTACCTTGGCGGAGGCAAAAAATAATGGATCCCGTGCTGGAAGTCAAAAACCTTTGTTTTGCATACGGCGGCATTCAGGCCCTGCGCGGAATCAGTTTGAAAATATTCCCCGGCGAGATCATCGCCCTCATCGGCGCCAACGGCGCGGGGAAAACCACCACCCTCCAGTGTATTTCAGGCCTCCTGGGAAAGCCAAAATCCGGCGAAATCTGCTTTAAGGGGCAGCTCTTAAACGGGAAGAAGCCCCATGAAATTTCACGGATGGGCCTGGTTCAGATACTGGAGGGCCGCAAGATATTCCCCCACCTTACGGTACGCGAAAATCTGGAAATGGGCGCCTATACCGGAAAGGGTAATTTTCACAAGGACCTGGAGGAAATTTACGAACGCTTTCCGCGTTTAAAGGAACGTGAAAAACAGGCCGGCGGAACCCTGTCTGGCGGGGAACAGCAAATGCTGGCGGTTGCCCGCGCCCTGATCGCAAAGCCTGAAATTATCATGATGGATGAACCTTCCCTTGGCCTGGCGCCCCTGATTGTGGAAGGGGTGTTTGAGATCATCAAGAAAATAAACGGGGAAGGCATTCCCATTCTCCTTGTGGAACAGAATTCGAAGATAGCCCTGGAAGCGGCGTCCCGGGCTTATGTACTGGAAACGGGGAAAATAGTTCTGGAAGACGATGCCGGAAACCTGCTGCATAACGAGGAAGTTATCAAAAGTTATCTCGGAGGAAACGGATAAAATGTCCAATGGAAATAACGGAAGAAAAATGAAAGCCCTTTATATTGTCGAACCTTTGAAAATGGAAATGCGGGAACTGCCCGTACCGGTCATTCAGGCCCCCGATGAGGTGCTGGTAAAGGTCATGATGGCGGGGATCTGCGGCTCCGACATGCATAACTACCTGGGAGAATCTTCGGGGATAGCCTACCCCCTGGTCGCGGGCCATGAAATGGCGGCTCTGGTTCTGGAAACAGGTTCCGGGGCGAGGGGCCTGGAAGCGGGGGATCATGTTGTCCTGGATCCGGTCATATCCTGCGGTTATTGCTACCCCTGCTCAATCGGGCGGGGCAACGTTTGTGAAAACCTTAAAGCCAGGGGATCGCATTACGACGGCTGCATGCAGGAATTTATGGTTCTGAAACGCCGGACGATCCATAAAATATCCCGGGATCTTCCCTGGGAAAAAGCCGCCCTGGTGGAACCCTTCACCATCGCCGGGCAGAGCACTTCCCGGGCGGCGGTGAGTGCGGGAGATACGGTATACATAGGCGGCGCCGGGCCCATCGGCCTGTGTATTCTGCTGATGTGCAAGCTTTTGGGCGCGGAGGTGATTATTTCCGACATTATCGCCCCTCGGCTGGAACTGGCGGCAAGGCTGGGCGCGGATCATGTGATCGATCTGAATACGGAAGAACCCTCCGCGGCAATAAAAAAAATGCCCGGCGTACACGGTATAACCGCTGCCTTTGACGCGGTCGGGCATCCGGCCGTCTTTGCCCAGCTTGTCAAACTGGCGCTGCCCGCGGCAAGGATCCTCTGCATGGGGTTCAGCCCCGAGCCGTCGCCGGTTTCCCTGGTGGATATTACCAAAAAGGAACTTACCATTTTAGGTTCCCGGATGAGCGTAAATCAGTTTGACCGCATCATCAAACTGACGGAAGAGGGCCGGCTTGACGGAACGCCGCTTGTTTCAGGCGTCTTTGATTTCAAAGACGGGCTGCGGGCTTTTCAGGAATTGAAGGAAAACAAGGCCGCCCACTGCAAGGTTTTGATCCGGATTAATGCCGAAGATGACTGAAGGGAAAAGAGGGTAAAAGTTGACCTGTTCGGGAACCGCGGTTTCCGGATAGTTCTGTTGTTTGTATTATCATATTATATGAAGTTACAGGAGGATAATGATGAGCGGTGCTGAAGGACGGGGTCCTCTCCATACAATGACTCTGACAAGTCCGACGGAATTCTGGAACGATTCGTGTTCTGTCAGCGAACTAAACTACGCCATAGAGAACGGGGCCACCGGAGGAACCAGCAATCCCGTCATTGTAGGGCAGGTTCTGAAAAAGGAACTGGAGACCTGGAAGCCGCGGATTATGGAAATCATTAACCGGAATCCCGCCGCATCGGAGGAAGCGGTCGCGTGGAAAATCATAGAAGAAATCACCGTGAACGCGGCCGGGCTGCTGAAGCCGATTTATGAAAAAAACAGGGGCCGCAACGGCAGGCTTTCCATACAGGTCAACGGACAAAACTATAGAAACACCGGAGCGATGGTGGAGCAGGCCGTTCATTTCAATTCCCTGTATCCCAACAACAATATCAAGCTGCCGGTTACCAGGGCAGGGCTGCAGGCTATTGAGGAACTTTCCTACCGGGGCATAAGCGTCAACGCGACCGTGTCCTTTACCGTGCCCCAGAGCATCGCCGTGGCGGAAGCCGTGGAAAGGGGCTTGGAACGGCGCAAAAAAGAGGGGAAGGATATTTCCGCCATGAGCCCGGTCTGTACGGTAATGGTTGGACGGCTGGACGACTGGTTAAAGGTAATCGCGGGCAGGAAGGGGATCATCACCAATCCCGGTTATCTCGAATGGGCGGGTGTCGCGGCGGCCAAGAAAGCCTACCGGATTTACAAAGAGCGGGGCTACCGCACCCGGCTCCTTAACGCCGCCTACCGCAATCACTTTCACTGGTCCGAGTTTATCGGCGGCGATATGTCCATGACGATTCCCTTTGACTGGCAGAAGAAATTTAACGCCTCCGATGTGGAAGTGAAACCCCGCATCAATGATCCGGTGGACCCCGGGATCGTCGCGGAACTGGAGAAAAAATTCCCCGACTTCCGCAGGGCCTATGACGAGAAGGGGATGAAACCGGAAGAATTTGACAATTTCGGCGCTGTCCGCCGAACCCTGCTTTCTTTTATTAACGGCTATATAGAACTCCTGGGCATTATCAGGAGCATCATGATCATCGATCCCGATGTAAAGGGTGAATAAGGGTATATGAAACCATTAAATTTGAAAATCGGCATAATCGGCATGGGCGCCATCGGTTCAAGCCTGTCCGCCCTTTTTACAGGCAACGGCTACGAAACCGCGGTGGTGGACATCCGGCCGGAGGCGGATTTTTACCGGGCCTATGACGCCATATACGACGATCTTGAAAAAAGAAACCTCCTAAGCGGAAGGCAGCGGGAAATATGCCGTAAACTCGTGTCCTATTCACTGGATTATGCGATTCTTGCGGACGCCGGTTTTGTCATTGAGTGTATTTTTGAGAATCTTGAAGAAAAATACCGGGTGTATAAAAAGCTGGAAGCGGTCTGTAATAAACTCCAGGTTCTTGCTTCATCTACCTCGGTTATCATGCCGGAGGATTTGCAGAGGGGCGTAAAAAAGTGGCCCGGAAAAGTGCTGGTGGCGCACCCCTTCAACCCTCCGCATCTGGTGCCCTTCCTGGAAATAGTCAAGGCCCCCGACACTGAACAACAGGCGGTGGAACTGACCCGGAATCTTTTTTCATCCTGCGGCCGGATGGTCTGTCTTATGAAGAAGAGCGCGCCGGGTTTCATAGCAAACCGTCTGCACCACGCGCTGCTCAGGGAAGCAATCTACATGGTGGAACAGGGATTGACCGACCCGGAAGAAATAGAGCGGGCCATGACCTACAGCTTTATCCCGCGTTACAATTCCATCGGCATCTTCGAACACCACGACGCCTTTTCCCTGGATCAGCTGAAAAATTTGCAGGATTATCTTTATCCCTGCCTGGGCGTATCAAAAGGGGCGCCGGACCTAGTGACCGAAAAGGTGAAGGCCGGCGAGCTGGGGATGAAAACAGGGAAAGGGTTTTATGACTGGAACGAAGAAAGCATAGCGGAGTTCAGGAAAAGAGCCGCCGAACCTTACTGGCGGTTTTTCAACTGGAACCTGCCCTCGGGCTGAAAACCGGCGCCCTTTCGGAACGCGGCCGGGCTGCCCGGGCCATACCCTTAACCGGGAGTCTTCTACCCCGCCATTATTGGCGGAAGAATTGAAGCGCGGGAAGCTCGAACCGGAGCTTCGGCGGGGTATTAAACCAGACTGGGGTATTAAACCAGACTTTCGAATAAAAATCAGGGCGGCGTTGTTCCGCCCGCGGCAAAACGGAGGAAATACAAATGGCTGTTGAAAAATTGAGATACTGCTGTAACGGGCAGTGGCTTGAATCGAGTACCGAAAAATGGATGGAGGTATATGATCCGAGTACAGGCGAAGTAATAGCCCAGGCGCCCTGCTGTACCAAAGATGAATTGCAGGCTACCCTTGACGCGGCCCGGACCGCGTTCAAAACCTGGTCAAAAACACCGGTGATACGGCGGACACAAATACTGTTCAAGTTCAGGGATCTTGTTATTGCGCATATGAAAGGGCTTACAAAAATGGTTGCGAGGGAAAACGGCAAGGTATGGAGCGAAGCGGAAGGGGATATTCTTAAGGTAAAAGAACCTGTTGAGCTTGCCTGCGGCGCGGCTACACTTATGCAGGGCGAATCCCTTATGAATACCAGTACCGATTATGATTCGGTCCTGTACCGTGAGCCAATCGGGGTTTTTGGCGGCATTGTACCTTTTAATTTCCCCGGAATGATTCCCTTCGGGTGGATGACCCCTCTTTGCATTGCGACAGGCAACTGCATGGTTCTTAAATCATCAAGTACTACCCCCATGACAAGCATCAGGCTTCTTGAACTTTTGATGGAGGCCGGAGTCCCGCCTGGGGTAGCAAGCGTTATTACCACGGATCGTACTGTAGGCGATCTTATGCTGACAAGCCCGATTATCAAGGGAATCTGTTTTGTGGGAACAACATCGGCAGGTCTTAAGGTATATTCAAGGGCGGCGGAAAACGGAAAGCGGGTACAAGCCCAATGTGAAGCAAAAAACCATGCCCTGGTTATGAATGACGCCGTGCTTGAACGGACTGCAGCGGGCATTATCAATTCTTCCTTTGGCTGTGCCGGCGAGCGCTGTATGGCGCTGCCCGTGGTCGTCGCACAGGAAGGCATCCATGATAAACTTGTTGAGCGGATCATCGCCAACGCCAGGGCGCTCAAAATCGGCTGCGCCTATGAAAAAGAATCCCGGATGGGACCTGTGGTCAGCAAAAAACACATGGACAGAATACTCGCCTGGATAGACAGGGGCCTCAAGGAAGGGGCTAAACTTGTTCTTGACGGACGTGGTGTTAAAGTGAAGGGATATGAAAATGGTTTTTTCATCGGACCGACTGTTTTTACCAATGTTACACCCGAAATGAGTATTGGCCGCGAAGAAATCTTCGGACCGGTACTCTGCGTCAAAAAAGTAAAAACCTTTGATGAAGGGATTGAGATTATCAACAGCAATCCCTTCGCCAACGGAGCGGTCATTTATACATCCAGCGGTTATTATGCGCGGAACTTTGCGCTGCGTATTGACGGCGGCATGGTCGGTATAAATGTGGGCATACCTGTCCCGGTTGGCATGTTTCCCTTCTCTGGGCACAAACACTCGTTTTTTGGCGATCTGCACTGCCTAGGAAAAGACGGCATACGTTTCTTTACCGAATCAAAAGTGGTTACTTCTACATGGTTCGATGAAGAATCGGCCAACAGGAAAGTTGATACCTGGGATGGTTCTATTGGAGGCTGAAAAAACGGGTATGCCAGACTGAGCTGCTCGGCGGAGGCTCATTGCTTCTCAAAAAAAGACGCATCCCTGAACAGCCGCCCGGCGGCCCAGCCTGCCAGGGAGTAGGTATACGGGGAACCTGAAACACGGGCAAGGCGGCGGCCGGTTTCATCGGGCGGGCCGAGGCTCAGTATCCTCACGCTGCCGTCTCCCAGCTCCAGCGTTACGCGGCTGTGGTTGAGGCCGCCTTCATCAATATCGCTGAAATCATCCCCCTCGGTGTTGAGGATTCCCCTTACATAAGAATCCACCCTGTTCATATCCGCTTCGGCGATATTTATGCCGTTAAAAGTCCATTCCCTGCCGTTACGGGTAAAGACGCGGAGTTCCTCCGGCGCGGCTTCACCGCCTGGGCCGCCATCATCAGCGCCAGACGTCTGCTCCCCGGCGTAAACGGTAAGCCGCTGTACGCTGTCCGCGTCCAGAACGCCGTTTTCACTTTCGGGAAAGAGCCGCAGATTGTACCAGGCAGTACGGGAACTTTCGGTATAGGAGGTAAAGACATCCTCGCCGGAACGGACCTCGTTCTGGCCCTGCCTGCGCAAATACACTTCCTGTCCGGTATTATCCCCATGCCCTACCAGGAGGTCCAAAAGCGGAAGCCCCGCGCCGCCGGACACAATAATCCGGGAAGCAGTACTTTCGGTAAGTCCCAGCCGTTCATGGGATGAGGCGTTTGAGGAGCGGACCGGATAGAGGGCGCGTTTGGCAAGAAGATCGATAAAAACCTCCACCCGCATTTGTCTGGCCGGATACTCTTTTCCGTTATGCAAAACAAACCACCCGGTGTTTCTGCGAATCAGCTCCCTGGTCTCGCCTCCGCTTTCGATATCGATCCGGTCTATCCGGTCAACGAGCTGAGGATCTATCCAGGAAAGAAGGGCGGAACCGGAAGCGGCCCTTTCAGGATCAAAAACGATACCCAGGGCATACGCGAGAACCAGCGCCGCGATCATCATTACATGAATAAAAAGCCTTTTTTTATACGTCATCAGAATGTTCCTTTGCGGATATCCGGGAACGCGCCCTGCGCTTCCACGCGAGGAACAGGCCCGCGAAAATAACCGCCAGCGGCATGAGGATCACATTGACAAGCTGAACGGCGCGCATGGCGGCGCTTCGCTTTTCCGGATCAATTATACGGTCAAGTCTGCCCGCCTGCGATTCCCGGTTCCGGATTCCGATAATATCATCGTCGTTCCCCAGCCAGTCGGCGGCCTGCAGCAGAAAATCCAGGTTTTGCCGCCCTCCGCTGGCGCTGATAATAGTGGTGGCAAAATCCGTGTCGCCGACAACGATGATCCGCGAGGGCCTGGGCATGGCGGGCATATCGGGCAGTTCCTCATCCGAACCTTCCCTTACAGGCCTGGGGGTCCCGGCGAACCAGCCCGGGAAAATCCCGGTAAGGCTCGCGCCGAGTATTTTAAGCCCACGGGTTTGAACCGCGTCCCGCTCGAACAGGTAGGCGGCGTCGGGATTCGTGTAAAAAGGATCCCGCATCACCCAGGCGTCGCCGGTACTGGTAAACAGGGGCGTCGCCTCCACCCCTTCGGGCGAATGCAGTTCCAGGGGGCTTGGCCAGAAGAGGTCCACGCCGCCAAAACGGGCGCTTACCGGATGCTCAGGGTTTCCGTTTTCCGGAAGAACCCCGATCCAGTGGGGGTAGCGGACAATCCGGTACTGCACACCTCCGCCGGGGCTTCCGGTCTGATATTGCAGGGTCAGGGCGGCCCGGTCCAGGACAAGTTCCGGACGGACGATCGCGCCGTAGGAGGCGACCATGTCCAGCAGGCCCTGATCGTTTTGTTTTCTCGCCTCAAGACTGCCCAGGGTATCCACGTATATCCCTTCCAGGGCGAAAAGCACCCTCCCCCCCTGCCGGATATAACGGTCAATCCGGTACAAAGCCCGGTTGTCCAATCCCTCAACGCCCCCCAGCACAAACAGCGCCGGCAGGCTGTCCGGAATCTCATCCCCCGGCGGAATGAGCCGCGGCCGGTAACCCGCGCCGGTAAAAGCCTGATTCAGATACACGTAATCCTCGTTCCACCGCCGGAAACTGTCCCCCACAATGATCCCGATTTGGCGCTCGCCGCCCCGCACCAGCGCGCGAATCCGGCTGGTCAAATCATACTCAAGGGTATCAAGGGAAAACACCACCGGCAGCACCTCTATCGCGTCCAGGTACTCAATGGCAAGGCCCGTGTACACCGTAACGAGACTCGCCTGATCTTCCCCCACGGTCTGAATCTGCTGGGGCTGTATGCCCAGCCGTTCCACCTGTTCGGCGAGCCGGGCCTTAACCGGGTCTTTTACCATGAGCCGTATTTTCCCCCTGGAATAAGCGGCGTACTCCCTGAGGAGGTCTTCGATTTCCCCGGGCATGGGATGCATGGAGCGCAGTTTGTCCGAAAGATAATAGGTGATTCGGACCTGATCCGGTATTTCGTTATGGAGCTTGCGTGAAACTTCGGAAATCGTATAGGCCTTGTTTCCGGTAAAATCCAGGCGGAACCAGAAGCGGCGGCTCACCAGGAAGGCCAGCGCCAGGACAATGAGCGACAATACCGTTAAGGCCGCGGCCTGTTTTCTGGTCATCAGCCCCATCTCCTCATTAAAATCACCCTGGTATTGAGGTACAAAAACAGAACCGTGCTGAGTATGAAAAAGGCAAGGTCACGGCTGTCAATAAGCCCTTTGGAGAAACTTTCAAAATGAAAGGCCAGGGAGATAAAGTTGATTCCCCCGGTGAGCCACTGGGGAAGGTTAAACGAAAAAGTCAGTTGATTGATCAGCATTACCGCCATCAGCGCCGCCGCGCTTCCCAGAAAGCTGCCGGCCTGGTTTTTTGAAAGCGAAGAGAGCAGCAGCCCCAGAGAGACGGCGGACGCGCCCAGCAGCAAAGCCCCGGCGTATTCGCAGAGGATCACGCCGCCGTCAAAATCCCCCAGGGCGCGCAGGCTCAGGGGCAGCGGGACAGTGAGGGCCAGCATCATCGCCAGTACCGCCAGGGCGGCGAAAAATTTCCCCAGCACCAGATCCCACTCGGAAAAGGGCATAGTGAGGAGCAGTTCCACGCTGCCGGTCTTCCGTTCCTCGGCCCAGCTTTTCATGGTGATCACCGGAATAACCAGGATGAACGCCAGGGGAAAAGCGGCAAAATAGGGCCGCAGGGTGGCGGCGTCCATGGCAAAGTAACGCTGGAAATAGAAGAGCCATATCGAACAAAAGAGCAGAAAAAAAACCGCCGCGCCGTAAAAGGCCGGCGCATTAAGATACGAGTGAAGTTCTTTCCGCGCCAGAGCCGCGGCCCGGCTTGAGCGGGCAGACCCGCCTCCGCCGGGTTTGGACACAACTTTCATCAATCAAATCTCCTGAAAACAATTGTAACCCGCCCGGCGCGGCGCGCGCAAGCGTATTATGATACCCAGAACCCGGTTATTTTGGGAAATTCCTTGCGTCAGCCTTTAGGCTGCGAGACCCGTTTTTTTTATTTGCGCCGAGGAGCCTGTGGGACTTGTGGATTTTTGGGCTCCTTTAGGAGTCTGCAAGGTAGAAAATGCACAAAATTGTGCATTTTCTTTATCATTTGGGCTAAAGCCCCACAGACTCCTAGAAAACTCAAAAATTCTCCGTTTTCTAGCTGATCTTTTCATGGAAAAATGGTAGTATATTCACATGATGAAGATGATAAATGCCAGCACAAGGGAAATTGACGATCCCGAAGAAGCGCTGCGGGAGATACTCGGGCAGCTTGATTTGAAAAAGCGGCTGCTGCAAAACGCGGTCGGTCTTATCGCCTGTCATGCCGATTACCTTGAGAGCGGCGTGGTCAAGGCTCTCTGCGAGGCCCTGCCCTTTGACGTGGCCGGCTGCACGACCTTGAGCAGTTCGGTGAACGGCCAGTACGGCATAGAGCTTTTGAGCCTTTCGGTGCTCACCAGTGACGAGGAGCGTTTTTCCACGGCCTTTTCCGCCGGCATCAGCGCGGGTGGTGTGGAAGCGGTCCAGGCCCTGTACCGGAGCGTGGGGGCGGAAAAGACCGCGCTCGTGCTCGCCTACGCGCCCATGTACAGCGCCATGGGAGGGCCGGCTATTCTGGAAGCGCTCGACCGGGCTTCCGGGGGGGCGCCGGTGTTCGGCGGCCTGACCTGCTGCCATGCATCGTCGCCTGCCGAAAGCCATGTGATTTACAACGGGGAAGCCAGCAAGGACGGCCTGGCCCTGGTTTTGATACATGGGAATATCAAGCCCCGTTTTTTCATTACCGCCATCCCCGAAAACCAAATACAGAAGCAGGCGGCAATCATTACCGAATCGGAAGGCTGTATGGTAAAAAAAGTCAACAATACAACGCCGCTTGAGTATTTCGATTCGCTGGGGCTGATAACCGGCGGGAAGATTTCTTCCAACAAAATTATGCCCCTGATTGTCAAATACAACGACGGGACCGAGGCGGTGGTGCGGGGGCTTTACAATCTTACGCCGGAGGGTTATATGTTCTGCGGCGGCGAGATGCCGGAGCAGGCCACTTTTGCCGTGGGGATCCTTGATTATAACGGGGTTATCGAAACCGCGGAGTCGACGGTGAGCAGGGCGCTGGAAGCTGTGCCGGGGGGAAGCCTTTTGATGTTCCCCTGTTTTTCACGGGGGATGGTCATGGGGCCTAATGTCGACGACGAAGTGAAAAAAGTCGTTTCACTCGTCGGCGGAAAAATACCCTATCATTTCTGTTATACGGGCGGGGAGATTTGCCCCGTGTCCAATGAGGAAGGTGCGTTTTTGAACCGTTTTCATAACTTTACCTTTACCATTTGCGCCTTATAGGGGGTATCCGATGATCCGCTTCTTTACCCTGCCGGAACTCCGGTGTGCGCCCGCTTTACGTCCGCTTACAGGGATTCTCCATGCCGCCTAAAATGACATCCCCTGATTTCGGCGGCCACGCCGGTATTTTTTCGGAAAAGATTCTCCGGGGTGAGATAAAGGCGGGAGATACGCTTTCCCCTGAATTGTTAGAGCATATCCGTTTTCTACAGAAGGAACACGCGAAACTTTCCCGCCAGGTCCGCCGGCTGCAGGATACCCTTGAGCGGAACAAGAGCATCGCCTTTGAGGCGGCGAACCTGCAGGCCATACGGAGCGCCGAAGAGCGAAAGCAGGAAAAATATATGAAACTGCTCCTGGAGAATTCCGGGGACATCATTATTCTCTGCGATGATTCGGGCCGTTTCGCCTATTGTACCGATTCGTTTTTGAAAAAGGCGGGGATTGACAGCTTTGACCGGATAAACGGCCATTATTACCGGGAAGTGTTTGACCGCTTTTCCGACGCCCAGTGGAGCGAGCGGATTCACGGGATTTTTGTCGCCGCCCTGGAAAAGCGGGAATCTTTAAGCCTTGAGGAAGTGGCGGACATAGGGGGCAACGGGCATCCCCGGCGGTATTCGCTGCATTTTACCCCCATGGTCGACGAACTGGAGATGGTCGTCGGGGCGATGATGCTTTTCCATGATATTGAGGACGTGCTTGCCGCAAAGGAACAGGCGGAACAGGCCAGCACCGCCAAGTCGGAATTTCTTGCCAATATGTCGCACGAAATTCGCACGCCGATGAACGCCATAATCGGAATGACCCGCATCGCCAAATCTTCAGACGAGGCGGAGAAGAAAGATTACTGCCTGGGAAAGATTGAGAACGCCTCCACCCACCTCTTGGGAGTGATCAACGATATTCTCGATATGTCCAAAATTGAAGCCAACAAGTTCGAGCTTTCGTTTACGGAATTTGATTTTGAGAAGATGCTCATGCGGATTACCGATGTGATCGATTTTCGAGTGGGGGAAAAATCCCAAACCCTCTTTGTAAAAACAGATCCGGGTATTCCCGATTATATTATTTCCGATGAACAGCGCCTTGCCCAGGTTATTACGAATCTGTTTTCCAACGCCGTTAAGTTTACCCCGGAAAAGGGGACCATTTCGCTTTACGTACATAAAGTGTCCGAAAGCGAAAACGGGAAAACCTGTACCCTGCAGATAGAGGTGAGCGATACCGGAATCGGCATTAGCGAAGAGCAGAAGGTCCGGCTTTTTCAGTCGTTTGTCCAGGCCGACAACAGCGTTTCCCGAAAATTCGGCGGTACGGGCCTCGGTCTTGCTATTTCAAAGCGGATAATTGAAATGATGGAAGGCAGCATCTGGGTGGAATCCGAACCCGGCAAAGGCTCCGCTTTCAAGTTTACCATTCAGGCGGGGATAGGCTCGAAATCGTCCGATCACGAGGCTTTCGCCCCCAAAATGGAAAATATCCACGCCCTGGTGGTCGACGATTCGCCTGAGCTTAGGGAATATTTTCTTGCCATGGCAAAGGAAATCGGTTTTTTTTGCGACGAGGCGGATGGCGGGGCGCAGGCCCTTGCAATGCTGGAAAAAAATGTATACGACATCTATTTTGTGGACTGGCGTATGCCGGGCATGGACGGCACGGAATTAAGCCGGAAGATCAGGGGAAAAACCGGGAAAAGGACGGTGATCATCATGATTTCCGCCTATGAATGGGGGAAGATTGAGGAGGAAGCCAGGGCCGCGGGGGTGGACGATTTTATCCCCAAGCCCCTCTTCTCTTCAAATATTGTAAACTGTATTAACCGCCATTTCTGGGTTGAAAAGAAATTTGAGCCCAGCGGCGCGAAGCCCGAACCGGACAGTTGCGACACCGCTCTGGCGGGAAAACGCATACTCATTGCGGAGGATATCGACATTAACCGCGAGATCGTCATCACCCTGCTGGAACCCTGGAACCTGAACATCCGCTGCGCCGAAAACGGAGAACAGGCGCTGGAAATGTTTCAGGCCGAGCCGGACGGCTTTGACCTTATATTCATGGATGTCCACATGCCGGTAATGGACGGCTTTGCCGCAACCCGCGGCATCCGCGCCTTTGAAGCCGAAATGCAGGGGGGGCTGCAAAAACAAGTCCCAATAATCGCCATGACCGCCAATGTCTTTGCCGAAGACATCGAAAAATGCTTCGCCGCGGGCATGACCGATCATTTGGGCAAGCCTCTGGACATGGAACAGGTAGTGGAGAAACTTAAAAAATATCTGGCCTGACGGTTTTCGCCTGATTTGGAGGGCCGGCTGCATAGACGCGGCTTACCGTGAGGCTTTTCATAATCATCCCTGCTTTAGCTCCAGTGCAAAGATCTCAGTGTAAACCAGTACTCCGCTGATATGTTCAGATTTCATCAGGCTTATCCGGTTTATGGGCGCCGTTATTTTTTCACGGGGCAGTATGATTGGAGCCGGATGTTTAATTTCCCGGCCAAGCGTGATGTGGGCGTTGAAAGGCCGCTTGTCAAAAACGATGCCCGCCGCAAGCAGGCCGCTGCTTAACCGGCGCCGCAGTTCCGCAAGAACGCCAAGGCCCGGATCGGTCTTTTCCGCCGCTATCCACCAGAGTTCTTTGTTACTGCGCCTGAAACAGCCGGTATGGGCAAAGTCCAGGGTAAATTTGCGAAGAGAAAGTGTCCGCTGCGCCCCGGCCATTATCGAACAGACCGCCGGGACCTGATCCTCCGGCGTCTCACCCAGGAAAACAAGAGTCAGGTGCAAATTTTCAGGCCGGGAAAAATTTCCCTTGAGAGACTGGGCGCTGATCCGGTCCCGGATTTGAACGAGACGGCTTTTTATTTCATTGTTAAAATTTACCGCAATAAAGAGCCTCATGGTATTTCATCTTCACTTGTTTTCCGCCAGTTCTTTCTTCACTTCCTCAAGCCGCTTCCTGAGAGTCTCGATGGTCCGTTCAAGCCTGAGTTTTTCTTTTTCCAGCCGCAGGGCGGGATCTTCTTCCCTGATTTTTGCACGGACCGCCATTTTCACCGTATCAGGACTTTTGCCTTTGATCAGCGCGGTCTCGGCGGCTTTGCGATCAGCGCTGTCACGGAGTCCCGCGAGAAAACGCATGTTGTCCGCGCCCACTTCGGGGTTCAGATCGTACTCAAAAGCCCTGATCGCCATGTTAGCCGCCGTCCGGGGAATCCTTAAGACCCGGTCGACATAATCCTCAAAGCGTACCCCGATGGCGGCGCAGAGCTCGTGGGCCTTGAGGAGATACTTCCCCATTTCCTTTACCAGGCTGCCGTTTTCCAGGAGAAATTTTTTCCGTATGGTTTCGGTAAGCCCGCTAAGCTCCGGCTGGCCGGCGAATACGTCACGGTAGATTTTTTTGGCCTCGGCTTTTTCCAGCAGCGCGTGAAAAATCGCCCAGAATTCGGAAGTGTGGGCGCGGACCGAAAGCCTGCCGCCTTTGGAACATGCGTGCAGATGGTGGGCGTATTCGTGTATCGCCGTGTAGAGCAGCAAATTGTCCCCTGCGTCCCCCGGCTCGAAATTGCGGTTATGAATAATGATTTCCCGGCTCTCCGGTTTGTACAGACCGTTTACCTTGCCGCTTTTCTTCCCCGAATAGATGAGGGAAAACTCCATGGGCGCATCCTCCACGGCAAGCAGCTTTTCCTTTACCTGATCCTGATTCATCATTCCTCCCAAAAACCGCGCGGCGCTTTAGCCCGCCGCGCCAGCCCGCCTACGGTGTTCCGCTCTCTCCCTTTACGGGGGCTGCCGCCTCTGTAACTTTTCCGCCTTTGTCTGCCGCGTCAAACTGCGCCGCAGGGCCTGCGGGCTGGGGCATCTTACTTGCGGCGCGCGCCGCCAGGCCTGCGGGACCCGCCGGCGCGGCTGCGGGCTGTGCCGCTGCGCTTGCAGGACGCTCTGCCGCACTTACGGGCTGTGCGGCGGAACCTGCGGGCCGTGCCGCCACGCTTACGGGCTGCCCCGCCGCACTTGCGGGACGCGCCGCGCTTGCGGGCTGTCCTGCCGCACTTGCGGGACGCGCCGCAGGGCTTGCGGGCTGTACCGCCGCGCTTGCCGGACGCGCCGCGGGGCTTGCGGGCCGCTCTGCCGCACTTGCGGGCTGTGTGGCGGAACCTTCGGGCCGCCCTACCGTGCTTGCGGACCGTTCCCGTATCTCCGGCAAACTGAAGAACTTTACCCCCTCACCGGGAAACTGTTCTTTAACCTTGACCACGGCGCGTTTTATGCCCAGGGCCTCTTCCGGCTCGCACCAGATAACCAGGGAAAAATTTTCCTCAGGCCAAATCGCGTCTCCCATCCGGGGACCGGCAGACCCGACTCCCAGAACATTGGAAAACTTGGTATAGTACTTGGCCACCTGTTCTTTGGCAAAGGCCTCAAAAATATTTTCCTCTACCGAATGGTTGGCGACTATTTCGACACGGATCATCATATTTTTCCCTCCGGATCGGCGATCAGGGCAATTCCCGATCCCGCTATTTGATCCCGCCTGGGATTTTTCTGTTTTTTGACCCTCTTCTCTCCGGCGGCAATTCTCGCGCGGCGCTCTTCTGCTCTGGCGGCCCGCTCGTCGGAGCGTTTATTGAAAATCGCGTAAATCGTCGGCATGAGGAACAGTGTCATCAGAGTGCCAAAAGAAAGGCCGCCAAGAACGGTTTTACCGATGGGGGCCACCATTTCGGAACCTTCGCCGGGGAAGAAGGCCATGGGTACGAGGCCCAGAATCGTGGTGAGGGTGGACATCAGAATGGGGCGCAGCCGGTTCCCGGCGGCTTCAACACAGGCGTCGTGGAGGGAAAGGCCCCGCTTCCTCAATAAATTGGTATAGTCCACCAGCACGATGCCGTTGTTGACGATAACCCCCATGAGTACGAGAAGCCCCACCAGAGTCAGCGCGTTAAACACCGTTTCGGTAATCATGTAGATAATCACAATGCCGATCACTGAAAGAGGTATGGTAAAGATGATGATAAAGGGATCACGGAAGGATTCAAAGAGGCTTGCCATAACCCCGAAGACGAGGAAGATCGCCACCGCCATAATGAGGGCGAAGCGGCTCATCATCTTCACCATTTCCGCGTTGTCGCCGCCGTACTCAATGATAAGATCGTCTTCGGCGGGAATCTCCGCCGTTATCAGGGTACGGACTTTATCCTCCAGCAGATTCAATTTGGTGCCCGGCACCGCGCCGGCGGTAACCGTGATCACCCGGCCCTGGTTTTCACGGCTTATGGTCATGGGGCCGGTTCCTTCCTGGTAGGACGCGAAACTGGAAAGGGGCACCCGGCCCGCCACCTGGCTGTTGACAAAAATATGATCCAGCGCGGGACGGGTACTGCGGTCCGCTTCGGCCAGGATCAGCACTACGTCGTAATCGTGGCCCCCCGATTTATACCGTGTCGCCGTAATGCCGTCTACCGCGGCCTTTATCTCGTTCCCTACGGTGTAGGTGTTCAGACCCAGAGCGTACATCTTTTCCCGGTCAATCAAAATTTCAATCTGGGGAAGCCCGTCCTTCAGGTCAATCTGGGGCTCGGTGATTTCGGGGAGCTTTTCTTTCAGGAGAGCGGCAATTTTTTCCGCTGTGGCCTTGCCTTTCACGAGGTCGTCGGTGCGGAGGGTAATCTCCACGGGATTTCCGCTGCCCATTCCCATGCCGCCGCCGCCAAAGTTAATCGAAACTCCGGGGAACTCGTTAAAGTGGGAACGCATTTTTGCCTTGATATCGTCGGCGCTCATAATACGTTCCGAATATTTGGGCAGGTTGATACGCACCGAACCCTGGTTGCTGCCGCCCCCCGTACCCATCATGCCGCCGCCGCCCGCGTTCAGGGTTATCCGCTCATAGCCCTCCATGGGCACTTCCCGCTTGACCAGCGCCTCTATCTGCCGCAGGGTCGCCTCGGTTTCCGGCAGGGGCGTCCCCATGGGCAGAGTCGCGTTAATGGACACATTGTCCGCTTCCTGCTGGGGTATGAACACCCATCCTATCACGGGAATCATAAAGAGGCTCCCTGCAAAAAGAACCAGCATTACCAGGATGACAATGAGTTTATGCTTGAGAACTTTATCAACCGCCCAGCGGTAGGCGTTGTCAAGGCCGGCAAAAAATTTTTCAAAAACCGAGTCGCACTTCGCCAGGCCTCCCCGCAGGGGTTTCTGTTTTCGCGTAACCAGGGGGAGGTAGTGGCTTGAAAGAACCGGTACCAGGAAAATAGCGGTGATCAGCGAAATGGTCAGGGATATAACCACGGTGAAGGCAAGACCGGAAAACATTTCACCCGCCATTTCCAGCAGGCCCTGAAAGGCAACCATGGGGGCGAATACGCAGATCGTAGTAAGGGTGGACGCCACAATGGCAACGATCATCTCCTGGGTACCCAGCACCGATGCGGTGGACAGCTTGGCCCCCTTTTCCCGGTAATGGTAAATATTTTCCAGTATGACAATCGAATTATCCACCAGCATCCCTATGCCCAGCACAAGGCCCGCCATGGTCATCATGTTGAGGGTAAGGCCGGCGAAGTACATCAGCATCATGGTCGCTACGATGGAGACCGGGATACTGATGCCGATGATCAGGGTCGGCTTAAAGGAACGGAGGAAGATGAAGAGAATCACCACCGCGAGGAAGGCCCCGGAAATGGCGGTAGAAGTAACCTGGTTCAGGGAATTCTCGATCTGATCGGTGGTGTTAAACAATTCGGTAATTTTGATGTCCTGGGGAAGCTCCCGTGTCATACGGATTAACCTGGCCCGCAGGTCTTTGGCGGTCTGTACCGAATTCTTGCCGCTCTGCTTCTGCACCTGCATCATCACCGCGGACTGGCCGTTGACAAAAACCGTGCTGGTCTCGTCCCTGTAACCCTCAAATACATCCGCCAGATCCCGAAGGTACACGCTGCGGGGCATCTCCACCTCTCCTCCCACGAGCCCGCCGCCCTTATAGGAAATGACGGTATTTTTAATCTGATCGATGGATTCATACTCGCCCATGGTGGTAAGCAAATATGAAAGCCCCCCTTCGGTGATGGTTCCCGCGGCGACCTGCATATTCTGGGACGCCAGCATCTGCTGAATCTGCGTCACCGTCAGGCCGTAGGCCTCAAGCCGCGACTGGGGTATCTCCACCCGGATAATTTTTTCCCGCCCGCCGTTGACGCTGGCGGTGGCGACGCCGGGGGTCTGTTCCATGCGGGGGATAATCGTATCCTCGGTAATTTCCCGCAGTTCTTCGGGAGACCGGTTTCCCGTAACCATGAGTCCCATGATGGGAATCATGGAGGGGTCAAATTTAAAAATCAGCGGCGTGTCGGCCCCGGTGGGCATATAGTTCCGCACCCGTTCCAGGGAATCCCGGACCGAATTGCTGGCGTCCGCCAGATCCGTCCCATAGGTAAATTCCATGATCACCATGCTTGATCCCTTGGAGGATGTGGAAGTTACGCTTTCAAGACTCGAAACGCTGGAAAGGGCCGCTTCCAGAATGCGCGTAACGGAACGCTCCACTTCCTCAGGCCCCGCCCCGCTATAGCTGGTATACACCACCAGATAGGGGGGATTGATCTCCGGCATCAGATCGATGGGAAGGTTCAGCATGGCAAAAATCCCCAGCCCGATGAGGAGCAGGAAAATAACAAATATCGTAGTAGGCCGCGAAACGGCGGTTTTGGCAAAACTCATGACGAGATACCTCCTTAAGGTTACTCGGCGTTCAGGGGATTTACCTGATCGATGATATTGACCCTGGCCCCGTCTTCAAGCAGGGTCTGGCCCCGGATAATGACCTCGTCGTTAGGCGAAAGTCCCTGTTGTACTTCCAGTGCGCCGTCAATAAGTATGCCCGGTACTATCACTTTTTTCCGGGCTACGGGCCCCGCCGGATTGGACCTGTCGACAATGAAAACATACTGCTCCCCGAAACGGTTGATCAAGGCCGAAGAGGGTATCTTCACAATGTTTTCTTTCCGCTCGGTGATGATCCGCACCTTGGCGAACATCCCCGCCTTGAGTTTTGAGCCTGCGTTATTCACGTTGATCCGTACTTCCATGGTCCTGGAAGCGGGATCCACCGTAGGGGCCAGCTCGCTGACGCTGCCCTGAAAAACTTCGCCGGGCCAGGCGTCCAGGCTAATCTCGCAGGGCAGGTTCATCGCCATTTTTGAAATAAAACGCTCCGCTACATAGAGCCTTATTTCCAAAGCTCCGCCGCCTGATATCCGGGCCAGCGGTACGGACTGACTGATCGTCATCCCCACCTGGGCGGGCAGGGCCACCACGGTCCCGCTGATCGGGGCGGTGGCGACGCTGACACGGTAGGTCATGCCGGGACGGGAGGGGTCTACCGCCGCGACGGCCGCTCCCCTGTTCACCCACTGCCCCACGCTTACATACACACGGGTTATCTTGCCCGCCGCTTCGGAATAGGTGTCCACAGTGGAACCGGCGACAATGTCACCGGAAAGGGCGATGTAGTCCTGTATCTGGCCCTGTACGGCGGCGGTGGTATTCACCGCGAAAACCAGCGCTTCCTGGGGGGCGGAAGGGCCGCCCTGAGCGGCGGGCCGGATTCTATTGTACGTCTCTTTTATCCGCTCGCAGCCGGGAAAGGCCAAGAGCGAAAAAACAGCAAAAACCGCGGCTCCTGCAGCAAGGCGGCGTTTTATATTATGAGGTGAAAATTCAGTTTTCATCAATTACTCCCGGAACTGAGCGTCCCAAAAGGGACCCCGATGGAATATTCAAGGTCGATAAGACCGTTAAGGTAGTTGAACTGTTGTTCCAGCATCTGAGTGCGGGCCTGTCTGAGGGAAAGTTCCGCGTTTTGCACCTCAAGCAGATCCTGCAGGCCCGCCCGGTAGGCCTGTTCGGTCAGCCGGTATGTCCGTTCCGCCAGATTTACCGTCTGCTCCTGGGCTTCCGCGGTGGTTCTGGTTTGTTCCAGCGAAAGCACCGTATTGTAAATCTCAATCTCGGTCCCCCGTACCGCCTGGGCAAGACCGATACTGGCAATCCTGATTTGATCGTCCATATCCTTAATGGCCTGAAACTCCGTACCGAAAGGGAACAGGCTGTGCAGTCTTAATCCAAACGCGATGGTGAAAGAACCGGAGTCCTGCCAATCATCAGGGTCACCCCAGCTATCCTTCCAGGGATCCTTGGTAAAGACCGGAGTGGTGTTCCAGCTTAAAGACAGGGTCGGCGTCAATCCGTAAATCAGCGATTTCCGGGCGCTCTGGGCCACCTGGATACTCTGTTTGAGTTCCTGGATGTCCGGCTTTCCCGACGCGGCTTTCGAGATCAGATCCGCCATATTCATAGTTGAAAAAGCCGGCGCATCCTCAATGGGTATCAATTCAAACCGGGTATCGTAGGGCAGCCCCAAATCCATTGCAAAGCGGGCCATAACGAGTTTGAGTTGGTTTTCAGTCCGGTCGATGCTGGGCTTCATGTTTTCCATGTTTACCTGCGCCTGGAGCAGGGTAAGTTCGGGGGCCAGCCCCGCGTTGTAATTCGCCTGGGCCATTTGCACCCGCCGCCCGGCGGCGTCAAAATTTTCCCGGAGCAGGTCGATGTTCTCTTTTAAGAGGAGCATATTGTAATAGCTTTTCCGCACATCCCGCTCAATCTGGGCCTTGGCCTTCTCGTAACTGATCAGCCCCCCCTCATAATCCAGCCTGAGCCGATTCATGTTTTCAAACATCGCGGCGCTGATACTGAGGGACATCTGAATCGAAGCGCCTATATGCCATTGGGGCAGGTCTCGCGTGACAGAAATAGGCGCGCCTGTGAGGGGATCAAGGCCTACGGTGGCGGTGACACTGGTCTTCTTATTATCTAAAATCAGACTGCTCCCCAGGGTCACATTGGGGACAAACTGATTCCACGAAAAATCCGAGGCCCGCTTTTTGGTACCCGAACTGACCCGCGCCGATTCCAGGCTTAGGTTGTTTTTTATTGCCAGCGAAACCGCCTCATCCGGGCTCAGCCGCATCGACACGGACTGCGCCGGCAGAGCGGAAACGCACAAAACACCCAGCAACACCATCAACACCGGCGGCAAACCCTTATGTCTGCCGGCATTCCGTTTTTTGAAGTTCATAACGACTCCTTCTTCAGGCCCGCCAGAGCGCGACCTATAATCCACAGGCGGCACTTACATTCGCTCCGCCTTATATTGCGATTACTAAAAGAATAGCTTTTTTTCAACATTTTTTAAACCCTTCAAGCCCCATGGTTACAAAGCGGTACAAGGTCCTGATATCGCTGTTCCGCACATTTCCCAAAGAGCGCCCTTTGTCCCGCCGCATCAATATACTGACGAGAAGAAACAGTATCCAGTGGGACACCTGCCGCTTTCCCTCCCCGCATTCGGGATTTTCCCCTCCCGGCAGCGTACCGATAGCAACATCTTTAAAAACACTGAAAAAGTCCGATTGCTTCTTTTCGTGCCTGCCCAGGTCCAGCCTTCGGGTACGAATCCAGTCCACTGCAACGAGGATTTCGGGCCTCGATCGGAGGTACACGGCAATAGAAAAAATCCCCAAATAGAGCTGTTCCTGCGGCACGGCGGAGAGGGCTATCCCCTGCCGGGCAAAGGCGATAATCCGTCTGAATTCGGTCATAAAAAGCTGGCGCAGCATATCCTGCTTGTTTTTGAAGTGCCCGTAAAGGCTGCTCTTGGAAAGCCCCGAACGGCGGGCTACCATGTCCATTGACGCTTTCCAGGGGCCGGCCTCGGCCACCGCTTCGGCCACCGCCCTAAGCAGCGGATCATCCTCCCCGTTTTGCGCCATCCCGGTCACGCGGTTTTCCAGTTTCCCGTAATCCAGGCCGTCTATCGCTTCTCCGCCCTGACCGAGGCCGCTCATTATTATTTCACTTACCAAGGCGATTACTTTTTGAATATCCTCCTCGGAGGGAGGGGCGCCGGAGTATTGGGCGATTTTATGAAAATCCGCCATAAAAAAAGCCAAAGTGGCGAACAGCAACTGCAGCAACAGGGGTTCCGTGGCGTATTCCGCTTTTACCACATGCTGGAACAGCCCCATATCCACGCCCCGGCTTCTGAGATGCTCTTTGGAGCTAAAGTCATCCGTATCCCGGCCGTACACATTCATCAGGAAAAAAATCATGGCTTCGGCGTTCCGGGCGTAAAACTCAGCGACAGTCCGGAGTATGATGGAGACGCCTCTGTTCCAGTCCCTGCTTTGCGCGGCCCGCTCATAGTCCGCCCGGATAAAATCGGCAAGATCATCAAAAAAACGCGCGATCATGGCGTCCATCAGGACCTGTTTGCTCAAAAAATGGCGGTACAGGGCGGGCTTACTTACCTTCAATTCCCCGGCAAGACGGCTGAGACTGGTATCCTGGTATAAAGAGCGGCCCCATACCTTGAAGGCCGCCCGCACAATTTCTGTCTTCGTCATAGTTAACGACCGGTCGGTAACTTAAACTATAACGATTCATGTATGGAAATGCAAGCGGCCTTTTGGTGTTTCTTCTAAAATTCCTGCCTTGCTTGAGATTTTCCCAAAACCCGGTTAGTCTGGGAAAGCCTCACTCTTTAGAGCGTTTCCTGATCATCTGGAGCGCGATGGCCAGCAGCAGGATAATTCCCTTTACCGTGTTGTTGACCGTGGTACTCAGCTCAAAGGCGTCGATAATCCGGCTGACCATGGTAAAAGACATGGTTCCGAAGATGATCCCCGCCGTGTGACCCTTGCCGCCGGACATACTGATGCCCCCCAGCACAATGCCCGCAATGGCGAACATTTCAAAGCTCACGCCGGTAGTCGCCGGGGACACGCTGCGGTTCATGGCCACATTGATAAAAGAAGAAAAGCCCACCAGCAGGCCGCAGATCATAAAAAGAGACACCTTGAGCCATTCGGTGTTGATACCCGCCAGACGGGCCGCCCTGGCATTACTGCCCAGGGCGTAGATTTTCTTGCCGTACTTGGTGGAGGTACACATATAGGTAGCCATTGCGGCTACCAGCAGGAACATGATCCCTACAATGGGAATCGTCAGGAACGAAGAATTGCCAAATCCGTAATGAAAGGAGCTGAAGGTGGACTTGCCCGAGTCAAGCTCGTAGAGTTTTGAATTGCTGATGTACAGCGCCAGGGAGCGGAAGATCAGCATGGTGGCCAGGGTAACGATAAAAGGCGGCATTTTGGCGATACCCACAAGAAGGCCGTTAAAAAGACCCGCGGCAATCCCCATGCCCAAAGCCGCCAGCAGGGTGACAAACACATTGTTGGTAGCGTTGTAGACCATCACCGTAAGGCCGGATATCAACACCAGGCCCGAACCCACCGAAAGATCGATATCCCCCACGAGGATAACCATGGCCATGCCGAAGCTGATAATGCCGATTACCGCGCTCTGGCGCAGCACCAGCATGATCCCGCCCCAGGTGAGGTTTTTGCTCACCACCACAAAGGTGATAAATATGGCGATGAATATCACCACATAACTGTACTTGCTCCAGAGACCCAGGATCGAATTCCCCGCGTTCCTGCCCTGCCGCAGCATTGTTCCTGCCTGGCCGTTCTTGAGCGAAAGTTCGCTTGTATCAGACATATCCGGCAACTCCTCTTACGCAATAGCCGGCGGCACAGCGCCGGTGGCATGCAGCATTACGGTTGTTTCATCAATTTTATTTCGGTTCAATATGGTATGTACCCTGCCGTGGTAAAACACGACGCATTGATCCGCAACTTTTTCTATCTCCGGAATCTCCAGCGTGTTAACCAGAATCGTCTTCCCCTGTTCTGAAAGCCGGAGGATCAGTTTATATATTTCACCCTTGGCCCCGACGTCAATTCCCTGGGTGGGATTGTCCAGCAAAAAAATATCGGCGTTGGTATTGAGCAGCCTTGCGAGAATTATCTTTTGCTGGTTGCCGCCCGAAAGACTGGTGACAATGTCGTGGCAGGAATTATCCTTGATATTGAGAATTTTTTTATAGTGATTGTACTTGGCGATCTCCCGCTTCTTGAAAATATGGAGCCGCCATGAGGACAGGGTATGCTCCGAGATGTATTCGTTTTCCAGAAGCTGCATATCCGGCAATACGGAATTTTCCTTTCGGTTCGTGGGTATCATGCCGATTTTGGCGACTTTCATCGCTTTGTGAATATCCAGACGGACCAGTTTTTTACCGAAAACCGTCATGGAGCCGCCGCTAAAGGGCGCCACACCGAACATCGCCTGCATAAGATCGCTGGCCCCGGAACCGGCAAGACCGGTAAGACCGATGATTTCCCCCCGGCGCACCTTGAAAGATATATCCCTAAAGCCCGTTCCGGAACAGTTTTGGAGTTCCAGCACCACTTCGCCCTGTTCCCTCGCCGAATATATTTCCTTATCCGACACTTCCCGCCCGACCATTAGCGTGGTAAGCTCCCGCGGTGTAGTGTCGCTGATCTTTCCTGTTTTTATAAAACACCCGTTACGCAAAACCGTGTAACGGTCAGCGATGGTAAACACTTCGGGCATTTTGTGGGAAATAAAAATAAAAGTGATTCCCTTTTTTTGCAGTCCCCTGACAATCGAAAAAAGATGCTGAACTTCGGAGGTGTTAAGGGATGTGGTAGGCTCGTCAAGGATGATAAGCCCGGCTTTGGCGTCCAGGGCCTTGGCAATTTCCAGAAGCTGCTTCTGGCTCGTTTCAAGGTCGGCAACCTGCGCCCTGGGGTTTATGTTCACCCCCAGTTCCTCAAACAGGGCATTGGTACGGGCAATCATCGCCCGTTTATTCAGGGTTCTGGTTTTATACAGAATTTCCTTGCCCAAAAAAAGATTTTCAAAAACCAGCAAATCGTTAAAGAGATTGAGCTCCTGGTGCACAAAGGCAACCCCCGCTTTCTCCGATTCGTTAACCGAGGTGTTTTCCAGCGTTACGCCGTTTACCTCTACCGTACCCGAATCTTTGGCATACACCCCGCCAAGTATATTCATCAGCGTGGATTTTCCGGCGCCGTTTTCTCCCAGAAGGGCATGCACTTCGGCCTTCTCCACCTCAAAATTGACCTTGTCGAGGACGGTAACGCCGAAGAAAGATTTGCTGACATTTTTCATCGAAAGCACGGGCATATCATTCCAACCATACAAAATTGAGGGGAAAACCCCCAGGAGTCTGTGGGGCGTTAGCCCAAATGATAAAGAAAATGCACAATTTTGTGCATTTTCTACCT
>JAIROT010000060.1 GCA_031257385.1 Treponema sp.
AGGAAATTTATTGTACTGGCGTGGTCCATACCCCGATACGCAAATCGGTTTACATCTTTCTACGGGTTGTAAATTTTCCGGAGCAAGCTCCGGGGTATGGACCACGCCTTCCAATCAAGTGAGAAGTTCCTCTTATCCCCTACATGAAAGCGGAGTTTACAGCCACTACAATGACGAGGATAATCCCCAGGGGGATAAAGGCAAGGTAAATAATGCAGATAATACCGATAAATTTCCAGAAAGACTTGTTGTTTTTGAAAGCCTGCTCCAGTTCCAGTTCCGAATTACTGAGCTGATAATTGCGAATCCTGGCCCCGAAGGAATAGATAAAACGGGCGGGAAAAAAATTCACCGCTCCAAGTACTGCGTAAACAAGGCCAAAAACCCCCATGTAAACATCATCCAGTTCATCGGCAAAACCTGAAACCGCGAACATAAGGACAGCGGTGATAATTCCGCCAAGAAGCATAAACCCACACCCGATAAAGCCGAGTATGCCTATAAACCGCAGCCAGGGGGAAGTCTCCCTGAGATAGATCAGCATGGTATCGGTCAGTACGGTCCGGGGAACCGGAGCTTTTTCAGGCAAGGCGGCGTTTTCCGGACTTTGTGGAAGATTTTCAAAATCGGACACAGACATCCTCCTTTTTACTTTACCCGTGCTGAATTGAGCCGTTTTTAAACCAAACATAGCCAG
Source organism: Treponema sp. (assembly GCA_031257385.1). Taxonomy (GTDB): domain Bacteria; phylum Spirochaetota; class Spirochaetia; order Treponematales; family Breznakiellaceae; genus WQXQ01. The sequence goes on from JAIROT010000060.1 coordinate 698, forward strand.
AACCGGGAATCGAACCCGGAGTCCGCGCACTACAAGAATTTTTCATAAGGCATTACTACAAATCATTGCGAATTATCAGGGATAATTTTATCATACTTTGCCAAAAAATGCCAGAGGAATGCCTCATTGAAAAAGTAACCCAAAATCACCCATGCGCAGCCCTGCAGGCTTCCAGGGCCTGTGAAAAAGAAAGCCCTTCCCTGTTTTGCCGTATTTTCAAGTCCCGCAGGGTGAGGGGATCATCCGGGTGATTTTCGCCGGGGATGATGATCCGGCGCAGGCCCTTTTTTTCGGCGATCACAAACTGCTTGACCAGATTGCCGCCGGCGTCTTCGGGGAACACTTCGCAGGGGATTCCTGCCTGCCGGAATTTTGCGGCCAGGGCCTGGTAGAAACCTGAATGTTCCTGTTTGACACAGGCAATGGCTACGGCGGCGTAAGAAGCGGCGGCGGGGCCTCTGCCGAGGCTTTCCATGGCGGCAAGCATCCGGTCAAGGCCGATGGAAGAGCCGACTCCGCTGATCCGGTTTTTTGAGTAGAGGCCGGCAAGGTCGTCATAGCGGCCGCCCGAGCAGATCGAGCCGATGCCGGGAAGTTCGGTAAGGAAGGTTTCAAACACTACGCCGGTGTAGTAATCAAGCCCTCTGGTGATGGAGGGGTCAAGGCTGAAGGAATCCTCCACGCCAGCGTCAAACATAAATCGTCTGAGCATGCCAAGCCGCTCCGATTCGGGGGATGGGCCGCCTGAGAGCGCCGTTATGCGATCAAGGGTTTCCTCGAAAGTTTTTCCGGCATTGCCGCCGCCCGCGCCGATAAAGTCGAGAATTTTTTGCGCGCAGGAATCGCCCGCAAGCCCGGCGAGGTTTTTCCCGGTTTCTTCTTCGCCCGCCCTGGCAAGTTTATCCACGGCGCGGAGCACTTCCACCGACTTTTCGCCGGCGCCTATGTGGGAAAGAAAGCGGTTAAAGAGGCCCCGGTGGTTTATACGTATCCGTACATCCATTCCCAGGCCGAGCAGGGTGGAGCGGATCATAAGGAGGATTTCAAAATCCGAGGCGGCGCTGTCGCTGCCGATGATGTCAAAGTCGCATTGGGTAAATTCCCGGTAGCGTCCCCGCTGGGTATTTTCGCCCCGCCACACCTTGGCAATATGGTAACGTTTGAAAGGAAAGGTAATTTCCCCCTGGTGCAGGGCTACGAAACGGGCAAAGGGAACGGTCAGATCGAAGCGAAGGGCCACGTCCCGGCCGCCGTTATCCCTGAAACGGTATATCTGTTTTTCTGTTTCGCCCCCTCCCTTGCCCAGGAGAATATCGGCGTATTCCAGAGCAGGGGTGTCAATGGGGACAAAGCCGAAGGAGCGGAAGGACGCCTCAATCTGTTCGGTTAAATTCCGGCGCGCTATTTCAGCAGAGGGCAGAAAGTCCCTGAAGCCTTTGAGGACTTTGGGTTCGATAAGAGAAGCCATGATTACACTTTCCTCCTGCTTTCCCTTCGCTTTCCGGTGAATTCCTCCACGATCATCTTGTACACGCATACGGAGTTTAACTCCGCTTCACTGTAATTGTACTGTATTGGTTTTCCGGTCTGGTGCTTCATCAGGAAGTTAAGGGCACGGGTTTTTTCCCCGGCGGCGGTGATAAATTCGATGGCGCCGAAACCGATGACACTGGCAAAGGCAAAACCGTGACCGCAGGCGGTGTCGGCTTCCAGCAGTTCGTGATCGCAGTCGATTTCAAAACAGACCTGTGGATTTTTTTTCAATATGTCGATCTTTCTTCCCTCATGGGCGCCGTGAAAAAACAGGGTGAGGGACTGATCTTCAAACGAGTAACCGAAATTCAGAGGGACGATGTAGGGCCGTCCGTCCTCCGACAGGCCGAGCCTGCATACTTTGCACCGATCTATGACGGCAATTATTTCGCTTGTTTCGGTAATTTCCCGGTCTTTTCTCCGCACAGGGTCCTCCTTATGCAATCTGTTGGTAACTTGCCGCGGCGTCCGTCAGCAGTTTGATGAATCCCGTCCGGTCCACATCCATGTTAACCGTAACATTGGGTTTTGCGTCCGACCAGCGCCGGATATCCACGAGGCTCATTCCGGCGGTATGTTTTCCCCGGGTCTCTACCGTTACGTGATATTGCCCGGCGCTGAACAGTTCGGGGCTGGTAAGACTGGCCACAGCGCAGGGGTCGTGCAGGGCCGCGCCGGGGAAACCCCGCTTCAAATAAACGCCCAGGTAAAAATCCAGCAGGGCGGCGATCAGAACCGGCGTCTGTCCGCCGAGGGCGCGGAGCGCATCAATTTCGTCCTTTGTAATAAAGGCTTTTTCGGTAACGTTGAGGCCCGACATCAGCAGGGGCAGCCCCGACGACAGCACGATATCCGCCGCTTCGGGATCGGCGTAAAAGTTGAATTCCGCGGCCGCGGTCCAGTTGCCCGGACCGGCGCTTCCGCCCATGAAGGAAATTTGGGCGATGTTCTGTTTCACTTCGGGAAAGGCGCTGAAGAGAATTGCGATGTTGGTGAGGGGGCCGGTAGCGATGATCGTAACCGGCTCCGGACTTTGCGTGATTATCCTGCTTTGCAGTCCCGCGGCGCTCAGCGGCTCCTGGGGATAGTCCGGCGGGGGAAGCGGCGCGCCGTCAAGCCCGCTTTCACCGTGGATGCCGGGCGCGTAGACCGGTTCCCGCAGCAGCGGCCTGGCCGCCCCCGCTGCCAAAGGTACATGCTGTCCCAGAAGCCTGAGTATCCTTTTTGCGTTGCTCAGCGTTTTGTCCAGCGCCGCATTGCCGGCGCAGACCGTAACCGCTTTAATATCCAGCTTTTCGGAGGCAAAGGCCATGACCAGGGCAAGGGCATCGTCGTGCCCGGGATCGCAGTCAAAAATCACGGGGATTTTCATTCTTCGAGTTCTCCTTCACGTTCAATTACCCGCTCGGAGCCGTCCCCAAATACGGCGGTAATGGTGGGGCTTTTTACCAGACCGTCCAGATGGATAAGGCTGGGAGCGTCGTCATCGTAGTTCATGCCGATAGCGAAATGGCATGTACGGAAGGCTTTTTCGTCCTCCAGCATCCTGCCCGATATCCGCGCCGCCGGATTAAGGCCGATGCCCAATTCACCGATATTGCGGGCGTTACGCGCATAGATTTCACCGCTGCCGGCGGGGAGTTTTCCCGCCCGCTCAAATTCCCGCGCGCTGCGTTCGGCGGCTTCAATGGTCCGCAGCAGGCAGGCCGCCTCGCCGCCGCCCCGGACAAAAGTCACAAAGCCTTTTTCCACCACGCAGTCAATGGGTTCCTGAATGATAATATCCCCTTCGTTGACGCTGATGGAACCGTCAAAAACAATACGGCCCCGTGCGGTTCCGTTTTCGGGGCTGATAAAGGTTTCCCCGGCGGGAAGGTTGCCGCCGCTGCCCGGCCGGGAAAAATCGCCGTCGTCTGATTTCGCCTCCCTGCCCCGCAGGCCAATGCTAATGTCCGTACCGCCCGGAGCAATAACATGGACCGACACCGCTTTATCCAGCGCATCCTTGAGCGAAGCGCAACGGCGGCGCATTTCCCCATAATCAACCGGCACGGTACGGACAAAAGATTCTTCCGTAACCGAAGGGGACCAGAAGGAACGGCAGCTTTTTTCCCCATAGAGCTGCAAGTGAAAAATATGATCGTACTGCGCGCCATTATGCGTATAGGGGGAAGCGATGGCCCCGGGGTCCTTTCCCAGCTTTTCCGCGCTTAACGAAACGATCACTTCAGGCTTTGCCTCAAAAGCGGCGATCACCGCAGGCTCGGCAAAGTCAAGCTGGGTTTTCACCGGCTGGAAGATCAGAATCGGCCTGCCGCCTGCCTCAAGGCTTGCGTCGTAGACGGCCTCGGCAATGGCCGCCACATCGGACTTGGGGTTGGTGATAATCAAAACCTGTTCCCCTTCTTTTACCCTGAGGGACGCCTCAACTGCGATACGCGCCGCTTCCCTGAGCCGGCCCGCCTCGCGGTCCAGTTTGGCCGCCAGTATCGGCTGCGCTTCGGTAAGCTGATGATGATGGTGTTTCCGGGGCCGCCTGGCGCCGGCGGAACGCAGGTCGGCGAATTTTGCGGATTCTTTTGGCATGGTTGTATTGTACCCATTCAGGGGGAATAAGTCGACTGGCCGGGGCGGGATTCAGGCGGCTTTACCGCGCCGGATTTTACCGGCGAAAGCGTCGCGGATCTTGCGCTGCGGCTTTTCACAAGGGCCGTCTTTCCGCCGCCAGCCGGTCCGCGGAAACTTTATTCGTGCTGAGGGGTTTAATACCCATATGCGTTTACTTATCAAAACCGTAAAGATATGATACGCTCAAGAAATGAGAGGGAAGCAAGTAGGTTTTGAGCGATTACTGTCAGTCATGCCTAAAGGATGGGAAGACAAGGCAAAAGAGCTCGGGGCATTGGTACGAGGGCGGGAAATCAAGAACGCCCTGGATTTACTGCGGCTGGTATTCTTATACCTGACCGAAGGGAAATCCTTGAGCGGAACTGCGGCATTGTTACAGCGAGCCGGTATTTGTTCGATAAGTAAGAAAGCGGTATTCACGAGGTTTCAAAAGTGCGGGGAATGGCTTTGGTGGCTGTGTGAAAGCATATACCGGAACAACGAAGCGATACGGGAAGCGCCTTTGTGGTTGGGGGC
>JAIROT010000061.1 GCA_031257385.1 Treponema sp.
TGACGCTAATCAGCGTTGCCCTATTATTTTTCTCGTTTTCCTACGGAAAACTGCGAAAAAACCACATTAAAGTAGCACTGATTTATTCTCGATTGAATAAATCAGTGCTTCCTTAGGGAGGCTCTAAAAACCGCTTGTTTTTTCGGTTCCCCTGCAGTTTCCCGTATTTTAATGGCGGGGATGCGCTTTAAGCTGTTTGGCGAAGGTCTTGAGTTTGTCCGTTTTTATGTTGGTGCCCGGCACTTCCAGTATTTCGCGGGCGACCTTGTTTCCCAGAGCCGCGCACTCGCCAAGGGACTTGCCCCGAATCCAGGCGGAAAGAAAGGCGGCGCAGAAAGCGTCCCCGGCGCCCACGGTACTGCGGGGGATGACAGCGAACGTTTCTTCCCTGTATACATTGCCTCCGGCTACCGCCACCGCGCCCCGGCTTCCGAGTTTGATAACGAAAACAGGAAAAATTTCCCCGTCGGTGATGAGTTTCAGTACAGGGCAGATATACCGTAGAATTATTTTTTCTTTTTCCTGCTCGCTGTGAAAATCTTCCACCTGCGCGCTTTTTTTAATCGTATTATAAAATACAATACTTTCATCGGCGTTCATAAAAACGATCAGCGGGTAATTCCGGCTGTAGTGCAATATCTCTTCGGTTTTTTCCCGGATTTGAAAAAGCGAGGCCGCGTCCAGGGCGGCGGGGATTCCGTGCCGATCCGACAACTGCAAAATCCGGTGCACCAGAGGCCGGCGGTCGAGTATATAGCCGTCAATTACCACCAGCTCGGCGGCGGCGATCATATCTTCCCGCACATCGGCGCCGGTAAATTCCAGCGCCGCTCCGGGAGAGGCCGCGATGCGGGTTTCCCCGCCGTTTGAAAGCATCAGGCAGACGCCGGTTTTTTCCGTTCCCCTGCTGAGAAAGGGGGAAACCCCGGCGTCTTCCAGGCTCTTTTCGAAAATTGCGGCTAACTCGTCCTGTCCCACACAGCCCGCAAAAGCCGCGTCCATATCCAGCAGCGCGGCGATCTTCGCCACATTGGCCGCGCCGCCCCCGGAGCTGAAAACCGGCGTATTAGCGCCGCCCTCTTTCAGGATAAGTTCCGCCTGATCACGGCTTATGTGCTGTACCGCTTCCCCTATCCCCTGCCGGTCCATAAAGGCGGAATCAACCTTGACAAATACATCTACAATCGCATTACCGATACAGAGCAGATCAGTTTTTTTCATTACGGTACGCGGCAAAAAACCTCACCTGGGAGAGGCGATAATGCTTGCCAGCTCCGGATGCTTTGCCAGCTCGCTTTTCAATCCCTCGGCGCGGCCCTTGTTTACATAATCCCTGCTCTGGAAGGAATAGCTGAACCTGGTGTGCACATCGTAAGTCCCCTTCATCAGGGCATAAGCATCCTCGGTCATCACCAGCTCCTCGTCGGTGGGGATGATGTAAACCGGAATCTTTGACTCAGGCTTGCTGATGATGGTCTCCGTGTTTCTGGTATGCGACATCTCGTTCTTTGCCGGATCGTAGACAATGCCGATGCCTTCAAGCCCATCCAGAATTTTCTTTCTGATGAACCAGGCAAACTCACCGACGCCCGCGGTAAAAACCAGGGCGTCAACCCTGCCCAGTGTGGCCTGGTAAGCGCCGATGTATTTCTTGACCCGCTGGGCTTCGATGCGCTGGGCGAGCAGGGCCTGTTTGTCCCCCTTGACCGCCGCGGCCTGAATATCCCGGCGGTCGGTGTACTGACCGGTAAGGCCGAGCAGTCCCGCTTTTTTGTTCAGGGCGCTCTCGGTTTCCGCCGCGCTCATGCCGGTTTTGCGCATAATGTAAAAAGGGAGGGCGGGGTCGAGATCTCCTGAACGGGTACCCATCACGAGGCCCTCAAGGGGAGTGATACCCATGGAAGTGTCAAAAGAACAGCCGTCCTTAACGGCGTTCACCGACGCGCCGTTTCCCAGGTGGCAGATAATCAAATTGGTCCTGAAAGGATCTTTACCAAGCAGCACCGCCGCCCGTTTGGCGGTGTACAAAAAACTCGTTCCGTGGAAGCCGTAGCGCCGCACATGGTACTTCTCATACCATTCGCCGGGCACCGCGTAAAGGTAGGACTCAGGCGGCATGGTCTGGTGCCAGGCCGTATCCATGACGGCGCAGTGGGGCACATTGGGCAGCACCTTTTTCGCAGCCTCAATCCCCATAATATTGGCCGGATTGTGCAGGGGACTCATGTCCTGCATCTCGCCAAAAGCCTTCATCGCCGCGTCATCCACAATCACCGATTTGGTGAACTTGTTCCCGCCATGTACCACACGGTGGCCCACCGCCCCGATCATCGACATGTCGCTGATCACCCCCTGTTCCCTGCTGGTCAGGAGATTGATGATCCACTGCACCGCGTCGGTATGGGTAGGGCAGTCCTTCTGTGCTGAATATTCTTCCCTGCCCTTCACCTTATGGGTAATAAAGGAACCCGCTATAGTCACTTTTTCCACAATACCCACCGCCAGAATGTCTTTGGCGTCCCAGTCGTAAACCTGATATTTAGCCGATGAAGAACCGCAATTTAACGTTAAAATAACCATTTTTCCGTCCTCGTTAAGTTTTCTTAAATTTAGTATATCTTATCGCGCAGGGAAGGAACAGGGCGCGGCAAACTGCCGGGCATCGGCGTTTACTTTTTTCGAGTCGGCCCCGGGCGCGGAAGAAAAGCCCGGCCTAAAACCGGCGCATTAATACCCAAGACAGGGCGCGCTTACAGCAGTACCGACTCGGCGACTTTTTTCCCTTCCGCCTCACCAAGCAGGCCGCCGATTACGGCCACCGCGAAAGCGCCGGCGGTTCCGGCCCCCCGGCTGGTGATGATATTGCCGTCTACTACTACCCTGTCCCCGGACCACTTTCCGCCCCGCACCTTTTCTTCCATACCGGGATAGCAGGTAAACTTTTTGCCCGACAGGAGACCCAGCGGGGCGAGAACCACCGCCGGGGAAGCGCAGATGGCGCATACCCATTTACCGGCAGCGGCCATTTCCCTGAGCAGCGCGCCCGTCTCCCTGGAAGCGGCCAGGTTTGAAGCGCCGGGCATGCCGCCGGGAAGGATCACCGCGTCCCAGGAAGCGGCGGCGGCCTTCCCCTTTCCCGCCAGTTCCCCCAAAGTAACATCGGCGTTTATGGTAATGCCGCGCGCTCCCCTGAGCGCCAGGCTTCCCCCAATCGCGGCGCTAATGACTTCCAGTCCCGCCCGGCGGAGATAATCAACAGGCGTAACCGCCTCCACTTCCTCGAATCCATTGGCCAGCAGTACCAGCACTTTTTTCGCCATACAACCCTCCCCGCGGGCCCATTGCGGCACAGGAAAATTCTAAAACAGCTAATCGCCGGCTTTGCCGGAGGCCCAAAAGTTTGACAATTCCGCAAGCAAGCCCCCGCCGGTGAACCGGCTCAAAGTTTCAGGGCAGGAGGCGGAAATACAGGATATAAATAGTCTAACCCATAGCGTATGGGTATGCAAGTATTCCATGGCCAGGCCGTCCGCCGGGACGGCACATAAATCATGAAGAAAAATCCACCGAAAAAGTCAAAAAAGGGCTGTTTGAAAAAACAGCCCAAATACAGTTCATATTATTTTACTCTTCTAGTACCAACTTAAAGTCATTTACCGCATGAACGGTAGTGGTTTCACCTGCACTTATTGTTTTTGGTACTTTTAACTGATAGCCCCTATATTTACCAGTGCTATCCTGCAATAACCAATAACCGGTAAAGGTACCGCTTCCACGCCAATCATTGGCAAATTTATTACCTGGTGATTTCAAAGTACCGCTCTGTGTCCAGTTTCCAGTTGGCCCGGTAGCGGTATTGTGATAAACTTCTCTTCCGGCAACAATGAATTGAGGCAAACCAGGTTCGAGACCATAAATTCTTTTTGTATCGCTTAAAGCCTCCGCTGCAGTTGTATTTTGAGGATACATACCAACAACACATGTCTTTTGGGACCAATCTCTTAATTGAGTTGTAATTCCAGTGATCGTAAACACGTTAGGTGATGTCCCGCCGGGGCTGGGGTCGGGGTCGGGGCCTCCGGGGCCGCCGCCGCCAGTGGGACATCCGGTAAGCAGCATACCCATTACGAGCGCGAAAACTGCCATTCTCCCAAGCATCGTTCTTTTCATAATCTTTCTCCTTGTACGTATGCCCGCCGGCAAAAAAAAGCCGGTATGCCTCCATGCGGAGACATCCGGCGTTTTTGCGTATGTGGAAGGGATGCGGCTCTGTGGACAGAGTCATCCCCTCTTAAAAGAGATTCAAGTGAGTCTATTGGAGGGGGGGGGGGGGGGCAAAAAAAGGGCCAAATCCGGCAATTTCAGTTAAAATGTTTTAAATAAATTGCCCCTGGTTCTTTGGTAAAAATATACAACGGTTAAAG
>JAIROT010000089.1 GCA_031257385.1 Treponema sp.
CACGTAATCCATTGAACCGCCGTGTACCGAACGGTACGCACGGTGGTGTGGGAGGACGGCTGCCCAAATAATGGGCAGCCTCCTACCCGATTGCAGACTCCCAAAGGAGCCCAAAAATCGGGGGTTTTTGCGGTCAAGGGCCGCAAAAATCCACAAGTCCCACAGGCTCCTGGGGGAGGGAAGACGGGTTCTTGGGTTGTTCATTTTTAAGTTTTTCTGTATGAAAAATTTCTAAACTGAGAATTGCTGGCCCTTGCCATTCGTTGCCGGACAAGGTATATTTGAATTGAAGAGGGAATATGTATGTATCCAACCTACCATTTTAAAGCGGACGAACTCAACGCCGATATTATCCAAAATCTGAAAAACATCTTTCATCAGCGTGAAATTGTTATTTTGCCCAAAGACGAATATGATGAATGGGAAAAGGTACTGCACAATGCGGCTTTTACCGAAGAATTGCAGAATCGTATCAGAGAACTTGATGAAGGCAAAGGCATTGTAAAAACCATGGCGGAACTTGAGGCTATGGTGAATGGTTGACGTAACTTTTCATGCCCAAGCCTTTAAGGAATACATGGAATGGCAGACAGAAGACCGGAAAACCCTTAAAAAGATAAACGAACTCATAAAAGACATTCAACGCAACGGATTAATGCAAGGTATGGGCAAGCCTGAATTTTTAAAACACATTAAAGCATACAGTCGCCATATTGATGACGCAAACCGGCTTATATATTCAGCCGATGAAAACAAAAACCTGTATATCATTGCCTGTAAAGGCCATTATCCATAATCCGGTAAAGCCAGGAGTCTGTGGGGCTTTAGCCCATCAAACTAACACAACGCCTAAGATACCCCGGAGTTCTGCTCCGCGGAGGCTCATTTGGGCAACGGCAAACCGCAGGATATTAAACCCCTCAGCACGAATGAGCCTCCGCGCGGCAAGCCGCGCGGTATCTGGAACGTGGGGCAATTTCTTGATCGGAGGCTCGTTCGAGAGAAAATTTATAATACCGTCTGGTTTAATACCGAATTTTTGAAATTGTTACGTTGTTTGAGCCACGGCAAGCCGCGGGGTATTAAACCAGACTGTCGAATAAACGCATAGGAGCCACCTGTTTACCGCTGTCATAGCGGGTTTCTCCATGGGGACAGACCCCGCGGAGTCTGAAGAAAAAAAGCGCATAGGAGGGATTGAATCGGAAATCCCGCAGGAATTGCGGAGCAATTCCGGGGAATTGGAGCGGAAAGCCCGGTTTTTGCGTGTCCGGCACGCAAAAATGCGCCCCAAAAAAGAAAGATGCGGCTTTCTATGTGTTTTTCCTGCTTGAGGCAATGCGTTACATTGCGCCGATATGTTTTTTCCTGTAGAATAGAACCATGGCCGACAAGAGCTTTACCGTTCTGGATCTGATCGATATTGATCTCAAGGAACATAATTCCCTTAATCTCCACTGTATCGGCGGACGGAAGGGGTTGACCAGAGAGATCAACATTCCGGATTTGAACCGCCCCATGGGGGCCATCATGGGTTTCTACGAGGATTTTGCCTATCCGCGGATCCAGCTTATCGGGAGGGGAGAGGTTTCCTTTCTCCGCCGGCTTGAGAGGGAGGGGGAAACCGAGACCATCAAAAAAATGTTCAGTTATCCCATTCCCTGCTGTATTTTTACCCATAATCTGCTCCCGCACAGGGAATTTTACGATATTGCCGAAGCGGCCCAGTGCCCCATACTGCAAACAGACCTAGGAACCGCGGATTTTTCCACCCGCCTGACGCGGATTCTTTCCGAAATTTTCGCTCCAAGGCAGAGTATCCACGGGGTACTGGTGGAGGTTTTTGGCCTGGGGATTTTGATTCTGGGGGATTCGGGGGTGGGAAAGAGCGAGACCGCCCTGGAGCTTATTCACCGGGGGCACCGTCTGGTGGCGGACGATGTGGTGGACATTCACTGCGTGAACGGCAATATCCTTATGGGCGCCGGGGCGAACAAGATCATCGGGCATCACATGGAAATACGCGGTCTGGGGATTATCAACATTACCCACATGTTCGGAGTCAGGGCCATCAGGGAACGGAAGGAAATTCAACTGGTGGTGGTTCTGGAAGAATGGGATTCCTCCAGAACCTACGACCGCCTGGGCACCGAGGAGCAGGTGATGAAGGTGCTGGGGGTGAGTATTCCCAAGCTGGAAATACCGGTCAAGCCAGGCCGGAATATTCCCATCATTATCGAGACCGCGGCGATGAACGAGCGGCTCAAGTCAATGGGTTACAACTCGGCCAGGGAATTCAACAAAAATATTCTTAAATGGATCGAAAGCGATACCGCCCGCTCGGTATTTTTTGGGCATGACGATGTTATTTAGGGAAGAAGCATGATAGAGAAAATCGTTACCATTCAAAACAGGGCCGGAATTCACGCCCGCCCCGCGGCCCTGCTGGTTCAGGCTACCAAGGATTTTAAGTGCAGTATTTATTTTGAAAAGGACAATGACCGGATCAACGCGAAATCCATCATGGGCGTTATCACCCTGGGGGCGGCCTACGGAACGGAAATAAAGATCATCGCCGAAGGGGATGATGAGGAAGCGGCGGCAAATGCCCTGGTCCGGCTTTTTGAATCGAAATTTGAGGAAGAATGAAAAAAGGCAGAACCCGTCCGAAATATTCGATTATTACCAATGTTCGTATCCTGATATTGATCTACGCGCTGCTCTGCATCATAACGGTTCTTTTTTCCCAAAACTTTTTTTCAAATATTCTCCGGGACGGGCAGATGCCGGATCGGCTCAACCTGATTGTGTTCTTTACCATTCCCGGGGCGCTTTTGGTTTTTCTGGGAGCTTCCCTTTTCAGTCTTGTCGCCGATATTATCGCCCGCCGGCCGGGGAGTAAATTTAAAGCCCGCCTTTTGGCCTACTTTATCGTCATCGTTGTTTTCGCCGCCACGCCCATGACCTTCATTACCGGCCTTTCCGCTGTCGAGATCATCCGCTTCTGGCGGAGCATTGACGCCGCCGCCGCTACCGCCGCAGGCAGGAATTTCGCGGTGGATAATTATTCCTTTCATGTTGAACGCTTTGACAATATTCTAAAAGAGACTAATTTTTCCCGCCTGGACCCGGGGGGAGCCCTTCCCGCCGGAATCGCGGCCCTGCAGGAATTTGAGTCCGCGGACGGGATTTGGCGGGAAACCGCCTTTACCGGCAGGGAAAACAGCCGGCTCCCTTCGCCGCCCGCCAAGGAACAGGGCTATGTGTTTCGGGAACTCCCCCGCGATTCGGGACTCATCCGTTACGTGCAATTAACGGGGGAAAACCGCCTTATGCTGATAAGCTATGAGCTGGGTGAAGATTTTGACCTGGGGCTGGCTGCTATTGAAAACCAGGGCGCCCAGTTCGAGGTTTTTGATTCTTTGCGGGACAATCTGCGGCCGCTGATCTTTTTTTACTGCATCGTGTTTTTCTTTCCCACCCTGCTTATGACGGTGATCATCGCCATTTCATTTACCAGACGGGTAACCCACCCCATTGTGGAACTGACCGACGCGACCCGCCGCGTGGCGGAGGGGGATTTTTCGATTCAGATTTTAGCCCGCAGGGGAGATGAGCTGGGCCTTTTAATCCGTTCCTTTAACGCCATGGTGCAGGACCTGGAAAAATCCCGCTCGGCTCTGGTAAAGGCGGAAAAAATATCGATCTGGCAGAATATGGCCCAGCAGCTTGCCCACGAGATCAAAAATCCCCTGACGCCGATCAAACTCTCCGCGGAGCGGACTCTGCGGAGATGGAGGAACGAGCCGGAGCGGATCGGCGAAATTCTTGAAAGCTCCATGATGGCGATTATCCAGGAAACCGAGGGGCTTTCCACGCTGCTCACCGAATTCAGGACGCTTTCCAAGCCGATGGAACCTTCCCGCTCATGGACCAGACTGCGGGAAACCGTGGAGGAAATCATCGGCCCCTACCGCAGTTCCTACTCCGGGCTGCGCTTTGACATTGAACACGTGGAGGACGATATGGCGGTAAAAATCGACAAACACCGCTTCTCCCAGGTCTTGACCAACCTCATCATCAACGCCATTGATGCCATGGACGGCAAGGGGCTCATCGAAATCCGCTCGGACCTTGTCAAGAAGCGGGAGATTCAGTATTGTAGACTCAGTATCAAGGACACTGGTAAGGGGATCGGTAAACAGGAAGGTCCTTTCATTTTTACCCCCTATTTTACTACCAAAGAGTCCGGTACCGGTCTTGGGCTTCCGATAGTTGAACGGATTGTGAATGATCACGGGGGCGCTATCTGGTTTAATTCGGCGGAAGGCATGGGAACTACTTTTTTTATGGATTTGCTTGTTGACAAACAAGAATTCAGTGCGGAAGGATCGCCTGCCGTAGCAGAGGCGGAGAGGGCATAATGGTTGCAATTCTCATCATTGATGATGAAGCGGGAATCCGGCTGACTCTTGCGTCGATACTTGAAGATGAAAAGTACAGGGTTTTCACAGCCGAGGACGCCATTGTGGGCCTTGAACTGCTGGAAAAAGAACGGATCAATTTGGTTTTTCTCGATGTGCTTCTGCCCAGAATGGGAGGCATGGAGGCGCTTGAGCAGATCCGCCGGGATTGGCCCGATGTGGAAACGGTGATGATTTCCGGCCACGCCAATGTGGACATGGCGGTACGGGCGGTCAAGCTGGGGGCCTTTGATTTTCTGGAGAAGCCGCTCTCCCTTGACAAGATCCTCACCGTGTGCCGCAACGCCCTTGCCATGGGCAAACTCCGCAAGGAAAACCAGGACCTGAAAAAGGGCAATTTCCTTGTCCATGACGATATTCTTGGGGCCAGCGCCGCCATAAAGGAAGTGCGGGAACTGGCAAAACAGGCCGCGGCAAGCGACGCCAGGGTTCTGATAACCGGGGAAAACGGCTCCGGAAAAGAGATAGTGGCCCGCGCAATTCACCTGGCCTCCCCCCGTGCGGGCGGCCCTTTTGTGGAAGTGAACTGCGCCGCCATACCGGACACCCTCATTGAAAGCGAACTCTTTGGCCATGAAAAAGGGGCCTTTACCGATGCGGTTACCAGCCGCAGGGGCCGTTTTGAGGCGGCCAGGGGCGGCACGCTCTTCCTCGACGAAATCGGCGACATGAGTCTTTCGGCCCAGGCAAAGGTGTTGCGGGCCATTCAGGAGCAAAAAGTCGAGCGCCTGGGCGGGGAGAAAACCATCGAAACCGATGTCCGCATTGTGTCGGCAACCAATCAGGACCTGGAAAAGGCCTGTGCGGAAGGCCGCTTCAGGCAGGACCTGTTTTTCAGGCTGAATGTTATTCCTATCCATATCCCCCCCCTGCGGGAACGGCCCGAAGATATTCCCCTGCTGCTCTACTATTTTTTGAAAAACCTGGGCGCGGAAACGGTTGAGCTGGAAGAAGACGCCCTGCAGTTCCTCTCTTCCTACAACTGGCCGGGGAATGTCCGGGAACTGAAAAATTTGGCCGAGCGTGTAGCGGTGATGTACCGGGAAGGGAGCATCGGCGCCGCCGCCCTGGTGAATTTGATGCGGAAAAGCCCCGCAGGCGGGGATCTTCCGGCGGACTGGCGGAACGGAATCGCCGGAGACGCCTCGTTTTCCCTCCCTCCGGATATTCTGGACCAAAATTTTAACGAAGCCAAAGAAAATTTTGAAAAACATTATTTGGAGTTCCATCTTTCCAGAAACGGTGGTATTATATCCAAGACTGCGGAAGCCATCGGTATTTATCCGAGTAATCTGCACGCCAAATTGAGAAAACATAATATCAATATAGCCACTAAAAAGGAAGAACGATGAAAGGACTGACGGAACGCCAAAATGAAGTGCTATCCTTTATTGCGGAACATATCAACATGCATCTATACCCTCCCACCATTCGGGAGATAGCGGAGCATTTTTCCATTTCCCTAAAAGGGGCCCAGGATCACGTAACGGCCCTCAAGAAAAAAGGCCGCCTCAAGCAAAGCGACAAACGGTCCCGTACCATGGAAATCGTCCGGAGCGATGAAGAAGAAGGCGTGATGCACCTGACGGATATTCCCATTTTGGGGACCGTGGCCGCCGGCAACCCTATTCTGTCCGAAGAAAACTGGGACGGGACCATTACCCTGCATCAGTCCATGCTCAAAAAAAACAAGAAATATTTTGCCCTGAAAGTCCGGGGGGATTCCATGTCCGGCATCGGCGTTATGGACGGGGACATGGCGATTATCGAAAAGCAAAACACGATCCGCAACGGCGAGATTGCCGTAGCCGTGGTGGACGACGCGGTAACGCTGAAACGGTTTTTCAAAGAAAGCAGCAGAATAAAACTACAGGCGGAAAATCCCGCCTATCAACCCATCTACTGCCAGGACGTACGGATTTTGGGCCGCCTCTCCAGTATCATCCGCTTTTACTAACAATGGCCGCGGGCAAGCAATTTTCCGGTGTGAAAAAGTCCGGCGCCCATGCCGCCGGCGCTTATGCATTCCTCGGTCCTGAGCTGGGCAAAAAACAGGACGATATTGACGCAATCAGAAAAAAAAACGCAGGGGCGGAGGAGAGCGTCTTTTACGCAGGGGAAACGCCGGTAAACCTGATGGCGGCGGCCATTCAGAATCACAGCCTTTTTTCGGCATCCCGGCTCTTTCTGATAAAAAACGCCGATCAGATCACAAAAAAAAATGAAATCGATCTGCTCGCTTCCTGTATGGAAAACCTCGAAGAAGACACCACGCTGATCCTTGTCTCCGAAGAAACAAAACTCGCCGCGGGTCTTGACAATGCGGTACCCAGGGAAAACCGGCGGGTATTTTACGAGCTTTTTGAAAACGAAAAATCCGAATGGCTGCGTAATTTTTTTCAGCGGGAAGGGTTCAAAATTGATTCTGGGGGAATCGAAACGATTCTTGAGCTGGTGGAAAACAACACCGAGGCGCTCAGGAGGGAATGCTCCCGGCTTATGCTCTTTCTGTCAAAAGACCGGCCGGTTGAGGCGAAGGACGTGGAGAAATGGCTTTCCCACAGCAGGGAGGAGTCGGCCTTTACCCTTTTTTCCCGAATTGCCGCGGGGGATCTTTCCCGGGCCCTTGAATCCCTGCACTCTCTCCTTGCGGCAAAAGAAACCGCCCAGGGCATTCTTGCGGTGCTCGCGTGGTGTTTCAGAAAACTCCGCGACTATCTTGCCCTTTTGGAAAGAGAGGGGGCGGACAATTTTGAACTCAGGAAGATAGGGCTTGCCGCGCCCAAGACCAGGGACGATTACGCCGCTGCGGCCCGCCGGTTTGGCGGCAGGGGCCCCGGCGCCAATGACGCCGTCGACGCCTGCCTTGCGCTCACCGCGGAATATGACATCCTCATCCGTTCCTCCGGAACGGCCCTTGTGGAAATATTGATGGACACCTACCTCGTTAAATTATTCGAAAACGGCGCGGCAAGATGATAGCCTTGCTGTTAATCGCCCTGGGCCTTTCAATGGACGCCCTTGCGGTCTCGGTCAGTTCCGGAATCGTTATTCGGGATCTGCGGCTCTTCCACGCAGTCAGGGCGAGTTTTTTCTTCGGCCTCTTTCAGTTTCTCATGCCCCTGGCCGGCTGGTATCTGGGCAGCGCCTTTGTATCCTGCATCGAAGCTTTTGACCACTGGATCGCTTTCGCTCTGCTGGTCTTTATCGGCGGAAAAATGATCGTTGAGTCGCTGCGCCGCCGCAAAGACACATCCGGCCAGGCAAGCCCCGTCGACATCTGCAGCATGAGAACCCTCCTTGTCCTCTCGGTGGCAACCAGTATCGATGCGCTCGCCGCGGGCGTTTCCTTGAGCATCATGGGCCACGGCGTCTGGGGAAGCGCCGCCGTCATCGGCGGCGTCACCTTTCTGATCTGCCTCTGCGGATTTGAGTTTGGCCGCCTCGCCGGAGTGATGCTGGAAAAGTGGGCGCAAATAGCGGGCGGCCTTATACTAATCGCTATCGGCATAAGAATACTGGTACAGCACCTTGGGGGATAGGCGCTTTTGACTGAGGCCCTTTTTGGTTCCCCGGACCGGGACATTCCTGAAAGCGCGGTAGACGCAATATACGGAAGGGAAAATGCCGGCGCCTTTTTTCCCCTGCGGCCACTTGTACAACCGGCCCGCATGGTCTACAGTAACGGCAGGAGGCGTCCCTATCGGTAATGACCGCGAAGCCCCGGTAAACCTTGATCCCAAGCGTATCACCTGGCATACCGCCTTTTGTGACGCAATCCGCATG